>JADHSZ010000046.1 GCA_016776635.1 Alphaproteobacteria bacterium
AAGGTCTTGGGCGGTTCCAGCCCCTCGCCGCGGGCGCTGGAAATCATGGTGGCGCCGGTAGCCCCGGCATCGCGCGCCGCCTGCAAGACCTCTTCGGTCTTGTCGTCGCTCACCAGCGCCATGATCAGCTTGAATTTCATGGTTCTTTCTCCTCCTCGGGGGGAGTGCTACTGCGCGCGCGCCAATCGCCGAGCAGAGCGTATCCCATCACGGTCATTATTGGAAACAGGCTGGCGAAGGCGATCAGGCCAAAGCCGTCAATCAGGGGCGAGCGCCCCGGTATGGCGCCCGCCAACCCCAGCCCCAGCGCCGCCACCAGCGGCACCGTCACGGTGGATGTGGTGACGCCGCCGGAATCATAGGCCAGGGGAATGATCCATTTGCGGGCAAAGATGGTCTGGACGATGACCACCCCATAACCGGCCATAATGAAATAATGCAGCGGCAGCCCGGTGACGATACGGAAGGTGCCCAGCGCCACGCCCGCGGCCACGCCCACCGCCACCGCCACGCGCAGACCCCAGGCGCTTAATCCGCCGCCGGAATTCTCGCTCGCCTTGAGGCTCACCGCGATCAGCGCCGGCTCGGCAATGGTGGTGGAAAAGCCGATAGCCGCAGCGAACAGATAGACCCACATATAATGGTACCAGGCGATGGCCCCGGTGGTGGTGATATCGGCTGCGTCCACATAGGCCTTCTGGGTCAATTGCAGGGCCATGGACTTGCCCAGCGGGAACAGGGCCTCCTCCAGTCCCACCAGGAACAGGGCCAGCCCCAGAACCACCAGAACGAAGCCGATACATACCATAGGAAAATGCGGCACTTTGCGGCGCAGCACCAGGAACTGGAAGCCGAACAGGATGGCGATGATGGGGGCCACGTCGAGGATCGTATCCCCCAATATGGACAGGAAATCGTAAAGCATCCGCTCTAGCTCCACATGCCGTAGACGAGGACGAAAATGATCGGCGTCAGGCTGGCGAAGGCGATCAGCCCGAAGCCGTCGATCATGGGGTTGCGGCCCTTGATCACGGTGGCCAGACCCAGCCCCAGCGCGGTCACCAGCGGCACCGTCACGGTGGATGTGGTGACGCCGCCGGAATCATAGGCGATACCCACGATCTCCGGGGGCGCGAAGAAAGTCAGCACCACCACGATCAGATAGCCCGAGATAATCAGATAGGGCAGCGGCCAGCCCTTGAGAATGCGCCACACCCCGATCACCAGGGCCACCCCCACCGACACCGCCACCGTATAGCGCAGACCTCCGGCATAGGACTTCATGGCGGCTTCGGTGTCCGGGATCAGCCCGGCATCGGCGGCGGTGAATGCCGCTTCGCCCGCCACCGCGATCAGCGCCGGTTCGGCCACCGTGGTGCCGGCGCCCAGCGCAAAGGCGAAAGCCATGAGCCACAACAGACTGCCCTTCTCGGCGAAGGCCCCGCCCATGGATTCGCCGATGGGAAACAGGCCCAGCGTCAGCCCCTGGACGAACAGGGCGAGCCCCAAAATCACCAGCGCCATACCCGTGACGATAGCGCCCAAATTGGGCAACGGCTGGTCGAGGACGAAAATCTGGAAGAAGGCAATGACGAGGATAATAGGAAGAATATCGCGGCAGGCACCGCCCAGAAGACGCAGAAAAGAGGTCAATGCCCTGCCCATGACGGTCGGCGGCTCCCCAGGTGGTGTGGCGGCGGCAACAGAAGCAACGCTCCTGATGACGTAACGGCGCGGTTCCCCCTATTCTAGCGGAGAAAAAGAACGGTCGAACAGGGCGTTTCGGGCGGGTGTGACATTTTTCTCCATCATTTTCGCCCAGAAGCCCCCTAGCCCCTTCTCCGGCTGTGCCCCTTGCCCTTCTTCTTCCGGCGCGGTTTGGCGCCGGCGCGGCCGAATTGCGAACGCCCGCCCGGCTTGCGCGGCCCGTGCTCCGTGGCCAGCCCCAGGTCGTCGGCCTCGAGCCGCCTGATTTCGTCGCGCAACCGCGCCGCCTCCTCGAATTCCAGATCACCCGCCGCCGTCTTCATGCGCTTCTCCAGCCCCGCCAGATGGGTCTTGAGGTTGGCGCCCACCAGATGCTCCCCGCCGTCCTCGCCCAGCCCCACCGTCACATGGTCCTGTTCATAGACGCTGCCCAAAATGTCACCGATGGCTTTTTTCACCGATTCCGGGGTGATGCCGTTAGCGGCGTTATAGGCCTGTTGCTTCTCACGCCGCCGCGCCGTCTCGGCCAGGGCATAGTCCAGGGACTCCGTTATCTTGTCGGCGTAAAGAATGACCCGGCCTTCCACATGGCGGGAGGCCCGCCCGATGGTCTGCACCAGCGAGGTTTTCGAACGCAAAAAGCCCTCCTTGTCGGCGTCGAGAATGGCCACCAGCGCGCATTCGGGAATATCCAGCCCCTCGCGCAGCAGATTGATGCCCACCAGCACGTCGAAGACGCCGAGCCTCAAATCGCGGATGATCTCGATACGCTCCAGGGTCTCGATGTCGGAATGCATATAGCGCACGGCGACCCCGGCCTCGTGCAGGTATTCGGTCAAATCCTCGGCCATGCGCTTGGTCAGCGTGGTCACCAGCACGCGCTGTTTTTTTGCCGCCGCCTCGCGGCATTCGGCCATCAGGTCGTCCACCTGGGTTTCCACCGGGCGCACCAGACATACCGGATCGATGAGCCCCGTGGGCCGCACCAATTGTTCGATGAAGACGCCCTCGGTGCGTTCCAGCTCCCACGGCCCCGGCGTCGCCGAAACCAACATGGTCTGCGGCCGCGTGGCATCCCATTCCTCGAACTTCAGGGGCCGGTTATCGAGGCATGAGGGCAGGCGAAAGCCGTATTCGGCCAGGGTGGTCTTGCGGCTGGCGTCGCCGCGGTACATGCCGCCGAGCTGGGGCACGGTGACGTGGCTCTCGTCGACGATGAGCACGGCGTCCTCGGGCAGGTATTCAAACAGAGTGGGCGGCGGCTGGCCCGGCTTGCGTCCGGTGAGGTGGCGGGAATAATTCTCGATACCGGCACAGGCCCCGGTGGCCTCGATCATTTCGAGGTCGAAATTGGTGCGCTGTTCCAGCCGTTCGGCCTCCAGAAGAAGCCCCTTTTCGCGGAATTCCGCCAGCCGCTGGGCCAGTTCCACGCGAATGGTTTTCACCGCCTTCTGTAATGTGGGCTTGGGCGTCACGTGATGGCTGTTGGGAAAGATCGTGATGGCGTCCAGGCTTTGCGTCTTTTCGCCCGTCAGCGGGTCGAAGGCGGTCAGCGAATCAATCTCGTCGCCGAACAGGGACAGCCGCCAGGCCAGGTCTTCGAGATGGGCGGGGAAGATTTCCACGCCGTCGCCGCGTACGCGAAAGGCGCCGCGCTGGAAATCGGTGTCGTTGCGGCGGTATTGCAGCTCCACCAGCCGCCGCAGCAAATCGTTGCGGTTGAGCTGCTGGCCCTTTTCCAGGGTCACGGTCATGGAGGAATAGGTCTCGGCGTCGCCGATGCCGTAAATGCAGGACACGCTGGCCACGATCACCACATCGCGGCGCTCCAGCAACGCGCGGGTGGCGGAATGGCGCATGCGGTCGATCTGTTCGTTGACCGAGGATTCCTTCTCGATGAAGGTGTCGGAGCGCGGCACATAGGCCTCGGGCTGGTAATAGTCGTAATAGGAAACGAAATACTCCACCGCGTTATCGGGGAAGAATCCCTTCATCTCACCATAGAGCTGGGCCGCCAGGGTCTTGTTGGGGGCCAGAACCAGTGCCGGACGGCCGGTGGCGGCGATCACATGGGCCATGGTGAAGGTCTTGCCCGAGCCGGTGACGCCCATCAGCACCTGTTCGCGTTCGCCGCCTTCCAGCCCCGCGATCAGCGCCGCGATGGCCTGGGGCTGGTCGCCGGCGGGGGTAAATTCGGAAACCAGCCGGAAACCGCCCGCGGCGTCTGCATGGATGTCCCGCGCGCCGCCGGATTGCTCTCGTTCCGGGCTTTCTGTGGTTTGTGCCATGGCTCAGTTATGCGCCAGCGAGTGCGTAAAGAAAAGAGGCGCACCCCGCGGACCTACCCGGCCCTTGCCTGTGGGGGGCGGGGGGCGTAATTTCGGCCTTCTTATTTCCAAGGAGTATCCTTCATGTCCATCATCGCCGACTCGCTGTCCCGCATCAAACCCTCACCCACCATGGCCGTGACCCAAAAGGCCGCGGAGCTCAAAGCCGCCGGACGCGACGTCATCGGTCTCGGCGCCGGCGAGCCCGACTTCGACACCCCCGACAACATCAAGGAGGCGGCCATCGCCGCCATCAAGGCGGGCGACACCAAATACACCGCCGTGGGCGGCACTCCGGCCCTGAAACAGGCCATCGCCGAGAAGTTCAAGCGCGATAACGGCCTCGACTACGCGGCCGACCAGATCATTGTCGGCGTAGGCGGCAAACAGGTGCTCTACAACGCCCTCATGGCCTCGCTCAATCCCGGCGACGAGGTCATCATCCCGGCCCCCTACTGGGTTTCCTATCCCGACATGACCCTGCTCGCCAACGGCACGCCGGTGATCGTCGAATGCGGTGAGAAAAACGGCTTCAAGCTCCAGGCGGAAGAACTGGAAGCGGCCATCACCGAGAACACCAAATGGCTCATTCTCAATTCACCCAGCAACCCCACCGGCGGCGCCTACAGCCATGACGACATGAAGGCCGTCACCGATGTGTTGATGCGCCATCCCAACGTCTGGGTCATGAGCGACGACATGTACGAACATCTGGTCTATGACGGCTTCACCTTCGTCACCCCGGCCCAGGTGGAGCCCGGATTGTATGACCGCACCCTGACCATCAACGGCGTCTCCAAGTCTTATGCCATGACCGGCTGGCGCATCGGCTATGCCGGTGGCCCGGCCGACCTCATCAAGGCCATGTCCAAGGTCCAGTCCCAAAGCACCTCGAACCCCTGTTCGGTGAGCCAGGCGGCCGCCGTTGAGGCCCTCAACGGCCCCCAGGACTTCATCGCCGAGCGCAATGCCGTCTTCACCGAACGCCGCGACATGGTGGTGAAACTCATCAACGAGATCGAGGGGCTTTCCTGCCTCACCCCGGAAGGCGCCTTTTACGTCTATCCCTCCTGCGCCGCGCTGATGGGCCGCAAAACCCCGGACGGCAAGGTTCTCGAGAGCGACGGCGATTTCGTCACGTATCTGTTGGAGGCCGAGGGCGTGGCCAGCGTCCAGGGCGAGGCCTTCGGCCTGTCGCCCTATTTCCGCATTTCCTACGCCACATCCACCGACGCCCTGAGCGAGGCCTGCGCGCGCATCAAACGTGCCGTGGACGCCCTGCAATAGCGGGTTACGGAAAACCGGCCCCATGAAAATCGTGGTCTTCGGCGCGGGCGGCGTGGGCGGCTATTTCGGCGCCCGGCTGGCGGCGGGCGGGCAGGACGTGACCTTCATCGCCCGCGGCGCGCACCTTAAGGCCATGAACGAAAACGGCCTCAAGCTGGAAAGCCCGCTCGGCGATCTCCATCTGGCGCAAGTTTCCGCCACAGATAATGTGGCCGACGCCCTGAAGAACGGCGCGGACGTGGTCATGGTCTGCGTCAAGCTGTGGGACATGGAGGCCGCGGGGGAATCTCTGGCCCCCGTTCTGCCCCCCGACACCATCGTCATCCCTTTTGAGAACGGCGTCGATGGGCCGGAACAACTGGCCGCGATCCTGGGCGAGGACAGAGTCATGGGCGGCACCGCCCATATTTCGGCGCGCATCGCCGAACCCGGCGTGATTTCCCATAACGGCAAGCTCGATAAGATTTTCTTTGGGGAAATTGGGGCGGGCGACATGAGCGGCGGCAAGAGCGCGCGGGGGAAAGCTTTCGCCGCGACTTGCGAAGCCGCCGGCGTGGCAGCGCGTCTCAGCGGCAATATCGAACGCGTCATGTGGGAGAAATTCATCTTCCTGGTGGCCTTTTCCGGCATGACCGCCCTGCGCCGCCAGCCCATCGGCCCGCTGCGCGACAACCCGCAAGACTGGGACATGTTCCTGGCCGCCATGGGCGAGGCCGCGGCTTTGGCCACCGCGCGCGGCGTCACCTTTCGCGAAGACCCGGTGGCGGCCTGGCTGCCGCGCATGGAGGCCATGCCCGATTCCTACCAGGCCTCCATGCTCGAAGACCTGGAACACGGCCGCCGCCTGGAACTGAACTGGCTTTCGGGCGCGGTGGTGCGGCTGGGCGCGGAAATGGGCGTGGACACCCCGGCAAACAGCGCCATCGTCGAAGCGCTTTCCCCCTTCGCGGACGGTACCTAGAAAGACTCTAAGGCCCCCTGCCACACCCGCCCCCGCCGTATTTTCCTTGCATCCCGACAGCGGGACTGGAAACATGTCTGACTAAGAAGCCGCCTCGGTCAAGGGCGCGCCCCGAAACGGGGCATCAATGGGGAGGGAACAGTGACACAGCTCGCGGAACCGCGCTGCGCGGTGTTGGTGGGGCCGTATCTCAGCGGCAAGACCACGCTTCTTGAAAGCCTGCTTTCGATTACCGGAACCATCCACCGCAAGGGCACGGTGAAGGACGGCAACACGGTGGGCGACAGCTCCCTCGAAGCCCGCTCCCACGATATGAGCACGGAACTGACCGCGGCGCCTGCCACCTATCTCGACGACCAGTGGACCTTTATAGATTGTCCCGGTTCGGTGGAATTTTCCCAGGAGGCCCAGGACACGCTCAGCATCGCCGACATCGCCGTGGTGGTGGTGGAGCCCGAAACCGACCGCGCCGTCATGCTGTCGCCGCTGTTGCGCTTTCTCGACGACCGCAACATCCCGCACATGATCTTCATCAACAAGGTGGACCATACCGAGGCCACCCTTTCCGACGTTCTCGCCGCCTATCAGACGGTTTCGGAACGGCCGCTGGTGATGCGTCAGGTGCCGATCCAGGACGGCGAGACCATCAAGGGCTACGTGGACCTCATCAGCGACCGCGCCTACAACTACAAGGACGGATCGGCCTCCGACCTGGTGGAAATTCCCGCCGAATTACAGGAAAGCGAACAGTCCGCGCGCATGGAAATGCTGGAAACGCTGGCCGATTTCGACGACGACCTGCTGACCAAGCTGATCGAGGACGTGGTGCCGCCGAAGGAGGAAATCTACCAGTTCCTTAAAAAGGACATCGCCGACGACAAGGTGGTGCCGGTGTTCTTCGGCTCGGCGGAAAACGACCAGGGGGTGCGCCGCCTGTTGAAGGCGCTGCGCCACGACACGCCGGGGCCAGAAACCACCGCGGAGCGGCTCGGCATCGAGGCCGGGGGCGAAGCCCTGGCCTGGATTTTCAAGACCGTTCATGCCGCCCATCTCGGCAAGCTGTCCCTGGTCCGCGTCTTTCGCGGCGCCATCAAGGACAACGACACCCTGAACGGCGCCCATGCCAGCGGCATGTTCCGCCTGACCGGCGAGAAACATGAAAAACTGGGCACGGCGAAGCTGGGCGAGGTGGCGGCCCTGGGGCGGATGGAGGGCGCCAAGACCGGCGACATACTGACGCCCTCGGGCAAGGCTCCCGAGGGCCTGGAATCCTTCCCCGAGCCGCTTCCCCCCATGTACAGCGCAGCCATCTCCACCGATAAAAGCAGCGACGAGGTGAAACTCTCCGAGGCGCTGGCCAAGGTCAGCGAGGAAGACCCCTCGCTTTCCCACGAAAACAATCCCGACACCCACGAACTGGTGCTGTGGGGCCAGGGCGAAATGCATCTCCAGATCGCCGCCGACAGGTTCAAGAACAAGTTCAACCTGTCCTCGGTGACCATGAAAAAACCCCAGACGCCCTATAACGAGACCATCGCCAAGCCGATCTCCCAGCATGCCCGTTTCAAACGCCAGACCGGCGGCCACGGCCAATTCGGCGACGTTCATGTGGACATCAAGCCACTGCCCCGGGGGTCCGGGTTCAAGTTCGAGAGTAAGGTGGTGGGCGGCCGTGTGCCGCGCCAGTTCATCCCGGCGGTGGAAAACGGAGCCAAGGAATACCTCACATCGGGTCCGCTGGGCTTTCCCGTGGTCGACCTTTCGGTGACCCTGACCGACGGCCAGCACCACGCGGTGGACAGTTCGGAAATGGCCTTCAAACAGGCCGGACGGCTGGCCATGAGCGAGGGCCTGCCCCAATGCAAGCCGGTGCTGCTGGAGCCCATCTCCAAGGTCACTCTCTCTTTGCCCTCGGAATTTACCTCCAAGGCGCAGCGGGTGATTTCCGGCCGCCGCGGCCAGATACTGGGTTTCGACGCCAAGCCCGGCTGGAAAAGCTGGGACGAAGTTTCCGCCCTGATGCCCCGGGCCGAGATTCACGACCTCATCATCGAACTGCGCTCGCTCACCTTCGGGGCCGGCAGCTATACCTTCGAGTTCGATCACATGCAGGAACTTTCGGGCCGCGATGCCGACCAGGTGGTTGCCGCCCGCGCCGAGGCCAAAAAGGCGTCCTGACCCCCCCCGCTCTCACAAACAAGTGATTTGTGTGTGACGATCCGCTGCCTATATGGAAGGGCAACCACAACCCGATTGCCCAAACCCAATGGCGGTGAACATATGCTGATCAAATCCAAACGCGGCTGGGAACTCCCCGACTCCCAGGCCACCCCCGAATCCCTCTTTCGCATCCGCCGCAGCCTCATCAAAACCGCCGCCGCCGGGCCGCTGTTGGCGGTTCCCGCGCTCACCCTGCCCATAGCCGCCTGCGCCGAGGAGGAACGGGAGGCCGACCCTTCGGCCGGGCTCTATCCGGTGCCCCGCAACGAGACCTATACCGTGGCGCGCGACATGACACCGGAGAAATACGCCACCAGCTATAACAATTTTTACGAATTCGGCTCCCACAAGAACATCGTCAAGGCGGCGCAGAAGCTCCCCCTGCGGCCCTGGACCGTGACCATAGACGGCATGGTGGAAAAGCCCTTCACCATCGGCATCGACGAGCTGTTGGCCAAGATGCCCCTGGAAGAGAGAGTCTACCGCCACCGCTGCGTCGAGGCCTGGGCCATGACCGTGCCGTGGTCGGGGTTCGCCTTAAAGGCGCTGGTGGAGCTGGCGCGGCCTTCCAGCGGCGCCAAATACCTGATGATGCAGACCTTCAAGGACGCCGCCGTGGCCCCGGGCCAGAAACAGGTGTGGTATCCCTGGCCCTATACCGAGGGGCTGACGCTGGCCGAGGCCACCAACGAACTGGCCTTCATCGCCACCGGCATCTACGGCAAGCCCATACCCAAACAGAACGGCGCACCTTTGCGCCTGGCGGTGCCGTGGAAATACGGCTTCAAGTCCGTCAAATCCATCGTCCGTTTCTCCTTCACCGACAAACGCCCCACTACCTTCTGGGAAACCTTCGGGCCCCGGGAATACGGCTTCTGGGCCAATGTGAACCCGGACGTGGACCACCCGCGCTGGAGCCAGGCCAAGGAACGGCTGCTGGGATCGGACGAGAAGGTGCCTACCCGCATCTATAACGGCTATGGCGAATTCGTCACCGATCTCTATGCCGGCCCCGGCATGAGGGGCCAGAAGCTCTTTATGTAAGAGCTGACGGCATCGCAACAGCCCCCGGCCTCCGTTCCTATCCGGGATGCGGCAAAATCGCACACCGTGGAGAAAACGCCCGCCGGGGGGCTGTTTCCGGATTCTTCCAGATTACATTATTAAACGAACGCCACCGGCCGGGATCACCATATCCGGCGAGTTTAACCAGCGTCTTCTGATTTGGAGATGTAAAGAACAACCCAGTTAAATAGTGGGGTAAATACATTAACTACTGTAAGGGCGACAATTTGCCACGGAGTACTCTTAAATACTTTAATTATACTTATAGAACAATTCCCTCATCGATTCCCGATGACTTGATGAGGAAACGCACCCGGAAGCATTAGTTCGCTTTAAAGTTTTGGGGGGCATCAATGAAAGACCAGACTGACATCAGTGGCGTCTCGGAACGCCGGGAATTTCTCAAGGGAGCGCTGGCCGGAGCCGGAACGGCGGTCGCCGCCGTTTCCATACCCAAGGCCGCCCGTGGCGCGGAATCCGGGACCAAGACCCGTTACGGCATGCTTATCGACGTGCGCCGCTGTATCGGCTGCCAGGCCTGCAGCGTCGCCTGCAAGGCGGAATTCGACGTCCCCCTGGGCAAGACCCGCTCCTGGGTCGAATATGTGGAAAAGGGCGAATACCCGAACGTTTCCCGCAGTTTCCTGCCGCGGCTCTGTAATCACTGCGAACAGCCCGACTGCGTGGATGTGTGCCCCACGGGGGCGACCTTCAAGCGCGACGAAGACGGCATCGTCGTCGTCGATCCGGACATCTGCATCGGCTGCAAATACTGCATCCAGGCCTGCCCTTATGATGTGCGTTTCATCAATCCCATCACCGGAACGGCGGACAAATGCGATTTCTGCCTGCACCGCGTTTCCCAGGGCCTGGTTCCGGCATGCGTGGAGTCCTGCATCGGCGATGCGCGGATTTTCGGCGACCTCAACGATTCCCATAGCGAAATCTCGAAGCGGCTTGCCACCAACCCGGTTTCCGTATTGCGGCCGGGAATGGGCACCGAGCCCAACGTCTATTACATCGCCGCCGACCACGCAGACGAGTCCGATAGGGAAAAAGGGCAGCACGTGCGGGTGACCACGCACCGCGAACAAGAGGCAAGGAGGTAGCCATGGTTGCGGAAATCTATTGGGGCCTGCCCGTTATCTTTTACCTGTTCCTTGCGGGGCTCGGCGCCGGCGCCCTGACCGTCAGCGCTTACGTCTATCTGCGCGGCAACGGCGGCGCATTCGGTGAGGACCATGTCACCGTGGCGCGCTATGGCGCCTTTCTGGCCCCGATCCCCGTTATTTTCGGCTGCTGGCTGTTGATATTCGAGCTTGGTTCGTTCCAGGTGGGGGACTGGTTCAAGTGGATCAACCTTTACCTGGTCATCAACCTCTCGCCCATGTCCATCGGCACCTGGCTGCTGACGCTGTTCATCGGGACCAGCCTGGTCTATGCCTGCACCTTCGTTCCCTTTATGCCCATGCTGGGGCTCAACCGGGAAGGTTTGAAACGGGCCCTGGCCTGGGTCAACGTGCCCCTGGGCATCAGCGTCGCCGTCTATACCGGCGTCCTGTTGGGCGCCATGGCCGCGCGGCCGTTCTGGAACACGCCCCTGGTGGCCCTGTTGTTCCTGCTTTCGTCCCTGTCCACCGGCACCGCCCTCATCCTGTTCGCGCGCGCCATGTTGCCAGGGAAAGGCGCCGATGCTGCAGCCAAAAAGGGATTCCACCACAGCAATTATCTGCTGACGTTTTCGGACACCCTGCTCATCGGATTCGAAATTGTGGCGATTTTCCTGTTCCTCATATTCGCCTATCTGACGGTCGGCGACGTGAGGCATGCAATATCCGTCATTATGCTCGGAGGCAGCCTGGCGGTGCCGTTCTGGATCGGCGTGGTGGCGATCGGTCTTATCCTGCCCGCCCTTGCGGAGCTCTATTACGTGGTTCCCAAGCTGGTCTACCATCGAGAGTTTGCGGTGCCGAGAAGCATCGAACTCATCGTCCCGGCAGCCGTTATCGTCGGTGGTTTCATGTTGCGCTATGTGGTCGTCATCGCCGGTCAGATCACCGGCCCGATCGGAATCTAAGGAGGTCAAGATGGCAACGCGTCGTGAATTTCTGCAGCTGGGAGCCGTGACCGCGGTGGCGGGATTCGCCGGAGCGCCTGCCCTCACCGCCGCCAGGGAACTGCGCTTCAAGGGCAATAAGGGCTTCTCCCCCAAGACGGGGGAGGAACGCAAGGCCATCCCGTCGGCGTGCTGGCAGTGCGTCACCCGTTGTCCGTTCGTCGGTTATGTGGAGAACCAGCGGCTGGTTTCAATCGGACCGCAGATGAACTCCATCCGCACCGAGGGACACCTCTGCGCGAAAGGACAGGCGGGGGTGAACCAGGTTTACGACCCGGACCGCATTCTTTACCCCCTCAAGCGCGTCGGCAAGCGCGGCGAAGGACAATGGAAGAGGGTCTCCTGGAACGAGGCGCTGACGGAAGTCGCGGCGCGCCTGGAGAAGCTGCGCGACGACGGGCACCCGGAGAAATTCATGTTCCACTATGGGCGCATGAAGGCAAGCGCCAGCAAGCTCATCAAAAGCGTCTTCCTGGCTACCTACGGGACCAAGACCATCGGCAACCACACCAGCATCTGCGAGGGCGGCAAGTGGACCGCCCAGGAACTGACCTGGGGTTCGCACTACGATAACTGGGACATCGACAATACGCGCTTTGTGCTGAACTTCGGCAGCAACTGCCTGGAGGCCCATACCAATCACACCCCGATCGCCGAACGCCTGGCGCGGGCGCTGGTGGACCGCGACGTCAGAATGGTGACCTTCGACGTGCGTCTGTCCAACACCGCGGCCAAGTCCACCCGGTGGGTTCCCATCAAGCCCGGCACCGACCTGGCGGTGGTGCTTGCCATGTGCAACGTGGTCATGGAAGAAGACCTCTATCGCGGCGAGGGCGAGAACTTCCTGGAATTCTGCAAGGTCACGGCCCATCCCGACGCCACGGTGGCGGAGAAAGTGGCGGTGCTGAAATCCCACTTCGCCCAGTACACGCCCGAATGGGCGGAGAAGATCAGCGGCGTCAGCGCCGACACGATCCGCTCGGTGGCCGTCGAGTTCGCCACCTCCAAACCGGCCTGCCTCCTCAGCTACCGCGGCGCGGTCGCCCATGAAAACGGCAACGACACCGAACGGGCGGTCCAGACGCTGGCCGCGATCACCGGCAACATCGACAACCCAGGCGGCCGCTGCAAGGCTGTGGGAGCGAGTTGGAAATATCCGCACGGACCCAAGGACAAGCCCAAGGCGAAGAAGCTGAAAATTCTCGACGGGTTCAAGGGTGAAGCCGCGTTCCCCACCCATCACATGAGTCATCATGTGCTGAAGATGATCAAGGACGGTCGCGCGGGCCGGCCCGATGTCTACATGTGGTACTGCTACGAACCGGTCTACGCCAACGGGGCGGTGAGCGAAAACATCGAGGTGCTCAAGGACGAGTCCCTGATTCCCTACAGCGTCTGCGTCAGCCCCTTCTACAGCGAATCGGCGGCGCTGGCCGACCTCATCCTGCCCGACGCCACCTATCTCGAACGCTGGGACTGGGAGGATATGGTCTCGCCCAGCCAGGTGGCGGAATACTATTTACGCCAGCCCATGGTGGCCCCGCTCGGAGAAGTGCGCGATTTCGGCGACGTCTGCTGCGAACTGGCCGAGAGAATGGGATTCCCCCTGGGCTTCAACTCGAAGGAAGAGTTCGTCCGCGAGTCCTGCGAAATGACCCCCGGGGTCAAGGATGTGGGCGGCTTCGAATACATGAAGGCGCAGGGCGTGTGGCACGACCCCAAGGCCAAGCCGAAATACTATTCCTACCGCAAGCACGTGAAACTCGAGGCGCTGGCCGGCGACGGGGTGATCCTCGACGATGCCACCGGCACCTATTGGAACTGGCATAAATCCAAGGCCAAGAGCGAGGAAGAAGCCAAGAAGAAGGGCTACGCCCACACCAAGAACGCCTACAAGGGCTACGTGGGACAGCAGATCGGCACGTCGACTTATAGCGGCTTCAAGCCCGACAAGGTGAACAAGTCGGGCTACTTCGAGATCTATTCCAGCCTCATGGAGGAAAAAGGATTTCCGCCGCTGCCCACCTATACGGCGGTGCCCTCCCACGAGACCATGAGGTCGAATGAACTGATCCTCACCACCTACAAGGTCAACGTACAGAGCCACTCGCGCACCCAGAACTGCAAGTGGCTGACCGAGATTTATCACAACAATCCGGGATGGATTAATCCCGAAACCGCGGCGGTTCTCGGTATCGCCGAGGGCGACACCATCCGCGTCACGTCTGCTATCGGGGAAATGGAAACCACGGCCAAGGTGACTCCCGCCGTCATTCCCGGTATCATTTCCGTCTCCCATCACTGTGGTCATTGGGAGTACGGTCGCTACGCCTCCGGCAACAAGAGCCCCATGGCCAGCGACGATGATCCCGACCTGAAACGCAAGTGGTGGGTCAGGAACGGGGTCCATCCGAACTGGATCATCCCCAACAACCCCGATCCGGTGAACGGACAGCATTGCTGGATGGATACGGTGGTGACGGTCGCCAAGGTGTAATCTCTCCCAAGGTGTGGTCTCCTCTCAAGGTGTAGTCTCATGGAACACTCCCCCGACCCGGCGGGCGAGCCGGAATCGATGGCCGGGACGGCCCTGGAGCGCAGCAACCTCTACGGTTTCCTGGCCGCGATTTATCGCCAGGAGCCCGGCCCCGAACTCCTGAGCCGGATCAACGAGCCCGAAACCCGGGCCGCGCTGGCGAATGCGGGCGTCCACTTGGCCGAGGATTTTTTCGGACGCCCTCAAGAGGATGTGCTTAAAGAACTGACGCTGGAATACACTAGGCTGTTCATCGGTCCCGGCGGCCATATCTCACCCCACGCCTCCGTCCATATGGAAGACGAGGGGGTTGGTTCTCTTTGGGGCGAATCCACCGCACAGGTAAAATGCTTCATTGAATCCCTGGGCTTCGAATACAAACCCGACTACAGCGGGCTGCCCGATCACATCGCCGTGGAGCTGGAATTCATGGAGGCGCTCACGGCACGGGAGGCCGGGGCCTGGGGGAAGGATGACCGTGAAGAGGCCGGCAACTGCCTGGCGGTGGAAAAAACCTTCCTCGACAAACATCTTATTCTGTGGATTCCGGCCTTTTGCGAAAAGGTCGAGAAAGAATCCAGCCTGCCTTTCTACACCGAGATGGCCCGCCTCACCGCCGCGTTCATCCGTTCGGAGCGCAAGGCGCTGACACCACCGCGCACCGACAGAAGACGCAGATAAGGGGCATGGATAAAGGGCGCGAATAAAAAAGCCCCGCCGGGGAAACGGCGGGGCTTTAAGTTGTCAAACCCGTATAAAACGGTTCCGGGGGTCTCGAATCCGGGGCCTAGAAATCGATCTGGCCGCGAATCTGGAAGATCTGCGGATCGTCATCCCCGGCGGAGGTCTCGTCGGCGTGCAGATTGGCGCTGTTGTTGGTGGCGCTGTTGTTGTTGTTGACCCAGATGTAGTTGGCGCTGAAGCGGGTATAGGGGTTGGCGAACCAGTTGAGCCCCAGAGTCCAGTTATGCTCCTGGCCACCCAGAATGGTCCCGTCATCGAGATCGACGGCGCTGAAGCGGGCCGCCACCTGCCACGCTCCGGGGCCGCCCTGGTAGAGGGATTTCAACGGCGTAACGCGGTCGAATTTCCCGGCGCCGCCCTTGTACTTGCGCGATTCCCCGGTGAGGAAGTAACTGCCCTCCATATACCAGCCGTAGAAATCGAAATCCGTATTTACATTGCCGCTCGTGGTGCGGTCGAGGCTGGCGTGCACATATTCGCCCTGAAGCGAGGCCGGGCCATAGACGCCGGCAAGCTCGCCGCCCCAGCGCACCAGATCGTCGGTGGTGGTGATGGCGCCGGTGCTGACCATGCCGGACATAATGTGGGATTCGGGACGGGGGTCGAAGGTGATGTTGGAGCTGTCCGGGTTTTGGAAATAATTGCCCCAGAACCCGAGATGCAGGATGCGGCCCTTGTCGTAGTAAGGAGCGTAGGTCAGGCGGCCGCCAGTCTGCCAGTCTTCGTCGCCCTCGCTGGCGGGATTGTCGTCCATGTCGGCACTCCAGATGCCGCCGGCGAGGCTCCAGTTGGCGCCGTTGAGGTTCGCCGAAACACCGATCTGGCGGTCGCCGATATCATCGACGAAGGCGCCGTGGGCGGTGCTGCGCTCCATGAAAGAGATAAAGCGTGAACTGGTCATGTTCTCAAGCATCATCGGAAGTTTGTGATGGCCGACGGTGACGCCCAGGTTATGGAAGGAATTCCAGCCGGTGTATTTGATCCATACGTCCTTGGCCACCGCAGCGTTTCCGGCGAAGTCCCACTCGGTCTTAAAGTGCCAGTCCTTGAACATGGTGCCGGCAAGATGCAGCCGGGCGCGGCGGAACTCGGTGCCGTCGCCCATACTGGTCTTGTCCTCGTTGAACCATGCGGCATCGGCCATGATGCGGCCGCCGATCATGGCCTTGAAGTTACCGTCCCCGGATTCGACCTTGATGCCGCCCTTGGTGGAGACCTTGAACTCTTCCTTGGCCTTGGCTTCGGCTGCGGCCTTGCCCGCGGCGTGGGCCGCGGCGCGGGTCTCGGCGCTGCGGGCCTGCTCTTCCTTTACCGCTTTCAGTTCATTCATGAGCCGGCCCAGATCCTGCTGCATCTGCTGAATCTGCTGCTCAAGGGCCTGCGTGTCGGCGGCCCGGACTCCGCTGGCGCCGGAAATGATGCCGAAAACGACGACGGCCACCGCCGTGGCAAACACAATCATGGTGCGTTTCATGGTCATCGCTGATCCTCCCCCATACGGGTTTTCACGAATTTTTCCCAAGACGGCACGGCTTTCCAGCCTTAAGTGCGCCCGGTTCCCGGATTCCTACATTGTTTCACACATACGAATTACACAACAAAATTAAAATAAATTATTCTCTTATTCTCTGCCCCCGCCTCCTCACCATTCGGCCTGCAGCCGCAGGAAGAGAGCGGCCTTGTCGCGATCCTGGTTGAGCGCCTGGTTGAAGGTGGCGCCACCGAGCACACCATTGCTGTAACCGCTGACGCTGTCCTCCAGCATGGCATAGCCGACCCCCGCATTGAGGGCCAGAATGGGGTTGAAGTGATAGGTGGCCATGGCCAGGAAGTCGTTCCCCACAAGGCTGCTGCGGCCGCTGGGGGTGTTGCTGTTGCCGAACCAGCCCGCCGCCAGATAGATGTCGAAATCCTCGTTCAGTGCTCTTGCGTATCTGGCCTGCACGGTGGTCAGGCCGAAGCCGCTGTTGGAGATATTGACGGAATCGCCGTCGAAACCGGTATCCGTCGGCCCCTGAATGGTGAGCAGGCCGGTATAGCCCCAATAGCCGTTGGTAGGGGCCAGCGCCATGAGCGGCAGGAATCCGCCGCCGTCGGATTCACCGGAGGCGTGGGTCGCCATCAGCCCGAAAGCGCCCATATTGAACTCAAGCTTGGCGGCGAAACCATCGCCACTGTCGGTGGTGCCGAGAAGTTGCCTGTCGGTGTGGGAGCCCAGGACGAAGCCCCGCACAGACATGTCATCGGCAAGACGGAAGCGTCCGCCGATGCCGTAATTGGTATGGAGGTAATCGTTCTGTCCGCCCGAATCCGGGAGACTGGCCAGGGTTCCCCCGAGAGTGATCTCGTGGCCGCGGGAAAACGGCAGGACGTAATCCAGCTGATAGTGGATGAAATCGTCCTCGGACGTGGTCTCCGTCCCTTCCGAGAGATTAGCGGCGAAGAGGCGTAAATCTCCTCCCCCCAGCGGAGCGGTGAGAGAAAGGGCGAGCGGGTTGTAGTCCCAGTCGCCGGAGAACAGGACATCGCCGAAACGGTCGCTCAGCGGCACGATACCGGCCTGGGCGTTGATGCCGTTGCCGAAGGTGTAGTCCATCAAGGCATGGCGCACGGCGATGGTGTTGCCCCGCGAGCTGTTGTTGGTGGTTGTTACGTTGTCGGTGGTGTGGCCGAGCTCCAGTTGCAGATGGGTCCGGAACTGCTTGGTGAAATCAATGTCCAGGTTCTGGCGTATGCGCAGCCGGGCCGCGGTGCTGTCGCTGCCGTCCGCGCTGTCGACTTCATTATCCACATTGTAGGCGTTGACGCGGTACTGGCCGCCGAAAGACACCGCCGGCCCGCCGGGAATGGCGACCCGCGGCACCAAGGCAGCGGGCTCCTGGCCGGGCTCCTGGCCGGGCTCCATATCCGGGCCAGCCACCGGCGCGCGCTGCGCGGCGAGTCGCTGTATCTCGGCGCGCAGTGCTTCCATCTGCGTTTGAACATCCTGGTTCTGGCGTTGCAGGGCCTCGGTCTGGCTCTGCAAGATCTGGTTCTGGCGCTGCAGAGCATCCAGCTGCTGCTGGAGTTGTGATTCCTGCGCCTGTGCGGCGGCAGGCGCGAACGCCAACACGAAGGCGGCGATTCCCCCGGTAAGACACACGGCAAGACACGCTTTGCCGGACATAGCCCAAATACCCATGGCGCTCTCCCACAGAAAAATTTAAGAAAGAAGAAGCGAACCTGAATAAAAATTCTAAGATATAAACAAAGAAAAATTCAAGAGAGAAGATGTGGACCAGAAAAAATACTAAGGTGTTAACAAATATGCGCAAAGACTTATGAAAGTATTCAATAATAAACCGCGTAACAATTGATGGTATGCGGCAAATTGACGCATCTAATCACATTCCATGAATTCTTATGAATACACAGCCGGATACATTGTTGTCGCCAACAGCCGCAATATATTTGGGCCCCCGGCCGGCGGCGGAGGCTGGCAACAAACGGCGATAACGGAGGTCAGTGGCGCGGGCGCTCAGTCTTCCAGTTCGGCGAGGAACTTCTCCGCTTCCAGCGCGCTCATACAGCCCATGCCCGCCGCCGTCACCGCCTGGCGATAGACCTTGTCGGTGACGTCACCGGCGGCAAACACGCCGGGCACGCTGGTGGCGGTGCTGTCGGGGGCGCTGGTGATATAGCCTTCCTCGTCCATATCCAGCTTGCCCTTGAACAGTTTGGTGGCGGGGTCATGGCCGATGGCGATAAACACCCCGTCCACGGGCAAATCCGTGGTCTCGCCGCTCTTGACGTTTTCCAGTCGCGCCGCGGTGACGCCGGGGGGGTCTTCATCGCCCAGGATATCCACCAGACATGAATCCCAGATCACCTCGATCTTGGGATTTTTTAACAGCCGCTCCTGGAGGATTTTCTCGGCCCGCAAGGCATCGCGGCGGTGGACCAGCGTCACCTTGTCGGCGTGATTGGTGAGATAGATGGCCTCTTCCACGGCGGTATTGCCGCCGCCGATCACCGCCACCGTCTTGCCGCGATAGAAAAAGCCGTCACAGGTGGCGCAGGCGGAGACCCCGAATCCCATGAACTTTTTCTCCGAGTCCAGGCCGAGCCAGCGGGCGCTGGCGCCGGTGGAAATAATCACGGTCTCGGCCATATAGGTATCGCCGGAATCGCCGGCACAGACGAAGGGCCTTTTGGAGAGGTCAACATCGGTGATGATATCGGCAATCCTCCGCGTACCCACGGCTTGCGCTTGCGCCTGCATCTGTTCCATCAGCCACGGCCCCTGGACCACATCGGCGAAGCCGGGATAGTTTTCCACGTCGGTGGTGATGGTGAGCTGGCCGCCGGGCTGGATACCGGCCACCATCAAGGGCTCGAGATTGGCGCGCGCGGCGTAAATGGCCGCGGTGCAGCCCGCGGGGCCGGAACCGAGGATCAGAACCTTGGTATGATGCGTCTCCGCCATTTGAGATGAACTCCTAAAATCCGAACATGTGATCGAAACAGAAAGCGGCGCCGTCATTGACCAGGCCATGATAGCCGAACAGGCGGCAGGTCACGTCGCGCACCAGCACATAGGCGTTGTCTCCGGCGCTTTTCCGCTCCGCATCCTCGAACATGGCGCCATAGCGCCAGTGCAGGGAACCGCCACAGGGAATGTTGACCGTGCGTTCGGCCACTTCCTCGCCTTGCGCGTTGTGGAGAATAAGCCGGGTATCGGAGGTCTCGTGCCAAGGCGTGGAGGCGGGATAGATGAGGTGGCACATGGTATCGGTGGCGCCGTTCCCCAGACGCAGGAAGATACGGGTGGAAAGCCCCGGCGGGCGGGTGGCATAGGACTGGGGCTCGTCCTTATAGGTCAGCGCCGTATTATAGATATGAGCGCCGAATATGGTCTCGGCCATATGGCCGCTCGCGCGCTGTTGATAGCGGCAGAACCCGTGCAGCCAGCCATCGGCCTCGCCGCCTTCGCGAAAGTCATAGACGAATTCCACATGACCGTAGCCGCTGGGCAGGCCGCCTTCGGTCTCGGCGATCCAGGCGTCCACATCCAGAGGCCGGCTCTCGCGGCGCGGGATACAGCCCAGGAAACGGCGGTCTATTTCCTCGCCCGAGCCGTCCACCAGGATGGCGCTCAGGGGCAGGTCGCGCTGGCAGGTGGCCATCGGCGTGGGCAGGGCGGTGGTGGTGAATTCCGCCACCGGCAATATCGGCAGCGGCATGATATAGCCCTTGCCCATGGTGTCGCCCAACTCCGGGATGCGCGGATCGCATTCGAGATCGGTGCGCTCCACATTGGCGTGGGCGATGCGCCGCCGCCCGTCCTTCGTGATCACCTCATAGCGCGGGCGCACGAAATAACGCCCGGCCTGAATCTCGATCTGGGTCGGCCAGCTCACCTCGGGCAGCAACGTGCTTACGTCCAGGGCATGGGTGCCGAAGGGCGGGATGGTCTCTTCGAGCCAGTGCACGTCCTGGGAACCCACGGCGTTCAAGCCGATGCCCTTTTCCGGGATGGGCACGGGATGGCTGTTCTGAATCCACAGGATGACCTTTTCTCCCGCATCGGGCGCCGGCATACCGGCGTAGAGATCGGCGGGCCAGGCATTGGCGTCATGGGAACAGGACAAAACCTCGTCATCGTCGCCATAGGTATCGAGGGCGTATTTGACGATATCGTGACCGGCGATACGCAGCGCATGAATGAACAAGGTGCCGGTGAAATCGCCGAGGCCGAAACGCTCCCGCACTTGCGCGCTGTCGATCACATAAGTGCCGCCAGCATGGGGCAATTGCTCGCGCCATTCGGCCAGCACCCCGCCTCCCTCATCGAACAGACAGAGCCACAGCTCGGGCTCCTTGGCCCCATAGCCGCCCCAGTAATTGGCGGAAAAGACGCGGGTATGATTGCCGCCGCCATCGCGCAGAAAAGCGAAATTGGTGGCGAAATTGATGGGCGCCAGATAATTGCGGGCATTGGTGAGCATGTCATCGGGCAGGCGGATATCATCGAAACTGACCATCTGGGCGCCTTGCGGAACCATATGGCGGATATTGTCCATCAGCCGGGCGGCATCGAAGGCCGCCACCAGAACCGTCTTACAGCCACATGCGGCCAACTCGGTGACCGGACGTACAGTCTGGCCCAAACGCTCAGACCCGATTTCCTCCACGTCCTGGACAAAAACACCAGCCAGATCACAGGCTTCCAGGTTATAGAAATTATTGAAATCCCCGGCCTCGCCCAGGGGGTCATAAACCGCCACCGGCCCCCTGCCCGCGATTTCCGCCACCAGAGAACGCGCCTTGGCGGCCGCCAACGGATGGCCCAGCGCCTTGAACAGGGTATTGCCGCCGAAATTATTTCCCGGCCGCCAGTTACGGTTGGTGAAGGTATCGATATTGAGGCTCATCTTGCGGGCTTACCTTGCGGACTCATCATGGCCGGCGGGCACTTGCGCGCGGCTGTGGAACGGCTGCGCGAGACTATGGATATGGGGAATTTATAGCCGATTTCCCATGGGGTGCACGCACGCTTTTTCCCCCGGTCAAAAAAATGGGGGGCTCTTTATTCCACCCCTGATCCCGTCCTCTGTTCCATATGGGCGAGAAAGGCGGCACGCACCGCCGCCACGGCCCCCGACACATCATCGAGAGGCGGCGGCATCCAACTCTCGTAGCGGCCTGTAAAGGACCGGGTATAGCCGTCTTTCTCCATGGCCCGGTGAAAATGGTGAAAGCGTTTCGAGCCTCCGGGGAAATGCGCCACCAGAACCGGTTTTGCGCTGGCGCAGGCCTCGCTCACCATGGAAATGGAATCACAGGTAACCACCACAAGATCGGCAAGCCCGAGAATGCCGTAATAAGGGTTTTCATCAAGCTCGCCGTCATCGCCTTCCCGGCCGTCCCAGATCACTGCGGGTACATCCGCCAACTTCTCGCGCAGCACCTCCATGGTGACCGCGTCCGTGCGCCGCGATGCCGTCACCGCAAACCCGGCACCGCTTTCCTCGTGCAATTGCCGCAGCTTGTCCCCGAGATCGGCCATTTCCCGTTGCCCTACGCGATAGCGCCGGTTGGAGCCGCCGATCAGAACCCCCACCAGGGGGCGCGGCAGAGAGGCATAGAGCGGCGCGAATTTTTCCGCGTCGTCTTTCATGCGCGCCGCCGTCACCCGGTGCAAAGCGCCGTGGGTCACATACACGTTGGGACCGGTGAGGCCGTCATGTTGCGGCGCTACGATCATGTGAAAAGCGCTTGGTGGAACGGTGGGGTTCTGGATATGGACGGTAAAGGTGTGGCGGGCGCTTTTCTGTCGCATGGCGAGGGCCAGGGGCACGCTGCGGCGACCACAGGTAATCAGAATATCGGGCCAGGGCGGCGCCAGCACATCGCTGCCTTTTGCCGCCGCGCGAAAGGGAAAGGGCCATATCCGCGCGGGCAGCCGGGTCCAGGGGAAGCGGAAGCGCACCCGCTTGACCTCGGGGGTGAGCCCCATGGCCTCGGCCAGGCCGATGCACTGGTTTTCCATCCCCGCATGGCCTTCGCTCAGGATCCAGCAGCTATGGGACGACATGTCTTCTTGCGGCGGATGGCCTCGAAGCGGATCGCCGGACACGGACTAGGGCCTAGGCAAACTTGACGGAGATGATCTCGTAGGATTTGGCTCCGCCCGGCGGGGTCACTTCCACCGAATCGCCCTTGGTCTTGCCGATCAATGCGATGGCCAGCGGCGAGGTAATGGAAAGCAGCCCGCTGTTGATATCGGCTTCATCGGTGCCGACGATCTGATAGGTGCTCTTCTCGTCGCTGTCCTCGTCGGCCAGCACCACGGTGGCGCCGAATTTCACGTTCTTTCCCGACAGGGTGCTGAGGTCGATGACCTGGGCGTGGCTGACCTTGTCCTCAAGTTCGGCCACACGGCCCTCGATGAAACTCTGGCGTTCGCGGGCGGCCTGATATTCGGCGTTCTCGGACAGGTCGCCGTGTTCACGCGCATCGGCGATGGCCTGGATCACCTCAGGGCGTTCCACCGACTTCAGTTTCTCCAGCTCCGATTTCAGGGTTTCGAAACCGGCAACCGTCATGGGAAATTTTGAACCGACGTTCACGGCGCTATCCGTATCGTTATCTA
>JADHSZ010000003.1 GCA_016776635.1 Alphaproteobacteria bacterium
GGTCGCTCGACCGGCACAGCATATCCACAAATTCACGCAGGGGTTCACATTCCATCCCAAGAATGGCGTTTTTTACCGGACCTATGGCCGAGGGAGACATGGACAGATTGCGGAAACCAAGCCCCACAAGCGCCATGGCCTCCAGGGGACGGCCCGCCATTTCCCCGCATAACCCCAAGGCAATGTCGGCATCGTTACAGATATCCACGATCTGCCGCAACAGTGACAAAAAGGCGGGTGACAGCGTGTCATAACGCCCCGTGAGATGCGGATTTCCGCGATCACTGGCGAAGAAAAACTGAATCAGGTCGTTGCTGCCCACCGAAAGGAAATCCACTTTCCCCTTGAGGCTGGACAGCTGCCAGACCAGCGCCGGCACTTCGATCATGGAGCCGATACGGATATCCTTGGGCAGGGGTTCTTTCCTGGATTTGGCGCGATCAAGCTCCATCTGAAAGATATCCTTCGCCGCCATGAATTCCGAAACTTCGGCGATCATGGGGAATGTCACATCCAGACGGCGGCGCGCGGCGGCGCGGATCAAGGCCCGCAATTGCTGACGCAGCATGCTTGGCCGGTCGAGGCCGATGCGTATGGAGCGCCATCCCATGGCCGGATTTTCCTGATCTTCCATACGCAGATAGGGCAGGGTTTTATCGCTCCCCACATCCAGGGTGCGGAACACCACGGGGCTTCCCTTGGTGCGATCGAGAACCTTCTTATAGAGCGTCGTCTGGGCGTCCACATCGGGGAAGGTGGAGCGCACCATAAATGGAATCTCGGTACGATAGAGACCGATTCCATCGGCGCCACAGGCCTGCATCTGGGGCAGGTCGGCCAACAGACCGGCATTGATATTCAGGGACACCGAAACGCCGTCCCTGGTCACCGCCGGACGCTTGCGCAAGGCGTCATAGGCGGCGCGGCGCTGTGCCCGTTCCCGGATATTGTTTTCAAAAACACGGCGGGCCTCGCCGCTGGGCCGGATGATGATCTGTTCGTTGTCGGTATCGACGATGAGGGGCTCCAGGGGGCCGATCCTCTCCAACGCCCCCTTGACGTGGCCGAGCACGGGGATGTCCATGTCGCGGGCGATAATCGCCACATGGGCCGTCTGTGAGCCCTCCTCAAGAACCAGCGCCTTGAGTCTGTGAGGATCATATTCAAGCAGTTCCGCCGGGCCCATGGCGCGGGCCACGAGAATCACCTCTTCCGGCAGGTCCATGCCGGCCGATGTGCGGATTTTCCCGGACAGGTGACGCAACAGGCGGTTGGCCAGGTCGTCGAAATCATGAAGCCGTTCCCGCAGATAGGGGTCGGCGATCTGGCTCATGCGGGCGCGCGTATCCTCCTGAACCTTCTGGACGGCGGCCTCGGCGATCAGGCCCGTTTCAACGGCCTCGCGGATTCGTTTCGCCCACCCCCTGTCCTCGGCGAACATACGGTAACTTTCCAGAATGTCGCCGGTTTCACCCTGGTCGAGCTTCGACGATGAAAACAGGTCGTCCAAGGCGCTGAACATGCCCGACATGGCTTCGCCAAGGCGTTTTAACTCGGCCTCGGGGTCTTCGGCGATGGGATCATGGATGATCAGCCTGGGCTCATGCAGCACGGCAAAGCCGCTGGCCATGCCGGGGCTGAGCTGGGTGCCCTCCAGGCGCAGGGGCAACAGGCCGATGCCGTCGGTCAGCCGCTGTTCCCTGGTGGTCACCAGGCCGCCTTCGGCTATCATCTCGGCCAGAATCATGGCCAGGGTCTGCAGGGTTTCGCTTTCTTCCTCGGTGTATTTCCTGTGGGCCACGTGCTGGACCACCAGAACGCCGATAACCAGCCCGCCGCGCAGGATGGGCACGCCCAGCATGGAATGGAATTTTTCCTCCCCGGTTTCCGGGCGATAGCTATAGGAGGGATGGGAGGACGCCTCGGAGAGCGCCAGGGTGGTGGCATGGGCGGCAATATCGCCCACCACGCCCTCTCCCACGCGCAGCCGGGTAAGATGGACGGCCTTACGCTTCAGCCCCTTAGTGGCGAAAAGCTCGAGAATGTTGCCGGGGCGCATGACATAAGCCGAACAGACGTCGGCGGCAAAGCCGGTGGCGATAATCCGCACCAGCTGGTCAAGGCGCTCCTGGGGCGTCCCAGGCGCCGCCATCACCTTGCGGACACGATGAAGCAGGCGGCGCGACTTGCTTAAACCCGCGCCCGCCATTTCCTAGGAACCTTCTCTGGAATCAAGAACCTGAACGGCCTGATCCACCAATTCCCGAATGATTTCCGCGGTTGGTTGTTCCTGTTTCACCATGCCTACGCTCTGTCCCGCCATCATGGAGCCGTTTTCCACGTCGCCATCGATGACGGCGCGGCGCAAAGCTCCGGCCCAGAAATGCTCTATCTCCAGTTGGGCATCCTTAAGCCCCACTTCATCCTTGTTGTAACGGTCGATGACCTCGCGCTGGAGTTCCGTGAACTCCCGCGAAGACTGGTTGGCCAGGGCACGCACCGGGATTACCGGAAAACGGGGGTCGAGCTGAACCGAGGCCACGGCATCGCGGGCATTGGCCCTGATGAACGCCTGTTTAAAGCTGAGATGGGCGACGGATTCCTTGGCGCAGACAAAAAGGGTGCCAAGCTGACAACCCGCGGCGCCCATTTCGAGATAGGAAACGATAGCCTCGCCACGCCCGATTCCCCCGGCCACAAAGACCGGAACCTCGCGGATATGGGGGAGGATTTCCTGGGCTAGGACACTGGTGGAAACCGAGCCGATATGACCGCCGGCTTCCATGCCTTCGATGACCAGGGCATCGACCCCCAGCCCCACCAGTCTGTTGGCGAGTTTCAGGGTGGGCGCGAAACATATGACCCGCGCGCCGCCTTGTTTAAGCTTCTCGATGATTCCCTTCTTGGGCAGGCCGCCGGCCAGCACCACGTGACTCACCTTGCGCTCCAGGCACACATCGGCCAGGGCATCGAGCTCGGGATGCATGATGATGAGATTGACCCCGAACGGCTTGTCGGTGAGCGCCGCCAGGCGGTCTATTTCCTGGGCCAGGAGATCGGGCGACATGGAGCCGCAGGCCAGCACCCCAAACCCGCCGCCATTGGAAATGGCCGCCACCAGGTTGTGTTCCGACACCCATGTCATGGCGCCGCCCAGAATGGCGTATTCACAGCCGAGAAACTCCCGTCCGCGACGCCACAGGCTGTCCAGCCGTGCCCTGGCTTCGACCACAGTCATGATCTCAGGCTGCGTCTAGATCGTAGGCCGTATGCAGAGCGCGCAACGCCTGTTCGGTGAATTTTTCCTCGATCAGGACGCTTATCTTGATCTCGGAGGTGGAGATAACCAGGATATTGACGCCGTTCTCGGCCAGGGTGCTGAACATCTGCTGAGCCACGCCCACATGAGACCGCATGCCCACACCGACGACCGAAATCTTGGCCACATCAGGATCGGGCACCAGCTGGGCATAGGCCAGATCGTCTTGCCGTTCTTCGAGAACCGCCTTGGCCCGGTCAAGATCGTCCTGGGCCACCGTAAAGGTCAGATCGGTGGACGCGCCGTCATCGGAGACGTTCTGGACAATCATATCCACGTTGATATTGGCATCCGCCAGGGGGCCGAAAATACTGGCCGCCACACCGGGACGGTCGGGCACCTTGACCAGGGTGATCTTGGCCTCATCACGGCTATAGGTGACTCCGCTGATAACTTCCTTTTCCACGACTTCATCCTCATCAACAACAAGCGTTCCGGGGGACTCATCTGAACTCGAGCGAACCTGGAGGCAAACCTTATAGTTCATTGCCATTTCGACGGAACGGGTCTGCAGAACCTTGGACCCGAGAGACGCCATCTCCAGCATCTCTTCATAGGTGATTTTATCGAGCTTTCGCGCCGACGCAACGATACGGGGGTCACAGGTATACACTCCGTCCACATCGGTATAGATATCACATCTTTCCGCTCCCAGGGCAGCGGCCAGCGCCACCGCACTGGTATCGGAGCCACCGCGGCCAAGGGTGGTAATGCGGTTCTCCGGACTTACCCCCTGGAAACCGGCAACCACCACCACCTCGCCCTCGCCAAGCCGTTGTGCAATCTCGTCAACCACGATGCGGCGAATGCGCGCCTTGCCATGGGCGTCGTCGGTTTCGATGGGAACCTGCCACGACAGCCAAGAGCGGGCCGGAACCCCCATATCCTGCAAGGTCAGCGCCATAAGGCCGCTGGTGATCTGTTCGCCGCTTGAGACCACCGTGTCGTATTCGCGCTCGTCACAGAGGCTGCCGATGGAATTGACATAGCCCACCAAACGGTTGGTGACGCCGGACATGGCGGAAACCACCACCACCACCTCGTTACCGGCATCGCGCTCGGCCTTGGCGCGCAGGGCGGCATTGCGGATATGCTCCATATCCGCCACCGACGTGCCGCCAAATTTTTGCACGATACGTGCCATAGTTTCTTTCCTCAAAGACCGGTGGTTGCGGTGTCTAGGAGCGCGTATACATAATTTACCCAAGATCAGGCAAGCATCCTGATACAAACCCCACCTGATGCAAACCCCGCTTGATTCAAACTTCGGAGACGTTCCATGGCCGGAACCGTTGATGCACAAGAAATAGAAAACTTCGAAGCCCTGGCCGAGGCATGGTGGGACCCGGAGGGCGACTTTCGTCCGCTGCACCGCCTCAATCCCATCCGCATCGGCTATATCCGTAACCATCTCTGCGCCCATTTCGGACGCGATCCTGAAACGCCCGAACCATTCGAGGGACTGCGGCTTCTCGATATCGGATGCGGCGGCGGCCTGTTATGCGAACCCATGGCGGAACTGGGCGCGCAGGTTACCGGCCTCGACGCCGGAGAAAAAAACATCCGCATCGCCAAGGCCCATGCCGAACAAAGCGGCCTCGCCATTGACTACCGGCACGGTTCCCCCGAAACCCTGGCCGGGTCGGGGGAACGTTTCGACGCCATCCTCAATATGGAAGTGGTGGAACATGTGGCCGACCGGGCGCTGTTCCTGCGTTCTTGCGGCAACCTCCTCAAGGAGGACGGCGCCATGATCCTGTCCACCCTCAACCGCACCGTGAAATCCTTCGCCTTCGCCATCATCGGCGCGGAATATGTCCTGCGCTGGCTGCCGCGCGGCACCCATCAATGGGACAAATTCGTCCGGCCCTCGGAACTGGCCGATGATCTGCGCTCAGGCGACATGGAGATTACCCATATGACGGGCGTCAGCTTCGACCCGCTGGCAAACGCCTGGCGCCTGTCAGGCGACATGGAGGTGAATTATATGATGCTGGTAACCAAGGAGGGGCCGTAAAAGGCCCGGCAGTCAGGAATCGCGGCGTCGCGCCCAGGGAATCTTGAAGAACTCGACCCCCTCTTCCGCCAGTTCTTCGGTCTGCGACTCGGTGGCCTCGCCATAAATTCCCCGCTCCTCGGCCTCGCCATAGTGGATCTTGCGGGCCTCTTCGGTGAATTCTTCTCCCACATAGTCGCATTCGGTTTCGATATGGCTGCGGAACTCCCCCAGCTTTCCGGCAACTTCCTTTACCAGTGCGGAAACCTTTTCCTCGCTGAGGCCGACTACCGATTCGGGCTGGGAATGGTCGGGCGCGCAGGGCCCCGTCAGCGGCAGATCATCCGCCGAGGCTTCTCTCCCCGTGGCGTCATGGGTGGAAGTTCCCGTCCCGGCCAGACTCGGGGCCATGGGGGCCTTGGAAATCTCGTCATCCCCGCAATAGGGACAGGTGATCTCTCCGGCCTCGGCCTGAACGTCGAAATTTACGCTGTCGCGGAACCACGCCTCAAAGACGTGCCCCGACGTACATTTCAGATCGAAAAGTATCATGAACCCAAACCCGTAATGCTCAACGTTCTTCGTTTCACGAGATTCTTAATATATATGAAACAGCCTTTACCAAAGGATAACAGAGAGGTCAAAACCTTCCAATGGCCCGTCATGACAAAAATAACGGCCAGTCTTCACATACGGAGACGTTAGAGCCCTCCCCCTGGGTGGCGCGTTTCATGCCGCTTGTCCCGCAATCGGGAGAGATTCTCGACCTCGCCTGCGGTGGCGGCCGCCACAGCCGGCTCGCGCTCGATTCAGGATACAGGGTCGCCGCCGCCGACCGCGATATCTCGGGGCTGGAAGATTTACGGGACAACACATCTCTGGAAATCATCGAAACCGACCTCGAAGCCGCCGACCCCTTTGCGCCGGGTGGCACTCTGCACGACAGGACATTCTCAGGCATTGTCGTCACCAATTATCTTCACCGCCCGATTTTGCCCCATCTGATGGGCGCTTTGGCCGATGACGGCGTGCTGATCTATGAAACCTTCGCCGCCGGAAACGAGCTCCATGGTCATCCCCGCAATCCCGATTATCTGCTGCGGCCGGGGGAACTGCTGGAAACCGCGCAAAACAAATTACAGATCGTCGCCTACGAGCACGGCCTGACACATGACCCGCGCACCGCCGTGGTACAGCGTCTGTGCGCCGTCAACACACCCCCGGATAGATACGTCTTCGTAGGATAGGTAATTTTTCGCTTACATGGCGTGACTTCGAGCGCATATATTCATTGTAATAACTATAAAAAAGGACTCGCATCTCAATCTGAGGGAGGACTTTTCCCATGACCATTCGTCTTGGAGACACCGCGCCTGATTTCACCGCGGAAACAACCGAGGGCGCCATCAACTTCCATGAATGGATCGGCAACGGCTGGGCCATTCTGTTCTCGCATCCCAAGGACTTCACGCCGGTCTGCACCACGGAGCTGGGATATCTGGCCGGCAAGAAGGCGGAATTCGACAAACGCAACGTCAAGATCATCGGACTCAGCGTCGATCCCGTGGACGACCACAAAAAATGGGCCGCCGATATCGAGGAAACCCAGGGTCACGCGCTCAACTATCCGCTGATCGCCGATGCCGACCGCAAGGTGTCCGATCTTTACGGCATGATTCATCCCAATGCCGACGACACCCTGACCGTACGTTCGGTATTCGTGATCGGGGCCGATAAAAAGGTCAAGCTGATGATCACCTATCCCGCCAGCACGGGACGCAATTTCGACGAAATCCTTCGCGTTATTGATTCCCTGCAGCTGACCGCAAACCACAGCGTCGCCACACCGGTGAACTGGAAACACGGCGAGGATGTGATCATCGTTCCGGCCTTGAGCGACGAGGACGCCAAGGGGAAATTCCCCAAGGGCTGGGATGCGGTGAAACCGTATCTGCGGATTACCCCGCAGCCGAACCTGTAGGCGGTTACGTCTTGGCGTGCGTCACCCCTCTTTAAGCGGAGGGCGTGAACTCCCGGTCATGTTCCAGGGACGGGATCATGGCCCGCACCGCCGCCACCCGAGACGGATCGATATCCGCCGCGATCACGCATGGGGTTTCTCCGGCCTCGGCGAGAACCTTGCCCCAGGGATCGATAATCAGGGAATGGCCATAGGTCTGGCGGTCATTGGCGTGGTCGCCGCACTGGGCCGGGGCGAAAACATAACAGCCGGTTTCCACGGCGCGAGCACGCAACAGAAGATGCCAATGGGCGCGGCCCGACACCCTGGTAAAGGCGGCGGGCACCGTCAGGAAATGCGCTCCCGACTTGGCCAAAGAGCGGTAGAGATAGGGAAAGCGCAAGTCATAACAGATGGTCATGCCGAGCCCGCCCCAGGGCGTGGCCGCCACCACCGCCTGGGCGCCGGGACGATAGGTTTCCGATTCGCGATGACTTTCGCCGCCCTCGATATCCACATCGAACATGTGAATCTTGTCATAGCGGGCCACCACCTCGCCCTCGTCGCTGATCAGAAGAGAACGGTTGGCGAGCATATCTTGCGGGGCATTCTCTCCGTCAAGACGCACCGACAGCGAACCCACCAACAGCCAGACCCCCTTTTCCCGGGCCAGCTCCGTAAAAACCGGAAGCGCCCTGTGGCTGGCCTCCGGCACCGCCATTTCTAGCGCCTGTTCCCGCTTGGTCCCCATCAGGGACACGTTTTCCGGCATCAACACCATCTGTGCGCCGTCCTCGGCGGCCTCACGCACCAGCGCCGAGTCCGCCTCCAGATTGGCGTCAATATCGAGCTGAGAACTGGTCTGGACACAGGCGGCCCGGAACGAAGGCGACATGATCTTCAGGCCTCCACCCGCAACAGCTCGTCGAGCCGTCCCGACTCTTCCAGCGCCGTCAATTCATCGGAACCGCCGATATGTTCGCCGTCGACGAATATCTGCGGCACCTTGCGGTCGCCACCGGCGCGCTGGGCCATTTTATCCCGCATCTCGGCATCGCCGAGAACATTGATATCGGTGAATTCGACGCCCTTGCCGGAAAGCAGTTTCTTGGCGCGGGAGCAATAGCCGCATAACGGCGAGGTATAGATTTCGATCTTGGGCATTGGTCTTTCTCTGACGTCATTCTCTGGGGTGGTTGGGTCCGCATTATTTATTGGGGGCAAGATATAAGGATCATCGTCCCGGAAAGCCATAGTTTCGCGAAAACTTATGAATTAACGGGAGGACCGCCCACCCGCGCCAGGGTCAGCACATCCACGCGCCCCACACCCGCGGCGTCCAGAACCCGGATACATTCCCCGGCCGTGGCGCCGCTGGTCATGACATCATCCACCAGGACGATGTTGCGCCCCGCCACGGTCTCGCCATGCCCCGGATTCCCATGTCCCGGATTCCCATATCTCGGATTCAGGGCGATGGCGCCGCGCAGGTTCCGTTTTCTCTCGCTTGCGCTCAGATGACCCTGGGAGCGGGTGCGGCGGGGGCGGCGCAAGGCATCGGCCAGCACCGCAATGCCGGTCTCCCCGCTTATGGCCGCGGCCAATACGGCCGACTGGTTATAGCGGCGGCGGAACAACCGCGACCAGTGCAGGGGCACCGGCACCAGATAATCGGCCCCATCGAGAACATCCTCCCCGGCGCGCACCAGCCAGCGCCCGAAAGCCGGGGCCGCATCGGTGCGGTCGCCATGCTTAAAAGCAAGAATGAGATCACGGCTGAAATCGTCATAGCGGAACACCGCCCGCGCCCGGCCGTAATCCGGCGCATGGTGGATACAGGCCCCGCACAGGGCCTCCCCGTCACTCTCGAACTCGAAGGGAACGCCGCAGAGATGACAGAAGGGCGGCGAAATGAATTCCACCCCATGCCAACAGGACGAACACAGATTGCCGGTCTGGGCCATGATCGCGCCGCATTTCAGACAGCGCGGCGGCAACAGCGCATCCAGCACGGCAACCGATACCCTGCCCATCCAGTGCCTGGAACTATCAACAAAAGACATGGCGTTTACATCACCCCCCGGAATCACCCTCACGGAATCATACTGTGGAATCCATTGAGGGATCATAGCGTCAATGGCCGTCGATTACCGTCCCAATCGCCGCCATTGCGCCTATACTCGCCCTCATGTCGGATGCCAAGGCTCCCTTTGACCGCGGCCAGCTGCGCCGCCGCCGTGAACGGGCGGCGCAAAACTGGGACCAGCACAACTTCCTGGTGGAGGAAATGTCGGCGCGGCTGGTGGACCGGCTCGACGATATCAACCGCGATTTTTCCGCCATCCTCGACTTGGGCCGCAATGGCGGCGAAATCGCTACGCTGCTGGCCGCGCGCGGCGGCGCGGGAACCCTGGTGGAATGCGACATCTCCCCCGCCATGCTGGCTCTCGGCGGCGGTGGAGACCCCACTCCCGCAATCCGCCGTCTCGCCGCCGACGAGGAGCTCCTGCCCTTCGCCGATCACAGTTTCGATCTGGTGCTGAGCTGTCTCGCCCTGCACAGGGTCAATGACCTGCCGGGAACGCTGATACAGATTCGCCGGGTGTTGCGCCCCGACGGCCTTTTCCTGGGCTGTTTCTTCGGCGGCGGCACCCTGGGTGAAATGCGCGCCGCCTGGACCGAAGCGGAAATATCCGAGGAAGGCGGCGCCAGCCCTCGAGTGGCTCCTTTCGTGGATATCCGCGACGCCGGCATGTTGTTACAGCGGGCGGGATTTGCCCTGCCCGTGGTGGACAGCGATACCCTCACCGTGCGCTATGAAAACGCCTTCGACCTGATGCATGATCTGCGCGGCATGGGCGACACCAACATCCTGCGTAACCGCCGCGCCGGGTTCACGCGCCGCGCCACCCTGATGGCGATGGCCGATCACTACAAGGATATGTTCGTCCAGGAAGACGGGCGATTTCCCGCCAGTTTCGAGGTCATCACCCTCACCGCATGGGCGCCGGACCCCTCCCAGCCCAAGCCGTTGGAGCCGGGAAGCGCAACCGCCTCTCTGGCCGATGCGGTGGGCGAAAAAGATTCCCAAAAATCCTAGAGGAAATCCCCCTAGAGGAAGTCGCAAAGAATGGCCACCAGCGGCTCATCGGCCGGGGGCATGGCATAGTCACGAAGCCGGTTCGGATGGACCCAGGTCAACTCCTGGCCCTCGCAGGGACGGGGCGTGCCCTTCCACACCCGGCACAAAAACAGCGGCATGAGAAGGTGAAATTCCTCATAGGCGTGGGAGGCGAATGTGAGCGGCGCCAGACAGTTTCCCGCCACATCAATGTCCAGTTCCTCGGCCAGCTCCCGGATCAGGGCCTGTTCGGGGGTCTCGCCGTCCTTGACCTTGCCGCCGGGAAACTCCCACAGCCCCGCCATGGATTTGCCCTCGGGCCGCTTACTCAGCAATACCCTGCCGTCGCCGTCCACCAGTGCCACGGCGGAAACCAGCACCACGGGAAGGTCGCCGCAAGCGGAGACAGGATCAGCTTCGGTAGTCGGCATTGATGGTGATATAGCCGTGGGTGAGATCACAGGTCCAGACGGTGGCGCAGCCCTTGCCCACGCCCACATCAATTTCCAGCATGATCTCGCGGCCCTTGAGATGGGCGGCCACCGGCTTTTCGTCATAGCCTCTGGCGATCTTTCCTTTGCGGGTGATGGCGATCCCGCCCATGGAGATAGAGAGAAGGTCGCGGTCGGCCTTTTCCCCGGCCTTGCCCACGGCCATCACCACCCGCCCCCAATTGGCGTCGCCACCGGCCATGGCCGTCTTGACCAGGGGTGAGTTGGCCACCGACAAGCCGATGCGCCGCGCCGCCTTCTCGGAGGCCGCGCCGGAGACCCGAATGGTGACGAATTTACTGGCGCCTTCGCCGTCGCGGGCAATCTGTTGCGCCAGATCCTGCATCAGCTCGTCGAGCTTCTCCCGGAAATCCCGCAAGTGACGATCTCCGGGGGAAACGATCTTCCTGTGCTTCTCGCCTTTTCCGGTGGCGCATAACAGAACCGTATCGCTGGTGGAGGTGTCGCTGTCCACGGTGATGCTGTTGAAGGAGCGTTCGGTGGCCTGGGTCAGGAGTTTCTGCAACACGGGCGCGGGGATGGCGGCATCGGTGAAAATAAAGGACAGCATGGTGGCCATGTCCGGCGCGATCATGCCGGAGCCCTTGGCGATGCCGTTGATTGTCACCGCAACACCGTCGATCACGGCCTGCCGGGTGGCGCCCTTGGCGAAGGTATCGGTGGTCATGATGGCTTTCGCCGCCTTGGCCCAGGCCTTCGGCGCCAGCCGTTTCTTCATCCCCGCCAGCTTGCTCGCCACATAGCCCGGCGGTACCGGTTCGCCGATGACGCCGGTGGAGGCCACGAAAATCTCCTTCTCGGGGCATTTAAACAGTTTCGCCCCGGCCTTGACGGTGCGCGCCACCATGCGGTCGCCGGCCAAACCGGTAAAGGCGTTGGCGTTGCCGGAATTGACCACAATGGCCCGCACCCGTTTCCTCGACAGCGCCTCGCGGCACCAGGCCACGGGCGCGGAAAAACAGCGCGAGCGGGTGAAGACCCCGGCCACGGCCGTTCCCGCATCCAGTTCGGCAAGGAAAAGATCAGGCGCGCGGGTCTTCTTCAAACCACAGGCAGCGCCCGCGACCCGGACTCCGGGTACGGGGGGCATGGCGGGGAAGCGCTCGGGCGCCAGGGGTGAAACCTTGGTCATGATCCTCTCATCCCACCCTAATCCACCACAGGGGAGTCTTGGGGCGAGCCGTCGAGATTAAAAAAAACAATCTCCGCCTGGCGGCGCTGCGCGGCCACAAGATCGCCCATGATCTTCTTCGACAGGCCGCTCTCGAGATCGGACAGGATATCCTCATACTCCGGTGGATCGAGCAAGCGGCTGTCCTCCACCTTTATCACATGCCATCCATAGCTGGTCTGTACCGGCGTGGGCGTCATCTCTCCGGGCGCGGTGGCAAACGCCGCCACGGCGAACTCGGGCACCATCTGGTCGAGGCTGAAATAGCCGAGGTCACCCCCCTTGGCGCCTTCCGCAGCGATGGATTTTTCCCTCGCCAACTCTTCGAAATCGGCCCCCGATTCAAGCTCATCAATCAGCTCCAGTGCCTCCCCCTCCGTCTCCACCAGGATGTGGCGGGCGCGAACCTGTTTTCGCGCCTTCTCGTCCCCCACCAGCTCGTCGTAATAGGCGCGCAGGGCTTCCTCGGTCAGCCTCTCGGACACATAGCGGGTGAGAAATGCCTGCTGGATAATGCGTGCCGCGGCCTCCTTGATCCGTTCCACCACCACGGGGTCGCTCTCCAGCCCGTCCTTGCGTCCCATCTCCTCCACCAGCTTGCTGTCGATGACCTGATCCACCAGGGAAGGATAGATGATCTCCAGGGGCACGCCCTGATAGCGTTCGGGCAGCATGCTGCGGGCCAGATCAACATCGGAGCGGTGAATTTCCTCACCGTTGACGGTGGCGAGAACCGGGTTTTTTTCACCCCCGTCACCCCCGTGCTCATCGGCGAGCACGGGCGCGGCCATCAGACAGGCCGCGGCCAGAACGGCCTGAAAGGGCTGAAGAAGACGAAGACATGCTGACGTCATGGCTGGAACCCCTATGCCGCGTGTCAGTCGTCCGGGATCAACCCTGGCGCGGCATTAATACCTCAAAGACCGCATCATGCACATCACAGACCGGGGCACAAGGGGCGGCGCTGGCCCTCCACGAGGCCCCACTGACGCCCCCCATGATGCCCCACAGACGCCGTGTTGTTGCGGAGAATTGGAAAACAAAACAGGCCCCGCGGGAAAGCCCCGGGAGCCATCAGAAAGGAAACCATTAAAAAACGGGGCCAATGCCCCGAACTCGTCAGATTAGTTGGAATCGCGCTTCAGCGCATCCTCCACCAGGACCGCGAAGGCCACCTGCGCCGGGCCCTTGACCGTCAGAAATTCGCTCAGCCCGCCATGCACGGCGGCCGCCTGTTGCGGGGTAGTGGAATCAGCATTGGGAAGCGCGCCGGAGAGTACGGTTCCCCCCGGACGTATGGGAAAAAACCTGGTGGTTTCCTCCGAGGCTTGCCAAGAGCCTATAATAATTGCACTCAACGCGTCTTCCTCCTGAAGCCAGGGCATCGAAGGAACTCCGCGTTGACGCGCCGCCAGAATATGGAGGGAAGTCAACGAACTTAAAGCACGGCCTTCGTGGCCCATTACAAGGGGCTACTTGCCCCTATGGACTCCAAAATAATTCAACCAGCCGATAAAGTCCACAATTAATATAAAATTTTATGTAAATTGTTTTGGTTTTGAGAGGCGCCTGCGAATCGCCTCATCTTTATGCCCTGCCGCCACATGTAGAGGCCGTCTTTTTGCCGGATCGTTTGCCGGATCGTTGACAGACGGGCGCGGTAATCCTATGTGTCACCCTCCGACCACGCCCCCCGCACAGAGGGAATCAATAACTGCCTGGCTTCGGACCGCTGTTTGCAGGTCACGAAGACGGCGCAGACCATATGCCCACCCGGTTTCCCGTTTTGAAACCGGGGATTTTTTAAACCCATGATTTTTTGAAACTGGGGATTTTTGGAGAACTGAATGTTTGGCGCTCTCGCCCGGCGGATTTTCGGCACCGCCAATGACCGCTACCTGGAGAGCCTCCGTCCCATGGTCGGAGAGATCAACGAGCTCGAACCGTCCCTGGAAAAACTTTCCGATGACGAGTTGCGGGCGCGTACCGATCACTTTCGCGAACGCATCAACCAGGGCGAGACCCTCGACGATCTTCTGGTGGAGGCCTTCGCCACCGTCCGTGAAGCCGCCAAGCGAACTCTGGGCCAGCGTCATTTCGACGTCCAGCTCATGGGCGGCATCGTTCTCCACCGCGGCATGATCTCGGAAATGAAGACCGGCGAAGGCAAGACTCTGGCCTCCACCCTGCCCATCTATCTCAACACCCTTTCCGGCGACGGCGTACACCTGGTCACGGTGAACGACTATCTGGCCAAGCGCGATTCCCAGTGGATGGGCCAGATTTATGAGTTCCTGGGGCTCACCGTGGGCAGCATCCTCCACGATATGACCGATGCCCAGCGCCGCGAAGCCTATGGGGCGGACATCACCTACAGCACCAATAACGAGCTCGGGTTCGATTACCTGCGCGACAACATGAAATACCAGATCGAGGATATGGTACAGCGCCCCTTCAATTACGCCATCGTCGACGAGGTGGACAGCATTCTCATCGACGAGGCGCGTACGCCACTCATCATTTCCGGCCCCTCGGAGGATTCCTCCGAGCTCTATCGCAAGATGGACCAGATCATCCCCAAGCTCGCCGAAGACGATTACGAAAAGGACGAGAAGGTGCGCGCCGTCACCTTCACCGAAGACGGGGCCGACAAGATCGAAGGCCTGCTTGCCGATGCCGGGCTTCTCACCGGGGGCGGACTTTACGATATGCAGAACGTGTCTCTGGTCCATCATGTGAACCAGGCGCTACGCGCCCACAAGCTGTTCCAGCGCGACGTGGACTATCTGGTCAAGGATAACGCCGTGGTTATCATCGACGAGTTCACCGGCCGCATGATGGAAGGACGGCGTTTCTCCGACGGGCTGCATCAGGCCCTCGAAGCAAAGGAAAATGTGGAAGTCCAGGTGGAGAACCAGACCCTGGCCGCCATCACCTTCCAGAACTATTTCCGTCTCTACCCCAAGCTTTCCGGCATGACCGGCACCGCCATGACCGAGGCCGACGAACTCGCTGATATCTATTCCCTGGACGTGGTGGAGATTCCCACCAACGTCGCTTGTATCCGCGACGACCACGACGACGAGGTCTATCGCACGGCGGAAGAAAAGAACAAGGCCATCTGCGTCCTTGTGGAAGAATGCCAAGAGCGCAAACAGCCGGTCCTCGTGGGCACGGTGAGCATCGAGAAATCGGAACATCTCTCGAAGCTTCTCAAAAACCGCAAGATTACCCATAACGTGCTCAACGCCCGCTTTCACGAACAGGAAGCCCAGATCATCGCCCAGGCCGGAAAGCCCGGCGGCGTCACCATCGCCACCAACATGGCCGGACGCGGCACCGACATCCAGCTCGGCGGCAATCTCGACATGCTCATCACTCAGGAACTGGGCGATGCGCTGGAACTGGGCAATACGAAAGACGACGCCCGGCGCGAGAAAAAACTCGCCGCCCTCACGCAAGAGGTGGAAACCGGCAAACAGACCGCGCTCGATGCCGGCGGGCTGATGATCATCGGCACCGAACGGCACGAATCACGGCGCATCGACAACCAGCTTCGTGGCCGCTCCGGACGTCAGGGCGATTCCGGCGCCTCGCGCTTCTTCCTTTCGCTGGAAGACGACCTGATGCGTATTTTCGGTTCCGACCGGCTTGACAGCATGCTGCAAAAGCTGGGCATCGAGGATGACGAGGCGATCATCCATCCCTGGGTCAACAAGGCGCTGGAAAAGGCCCAGCAAAAGGTGGAAGCGCGCAATTTCGACATCCGCAAGAACCTGCTCAAGTTCGACGATGTGATGAACGACCAGCGCAAGGTGATTTACGAACAGCGCAGGGAGATCATGACCGCCGCCGACGTTGCCGAAACCGTCGCAGACATGCGCGACGACGTGATTCTGGACATGGTGGCGCGCTGTATCCCGGCAAAGGCCTACAGCGAACAGTGGGAGACCCACGCCCTGCACGAGGAAGCCCTGCGCCTGATCGGTGTCGACCTTCCCATCGAGGACTGGGCCAAGGAAGAGGGTGTCGACGGGGAGGAAATCAGCACCCGTATCCTCGATGCCGGAAAGCGGAAAATGGCGGAAAAGGCCGTCAATTTCGGACCCGAGATGATGCGCATGGCGGAGAAAAACCTGCTGCTGCAGCTTCTCGACCAAAGCTGGAAGGACCATCTGCTGTCGCTCGATCACCTACGCCAGGGGATCGGCCTGCGCGCCTATGCCCAGCGCGACCCCTTGAACGAATACAAGTCGGAATCCTTCAACATGTTCGAGAAAATGCTGAACCGCCTGCGGGAAAGCATCACCGGGGTTCTCTCCCATCTCGATATCCGCGTCGGCGATGAAGAGAACAGCGTGCCTCTGCGCGCCAACCAGGAAATGCAACAGAACATCGAAGGCGATATGCAGCCCAGCAGTGGACCAGGAGACGAACCGGAATTACGGCCGCGACCCGATCCGGTGCTGAAACGGGCCGCCGAGGTGGAGATCGATCCCAACGATCCCGCCACCTGGGGCAAGATTCCCCGCAATGCGCCCTGCCCCTGCAACAGCGGCAAGAAATACAAGCACTGCCACGGCCGCGCGTGAGGCGGTCCAGAATCAATCCGGAATCAGCTGGTAGCTTCCGCCTCGCCCATGGTGAGGAATTTCTCGTGACGCTGGCGCCGTAACGCGGCGGGGTCCAGTTCCATCAGCTCACCCAGCGCCTCTTCCACCGCATCGCCCAGCGCAGCGATGGCGGGAACGGGAAAACGGTGGGCGGCGCCCACGGGTTCGGGCACCACAACATCCGCCACGCCAAGCTCCAGCAAGTCCTGGGCCGTGAGCTTCATGGCTTCGGCGGCGTCCTGGGCCTGATCGCCGCTACGCCACAGGATCGAGGCGCAGCCCTCCGGTGAAATCACCGAATAGATGGCGTTTTCCAGCATCAGCACCTTGTTGGCGGCGGCCAGGGCAATGGCCCCGCCGGAGCCGCCCTCGCCGATCACGGCGCTGACCAACGGCACCTTGAGCCCAAGACAGGTTTCAATGGAACAGGCGATGGCTTCGGCCTGGCCGCGCTCCTCGGCGCCAACGCCGGGATAGGCGCCCGGCGTATCCACCAGGGTCAGCACCGGCAGGCCGAAATGGTCGGCCATCTTCATCAGCCGGATAGCCTTGCGATAGCCTTCGGGCCGGGCCATGCCGAAATTATGCTGCATACGGGTATTGGTGTCGGCGCCCTTTTCGTGGCCGATCAACATAACGGTGCGGCCACGGAAACGGCCCAGCCCGCCGATAATGGCCCGGTCCTCGGCAAAGGCGCGGTCGCCGGCCAGCGGCGTAAAGTCTTCCACCAGGCCTTCCATATAGTCGCTGAAGTGGGGGCGGTCGGGATGACGCGCCACCTGTACCTTCTGCCAGGGCGTGAGTTTGGAATAGAGCTGTTTGAGGATCTTGTCCGACTTGGCCTGGAGCTTGGCCACTTCATCGGCAATATTGATGTCGCCGTCGTCACTGAGGTGACGCAGGTCTTCGATCTTGGCTTCCAGTTTGGAAAGCGGTTTTTCGAAATCGAGAAAATTATGCATCACGTGTTTCCTGAGGCGGAATCAATAGCATAACGTTAATGTGGCGGAAATAAGGAAGGGCGGCGGAATCTCCCGCCGCCCTTCCGGTAGAAATTCGCTGGGCGGATTTACGAACCGGCGATCTGTTTGGCTTTTTCCACCATGACTTCCGCCTGTTTGATGGAGGCGATATCGATCAACCGGCCATCCAGCGTCACAGCACCCTTGCCGGCCTTGGTGGCCTCGGCCATGGCGTCGATGATGCGCTGGGCCTTGGTCACTTCTTCCTCGGTGGGGCTGAAGACCGTGTTGGCGAGTTCGATCTGGCTGGGATGGATGGCCCATTTGCCCTCGCAGCCCAATGTGGCGGAACGGTTGGCCTGGGCGATATAGCCGTCGGCATCGCCGAAATCGCCGAAGGGGCCGTCGATGGGGCGCAGACCGTTGGCGCGGGCGGCAACCACCATGCGCGCCACCGCGTAATGCCACATGTCGCCCCAATGGACCTCGCGGTTGCCGTCGTCGTCGGCATCGGTAAGGACATGATAATTGGGGTTGGGACCGCCGATGACGGTGGTCTTGGCCTTGGTGGAGGCGGCATAGTCGGCAACGCCGAAGTGGAGGGATTCAAGCCGTTTACTGGCGGCGGAAATCTCGTTCACGTTCTGCATGCCCAGCGCGGTCTCGACGATGAGCTCGAAACCGATGCGCTTTTTGGCCTTCACCGCGTCTTCCACCTGAGTCACCAGCATATCCAGGGCGTAAACGTCGGATACCGTGCCGATCTTGGGAATCATGATGAGGTCGAGCTTGTCGGTGGCCTGTTCGATAAGGTCCACCACGTCGCGATACATGTAATGGGTGTCGAGACCGTTGATGCGCACCGACAGGGTCTTGCCCTTCCAGTCGATGTCGTTGAGGCCTTCGATGATGTTCTTACGCGCCTGTTCTTTTTCATCGGGCGCAACGGCGTCTTCCAGATCCAGGAAAACCACATCCACATCGGATGCCGCCGCTTTTTCAAACATGCCGGGATTACTGCCGGGTACGGCCAACTCGCTGCGGTTCAAACGCGCGGTCGCTTGTTCAACAATATGAAAACTCATTTGTTCCTCGTCTAAGGGGTGGGGGGGGTGGGAAAAACGTGTTTTCAGGCAAAAAGGGGCCTGAAAGGAAGGGGAACATGATGGAAAGACCCCAAAAAGTCAACGACGGGGCTATTTCCGGGTCTTGGCAACGGAGTCCGCCAGGGGATGATGCTCCTCAACCAGCGATTTAAGGCGTTCGGTCTGGACATGAGTGTAAATCTGGGTGGTGGTGATATCGGCGTGGCCCAGCATTTTCTGAACGCTGCGCAAATCGGCGCCGTGATTGAGGAGATGCGTAGCAAAGGCATGCCGAACTATATGGGGAGACACCCGGCCCGCGTCCATGCCCGCATCCACCGCCAGTTGTTTCAGCATCTGGGCGAAGCGGTGACGGGTGAGATGACCACTCCCCGAGCGCGAGGGAAAGAGCCAGGGAGAGGAAGCCGCCGCATCTCCTCCTTTTCCCCGTGGCAGGAAGACCTCCCGCACCATGAGATACCCGTCCAGGGCCAGACCCGCGGGATCGCTCAGGGGAACCATGCGTTCGCGCCCGCCTTTTCCCCGCACCAGAATCAGCGAATGGTCGCGCCCCAGCGCGGAGAGGGGCAAGCCCACAAGTTCCGAGACGCGCAGACCGGCGGCATAGAGAATCTCCAACAGGGCCACAAGACGCAGGTCCTCGGCGCCGCCCCTGCGGCCCTTGCCCTCTAAGGCGCGGCGCTGGGCAAGGGAAAGCAGCAGGTCCACATCCTGCTCGCTCAGAACTTTCGGCAGAACCCGCCCCTGGCGGGGGCTGTCCACCACCAGGGCCGGATCGTCCCGGCGCACCTCTTCGGCAAACAGGAATTTGAAAAACTGGCGGATCGCGGAAAGGCGGCGAGCCGTGGTGCGTGACGCCATGCCGAGGCGCATCTGTTCGGCGAGATAGTCCCGTATGGCCTGGGGGCCTGCCGATTCCACCGTCATGCCCCGGGATATCAGAAACCCCTCGAAGCCGGACAGATCACGGGAATAGGCATCCAGCGTGTTGCCCGAGAGTCCTCTCTCGGCCACCAGCATTTCAAGAAAGGACTCCACATGGCGGGAGACTGGATCGGCGGCGTGGAATCGTTTTTTCATGAGTCCGCCCTCATTGCCCGCGTCACAGCCCGGCGGCGATGGCGGCTTCCAGCGCCAGGGCGTGGGCTTCCGCGTCGAGTCCCACCAGGCGCAAACGGCTTATGACTTCGTTCAGGGTAATGGGATGGACCCGGTTCAGACCCTTATCGCCAAGGGAAACCAGGGCGAAAAGAACGGTTTCCCCCAGACGCAATTCCTCGGCCGCCACCCTGAGGCCGTACCACAGAACCGGAGAAGGCAGGGAGGGCGCCGGCGTGGCAGCGCTTTCCTGCTCGCCGTCCTCGACGATCGCCGCCTGTTGGGCGCGGCCCTCCCACACCGAAATATCCACCGGCTTGCCCACGGCATCAAGCAGACCAAGCAGCATGTCCGCCCGGTATTCCGCCCCAGGGACCGTATTTCCGGGGACTGCGTTTTCGGCCATGGCCGGGAACTCCCCACCGCTTTCTTCCGGCATGGAGGAAACCGCCGTTTCCTGCTTCATCCAGGTCTCGGTCATGGCCTCATCCAACGGCGTGGGCTCTTCGGGGTCGGAGAGCAGAATCAAGGGCCACAGCCGCGCCTTCGCCAGTTGGGCATCGGGAACACCGGCCGATTCCTGGTTGGCCAGATCATACCAGCCCATGGCCTGTTCCCGGGCTCCGGTGAAAATCAGAACCCTTCCGGCTTCCTCGGCGAACCATACAAGCTCGGCCGCGGGGGCCATGTGGATCAGGTATGGCGCGGCAACACGCGCGGCGGTTTCGTAAAGGCCGGCGTCCCTGGCCGAGATCAAAAAGGCCAACAGCACCTCGGCCTGGGCGGTGGGAACATCCTGGACCTGGGCCGCGCGCAACAGCAATGCCCGGCCACGGGGACCGTCAATGGCTTCGGCCGTAGTCAGGGCGGCTTCCAGTTCCTCGGGGGTAAATTCGACGCTGGCGTAAATCTGGCGCAGGGACTCGGTGGAAAGGGCGCCCGCCAATTCGGCCTTTTCCGCCGCGGCGAGACGGATTTCCGGGTCGGCATTGGGACTGACGGCGATGGCGGCTAACAGGGCGGAATTCTGTGTTTGCGTGACATCCCCGGGCAATCTCAGATTTCCCGCCCGCGCCATGGCCAATTGCAGGGCCGTGGGACCGGAAAGACTCTCGATCTCCCCTTCCCATTCTCCGAGAAGGGCGCCGATGAGCTTGAAAAATACCGATTCCGCGTCCATCCCCAGTTCGCGCATCAGATCGACGCCGAGAACCGCACTGTCATGCTCGCCATTAAGCGCCTGACAGAAAACCAGGCCCTTTTGCCAGAATATGTCCTGTGATTTGCGGATCGCCGTCCTGATATGGGGACAGGCTCCGGCGCTGTCATTGACCAGAAACAGATTGTCCACCCGGGCCCGCAACAGAGCTTCGTCATCAAGATGAACCGGGGCCACGGCGAGCAGAGATTCAACGGCCTCCATATCACCCATGGCCATGAGGCTGGAAATTCGCAGGGCGATGAGGCTGGGACCATCGGACGCCCCCAGCGGCGCCGTCGCATTGGACAGCAACAGCCGCCGCATCAAATCCCGCATGGCCCGTGAGTGGGCCGATTCCGGAATCCTCGGCAACAACCATTCAACCATACGGCGGTCGCTGCCGCTCCACATTTCAATGCCGAACCCGCCCTGATCCACCTCCAGAACACCCACGGAATCGGGATCAATGGCCTGCAGCATATCGGTTTCGATCTGGAGTCCCGATTTCCCACTGGGAGCCCGATTGGGCTTTATCTCACCGGGAAGCAGGGATTCTCCCTCTTCCGCGGGTTCTTCCATACCCGCAGGTGGCACCAGTTTTACCGGCGGCCGCAGTTGCGGCGATAAAACCAGACCGGATCCGTCTTCTCTGGCCTCAGCACTGCCTGTGCACAACAGGGAAAACACAAACAGACCCACCGCCAGCACAACCATACAGGCGCGAAATCCTCTGTTATGTCCGGGTCCGTCAGCGGGGAAATTCGTCATCGGGAATCACTTTTTCAACCGGCGCCGATGGCGCGGGAATATTCCATGTGGTCAGAAAAACCACCCCGGCGACGAGGCCGGCAACCAACAAAATAACGAATAAACGGGCAATTTTTGTCATGATTTTAGAAACGATCCGCTTGATGATTTCAGAAAAAACGACCGGTTTTTTCTTCCCCGGCCCCTATAATTTTCTTTCCCGGCGCTTGCAAAAAGGAGAGATGGTGTCAGCTATGATTGTGTGTGATAGGCTCTGAGTGTGGCGATAATGCGGCAGGTTGAGGGAGACCTCATTATGGTTTTTTCGGCCGCGGCCCCGTTTTCATGTGGTTTCGGACATTTTTTCACCGAAAACCGACCGAGCTGACACATACCCCAAGATGACCCCGCCAAACCCTTCCTTCACGCCAACAAGAACCATCGTGCTTACCGGCATGATGGGGGCCGGCAAAACCTGTATCGGACGCAAACTTGCCGAACGGCTCGATCTGCCTTTCGTGGACGCCGATGCCCAAATCGCCGAGGCGGCGGGATGCAGCATCTCCGAAATTTTTGAACGCCACGGCGAAGAGGCTTTCCGCGACGGCGAACGGCGTGTCATCACCCGGCTTCTGAGCGAAGGCGTCCACGTGCTGGCGGTTGGCGGCGGCGCCTTCATGGACCCGGAAACCCGCGCCCTGATTTTGGAAAAGGCGCTTTCGGTGTGGTTGCGCGCGGATATCGAACTGTTGCTGAGCCGGGTGCTGCGGCGCGACACCCGGCCCTTGCTGAAAACCGGTGATCCCCGTGAGATTCTGGAGCGTCTGATAGAGGAACGTTATCCGGTCTATGCCGAGGCCAATGTTATTATTGATTCCCTCGACGCGCCGCCGGAGGTTACCGTGGAAAAAACCCATGAGGCCCTGGCGGCCTTCATGAAAGACAACCCCCAAGAATCGCAAAAACAGCAATCGCGAAAGGCATCATGAGCACCATGGACCGCGTCAGGGTCGAACTGGAAGAGCGCAGTTACGACATTCTCGCCGGGCCTGAGCTGCTGCAACAGGCGGGGCAACATCTCGCACCCCTGCTCAAACAGCCCCGGGTTATGATCGTCAGCGACGACAACGTGGCGCCGCTGCATCTCGCCACCCTCGAGGAAAGCCTTTCCAAGGCCGCCATAACCCATTCCCACACCATTCTGCCCCATGGCGAACGCACCAAGGACTTTGCCCATCTCGAGCGCCTCGTGGAACAACTCCTTGAAGACAAGGTGGAACGCACCACCACGCTGATTGCCCTTGGTGGCGGCGTTATCGGTGACATTACGGGATTCGCCGCCAGCGTTGTCCTGCGCGGCGTCGATTTCGTCCAGGCCCCAACCACGCTGTTGTCCCAGGTGGACAGTTCGGTGGGCGGGAAAACCGGCATCAATTCCCCCCATGGCAAGAATCTGATCGGCAGCTTTTACCAGCCCCGCATGGTGCTCGCCGACATCAACACCCTGGACACGCTGCCGCAACGGGAACTTCTCGCCGGCTATGCCGAGACCGTGAAATACGGGCTCATTAACGATCCCGATTTCTTTTCCTGGCTCGAGGAAAACGGCGCGGTTCTCTGCGCCGGAGACCCCGCCCTGCGCCAGCAAGCCGTGGTCACCAGCTGCCGGGCCAAGGCCGCCATCGTCGCCGCCGATGAAAAAGAATCCGGCCCGCGGGCGCTCCTCAATCTCGGCCATACCTTCGCCCATGCCCTCGAGGCCGAAGCCGGATACGGCGATACCCTTATCCACGGCGAAGCGGTTGCGCTGGGCATCCAGTTCGCCTTCGACCTCTCGGTTCGCCTCAAGCACTGTCCGCAAGAAGACAGCGAGCGCGTGGCCCATCACTTCGAGGCCGTGGGGCTGCCCACAAATCTGAGCCACATCGCCGGCCCCCACTGGACGCCGCAAACCCTGCTCGCCCACATGGCCCATGACAAAAAGGTCCATGAGGGAAAGATCACCTTCGTCCTGACCCGGGGTATCGGCCAGGCCTTCCTCACCGCCGAGGTGGATATGAAAGAGCTTGAAAGCACCCTCTCTGACGCCCTTTCCCGATGATGGATACGGAAATCTGGATCACCATAGGCGCGATTTTCGTGCTGTTGCTTTTGTCGGCTTTCTTCTCCGGGTCCGAGACGGCGCTGACGGCGGTGTCGCGGCCCCATATGCATCATCTCCTGAAACAAGGCGACAGGCGGGCGGGCATCATCGCCAAGCTGCACGCACGCATGGAGCGGCTGATCGGCACCATCCTGCTGGCCAACAATCTGGTCAATATTCTGGCCTCGGCCCTGGCTACCAGCCTCCTCATCGGCATTTTCGGCGATACCGGGGTGGCCTACGCCACTCTCGTCATGACATTGCTGGTGCTGATTTTCGCGGAAGTCCTGCCCAAGACATACGCCATCAACAACGCCGACCGCACGGCGCTTTCCGTAGCGCCGCTGGTGCGTTTCCTGGTGGCGGTGCTGTCGCCTTTTTCCGATGCGGTACAGGCGGTGGTGCGGGTAACATTGCGCCTGTTCGGCGTCAGTACCGAAAGCAATCTCGGCGCCATCACCGATGACGAATTACGGGGCGCCATCGACCTCCATGCCGAAACCGGCTCCAGCGATATTCAGGAGCGCGCCATGCTGCGTAGCATCCTCGACCTCGACCATGTGGAGGTGGGGGAAATAATGACCCACCGCAAGGATATCTTCATGGTCGATGCGGGTCTTTCCTCCAGCGCCATCCTCGAACAGGTCATCGCCAGCCCCTATACCCGAATTCCCATGTGGCGGGGGGAGCCCGACAACATCATCGGCGTCCTCCACGCCAAGACGCTGCTTTCCGCGGTCAAGCTCCAGGCCGCGGCCATCGGGGAACTGGACATCCCCGGCCTGGCGGCGAAACCCTGGTTCATTCCCGAATCCACCATCCTGCTGCAACAGCTCCATGCCTTCCGCAAGAAACGGGAGCATTTCGCGCTGGTGGTGGATGAATACGGCGCGCTGATGGGGATCGTCACCCTGGAGGATATCCTGGAAGAAATCGTCGGCGACATCAGCGATGAATTCGATGTGACCGTTCCCGGCGTCCGCCCCCAGGCCGACGGCGCCTTTATCATTAACGGCGACGTCACCCTTCGCGATCTCAACCGGCAATTCGACTGGAATTTACCCGACGACGAAGCGGCAACCCTGGCCGGGCTGGTTCTCCACGAATCGCGGCGCATCCCCGATGTGGGACAGGTATTCAATTTTTATGACTTCCGGCTTGAAGTCCTGCGCCGCAAGCGCAGCCAGATCACCTCGATCCGCCTTACGCCGCCCAAACAGGCCCCCGCCGGGGCCACCGGGACCACCGAGGCGGAACTCTAGACCCGTCATCTAAACTCGAACACCAACTTTTCCTCTTCACCGTTCCAGAAAACCGGCGCCACTCTGCCCACAAGGTTTTCCTCGGGCACGAACCCGACCCCGGCGAGAACGCGGCTGTCCATGGAGTTGTCCCGGTTGTCGCCCATGGCGAAATAATGGCTCTCGGGCACCAGGAATTCATCCGTGTTGTCCAGGGGCATTTGGTCGGAAATCTCAATGATCCTGTGGCTGCGGCCGTTGGGGAGGGTTTCCAGATAAAGCGGCATGCTCTTGGAATCCCCCCGCCTGTTGCGGATCACGTATTCGCCGAGGTGCTCGCGCGCCACCACCTCGCCGTTGATATAAAGGTGCCCCTCCTTGATCTGGATGCGGTCGCCGGGCAGGCCGATGAGACGCTTGATATAGTCAATTTCGTTGTCGCGCGGCAGTTTAAAGACCACCAGATCGCCGCGCTCGGGCGGGGTAAAGAAAATGCGTCCCGAAAAGTCCGGCCGGCCGAAGGGCAGCGACAAGCTGGAGTATCCGTACGTGTATTTTGAGGCAAAGAGATAATCGCCATTACCCAACCCCGGCAGCATGGAACTTGCCCCCATGACAAATGGCTCCCACAGGAATGAGCGGATGAAGAGCGGAGCCGCCAAGGGCGCGATGAGGAACACAAGAACCAGGTTGTACCACCGGGCGAACCATGCCGATGGTGTTTCGCCATGCAATTCCCCGGAGACAAAATAACAGTGAGGGACACCGATGATCCGAACCAGGACAGCCATCAAATCCGGTGAAGCGTCAAGGTCGAACAACTCAAAATGCGCGGCAATAAAAGGCACAGCAATGGCAACTATCTCAACTGCCAGATAAGCCAGACCTTTCCGGCCCTTGCCGAGGTACAGCATGCCGATTCCGGGGCCGAAAATCAGCGCCACGGCCACCGTCGACCATGGCCGTCGCGATACAAATGCCGATATAAATGTCGAAATCATCCCATATTTACCAGTCCGGCGCGGTTGCATGGCGGGCCATGATACCTTCGGTTGCGGTTCCTGAAAAATCAACTACCTTAAAGAAGGGAGTCCGGGAGGCGCATGTGTCCATGAAATCTGTTTTCATCACGCTGGTCGTAACGCTGGTGCTGGCTGCCTGCGCGCGGGTACAGCCGCCCAAAACTTTGGAAGAACTTATTCGTCCGTACGAATTGGTGGATCAAGCCATCCGCGAAGGCGATTGTGAAAAAGCGGTCGAGTTGTTACGCGAAGCCGTGCGAACTGATAGTGACGGGGGTCGGATTATTCTTGGTAATTATTATGAAGCTGGTTATTGCGACGCTCCGAACTACGAAGAAGCCTTTCGCATATACGAAGAATTGGCGCTGGCCGGGGAAGAAGATGCCAAGATCCGACTGGGGTTTTTGTATTTGAAGGGCCTGGGCATTACCAAGGATGAAGCCCTGGCCCGAAAATGGTTCGAGAGCGCCGCCTTAAGGATGGCCCCGTACCATGATTTTGCCGACGATTTCTTAATTGATACGTCCAAATATCCTGAAAAACCGGAGGAGTTTTGGCGGGAACTCAATGAGGCCAAGGGCCTTTTCCACAGCGAGCCCAAGGTGCGTTACCAAATAGCCAGGAAACTGAGGGAAGGGGATGGCGTTCCCAAAGACATCGAGGGTGCAAACCGGTGGCTGAGATCGGCCGCCGCGGACGGCCTGGAAGAGGCCAAATTCGACGAGGCCGTAATAGAGCTTGATTCCGTCGATTATACGGACGACTCGTCGCCCTGGTATACGCTTAAAAGGCTTGCCAAGGGGGGCTTTGCCCCGGCAATGCTGGAGTTGTCCATGCGCCACCCGAAACGCCGGAGCGACATCCACAAAAAGGCGGCGCCATACTATTGGCTGTTGCGCGCCCGCAATGCCGGCATGGACGTGGAGGACCGGATCAACGCCCTGGAACCCACCCTCACGAAAGAAGACCACAGCTGGGTCAAGTATTGGTTCAAACGTGATTCAACTCCCTTGTATTAACTTCGATCCGGATCACCGGGGGAACCAGTTCGCTCGGCGGTCTGTTCTCACTCCTTGCAGCCCGCATATTTATCGTGCAGGCGTCTCCGTTTTTCCTCAAGTTCTTCGATTCTATCTTTGTTTGATTGTAGGTCCTTCTTGAGCCCCTCGAGCTTAGTTTCCAGTTGCCCGATTTTCTTTCGTATCGCCTCAATTTCATTTAGCTTTTGCGTTCTAAGATTGTAAAGCTTGCCTGCGGCAACTTTGTTGGAACCATAAGCCTCGGCACGCATCAGCTGCGCCTCAAGGTCGCTCAAGACATCCTGGGCCTCTGCAAGCTTGGCTTTCTGGGCTTCGATTTCTTTTTCCTTTGCTGGAATCTCTTCGTTTTCTATCGCGTCATTCCTCGTCCTTAACTCGTCCAACTTGGAATACACCTCATCGAGTTTCTCCCTGATTTCCTCGCATTTCCCCCTATCCGGATCGTCGGGATCGGGCTTATCGGGATCGTCAGGATTAGGATTGTCCGGCTTATCGGGGTCTTGAGGAGGGTCGCCGGGCTCTTCGCCGCCATCATCGTCCTTCGCCTTCATTGCTTGGACCAGATTAAGCAGATTGGGGGATGGTTTGGGCGGCACCTTCGGCTTGGGTTTGGGCTTTTCATCGTCGTCGTCATCGCCCTCCACCAGATTCTTCAGCCGATTCGCCAGCGCCTCCAGGGTCGGGCCCTTGGGGCGGATGACGCCATCCTCTTTAAGCCCGTGGTTCCGTTGCAGGGCCTTCACGGCCTTCTCCAGTGGCCCATCGAACAGCGTCTCTTCCGAGACCGCTTCCCCGCGCGGCATGAGGCCCAGCCCGGCCAACCCCCGGCGCAGCCCCAACACGTCCTCTTCCCGATTTTGCTCGCCCTTGCCGAGGCCGGAGCGCGGCGCGAAGGACTTGGGTATCAAATCGCGCTCGTCCTTGCGCCCCGACAAACGCCGTCTGAGAACAGCCTGCGTTGGCCCGCCCGGATTCATGATGCCGTCCACGGCGAGACCGTTCTTCCGCTGGAAGTTCTTCAAGCCTTCGAACAGCTCATCATCGGTCCAGGGGGTCATGCCGTATTCCTTGGGCACGGAATAGAATCCGAGACGGTTGAGGCCCTTCTTGGTGCGCAGCACGTCATCGGGATCGGCGGGATAGCTGCTACCGATGGTCTGGTTCAGTGAAAAAGGAAACATGAGGGGCTCCGGGAAACAGGATGAAATAACAATATAGGAATATAAACATATATCAGGATTAAAGTCAAGAGAAAAAAGGGCCAGGGTACGTCGGCCCCGAACGAGTCATAAGCGGGCGTCAAATACCCAACTGTTACCGGTAATTTCAAACCAACCCCCCCAAAACCCCCCAAAGACTGCCCGAAAATGCATACCTCTTGACCAAAGCCGTTTGCTTGCGCGAAAATTGTCGGTTCTACGCTGGTAACACAGAACATACGAACCTGGGGAGGAGGAAGACGACATGTCCATGAAGATTATTCCCGATGTCGTCAATGAACAGAAAATTCAAGGTGTTACGGGGTCCATGACGATCCGTGAAGCGGCCAAGATCATGGCCAAACACCACATTGGCGCCCTTCTTGTGACCAAGCGCGACAAGCTGGAAGGCATTTTAACGGAGCGTGATCTTTCCGTTAAAATTGTCGCCGGCGGCATGGATCCGGACAAAACGAAAGTTTCCCAGATCATGACCAAGAATCCGGAAACGGTGAGCCCGGACGATACCGCCCTCAGTGCTCTGGAAAAAATGAAGGCACGGGGGTTTCGCCATCTTCCCGTGGTGGATGGGGACCGGATCGTCGGCATGGTATCGGTGCGCGATCTCTATTCCTCCGCCAAATCCCAGCTCGAAGACGACCTCAAGGATCGCGACGCCTTCATCTTCGGCGCGGGATACGGCGCCTAGCACAGAAGCCTTTACGGGGGAAATACGGGGAGGAACGGAACCCGGATTCGCCACCCGGATTCGCCAGAGGGGCGCTTTGTCCGCGTTGGTTGGAGTTTTTCCGGTTAGGGAGCGTCTCTCCCCCTTCACATAAGGCTGCGCCACTTCCCCATGTCCCTGTCCCCGCCAACCAAACGCACACCCCTTCATCTCCGCAACATCGAGTGCCACGGATACCGCCGTGGCGACGGTCTTTTTGATATCGAAGGACGCGTCACCGATTCGAAAACCTATGATTTTCCCAATGAATTCCGCGGTGAAATAAAAGCCGGGGAAAACCTTCACCACATGGCGCTGCGCCTGACCGTGGATGAGGACCTCCTCATCCACGATGTGGAGGCCGGTTTCGAATCCTACCCCTACCGCATCTGTCCCGACATCGCCCCCGCGTTTCATGTACTCAAGGGCCTGAAAATAGCACCCGGCTGGACGCGCAAGGTCAGGTCCCTGTTGGGCAAAACCAAGGGCTGTACTCATCTCGTGGAATTGCTCGGGCCCATCGCCACGGTGGCGTTCCAGACCATTGTTTCGGCCCGCCAACGCCAGGAAAAAGAGGCCGGAGCTGGTGCCAAAGCCAGGAGCGGCGCCCAACCCTCCAGAGCCACGGACGATACCGGGCCCGGCAAGCCGCCACAGCTAAATTCCTGCCATGCCTATGCCAGCGACAGCGAGGTGGTCAGGAAACACTGGCCCGATTTTTACTCCGGAGAATGATTCCGGTTCTCACTCTGGTTCTCACTCTGGTTCTCACTCTGGGGAATAACTCGGGGCGACAGCGCCCTCCCTTAAACCAGAGCCCCCGCCTGAATCGCCCCCCGAATCGTCAAAGAGACGGTTGCGCTCCCGCTCCCGGCCATTTGCATCACGCATGCCGTGGCCGGAGCGGATATGACCGATATCGGTGGCGGCGGAACGGAAATAACTCAGAATAAAGACACGTATGGCCGCCGTCAGGCTGGATTCATCACGGTATTCATCGATTGTGGAACACAGCTCGTGCAGGGTCTTGCCCTCACGCTCGCCGATTTCGTCCAGGGCCTCCCACATGGACGCTTCCAGCCGCATGCTGGTGCGGTGTCCGCATACCCTTACATTCCTGTTGATCAGCGTGCTGAAGACGGTGCTTCCGTCCCGCTTCTCCGCAATACCCATGACAAGACTCCCCCCGAATATAACAACGAAACTAAAAAAACACGTTATGGGTGTAATACGAGCTATTATATACTTAGAGGTTGTAAAAAATGAATCAAATTTTTTCCCGGACCGTAATCCCGGACTCTCGTCCCTGTGGGGCCACGGAGGCCCTTGGTGCTCAGGTAAAACAGGGAAAAGGCCGCAAACGTCCCTTTTGTCCCAAAACTACGGCTCTAGCTTTCCTCGGGAGCCATGGTCTTCAGCGCCAGCGCATGAACCGGTCCGGCCAGCTCCTCGGCCAACAGGTCATAGACCATGCGCTGTCTTTCGATGCGGGACAGGCCCGAAAAAGCGTCGGCCACCACCTCGACCCTGAAATGGCTTTCCCCCCCTGCCGGAGCGCCGGCATGTCCGGCATGGCTGGCTGATTCATCCACAATCACCAGGCCTTGCGGCGCCAGTCCCTGCGTCAGTTTTGCCTCGATGGCATCTTTCACACTCATGATATCTCCTTAAAACGCCGTCAAAACCGTGTTAAAATCGTGTCCGGACGGCACCCTTGTAAGAATTCGCGTCACATCCCATAATTTGGCTATGAAAGACCGCAGGTCCATACCCCTTGACGCCTTGCCCTGGGAAAAGGAGGAAGGAACGCGCCCCTGCGACCACGAAGGATGCACCGGGGAAGGACTCTACCAGGCTCCCTGCGCGCCCGATAACCTGGAAACCTTTTACTGGCTGTGTCTCGATCATGTGCGCTCCTACAACAAGGCGTGGAATTTTTTCGCTCACATGTCGCCGGCCGAAATCGAGATATATAACCGCGGCGACACCGTGGGATGGCGCCCCAGCTGGCCGCTGGGGGAACGGATGGCCCATATGGAGGCCGCCTGGTCACGTTTCTCCGACTCCTTCACGCCCGATGCGGAGTCACGGGGCTACAACGACGCCGGCTCCCCTTCCAACCTCCACTGGGCGGACGCCACCCAGGCGAAAGCCCTGAATCTTTTCGATCTGCAATCGCCTTTGACCCTGGAACAACTCAAAATTCGCTATAAAGAGCTTGTCAAACGCTACCATCCCGACACCAATGGCGGCGACAAGGAATCCGAGGAACGCCTTAAACAGGTCAACGAGGCTTATGGCGTCCTCAAATCCTTTATTTGCACCCCTTAAGGCACCATATGCCCCTGGGGAGGCTCCCCTAACACCCGCCCCCCGTTAACCAGCGAAACCGGACAGCACCCGCCATGACCACCGAACAACTCGACAGCGACACCTCCCAGCCCCACCTGCCGGATCTTTCAGTTTCCGTGCGCCAGGTCTTCGGCATCGATTCCGATATCGTCTGCCCGGCCTTCAGCGAGCCCAGCGAACTGGTTCCCGAGATCGACCAGGCCTATTGCTTCAACCACGAAACCACGCTGGCGATCCTGTCGGGCTTTGCCTTCAACCGGCGGGTCATGATCCAGGGCTATCACGGCACCGGAAAATCCACCCATATCGAACAGGTGGCGGCGCGCCTCAACTGGCCCTGTTTCCGGGTCAATCTCGACAGCCATATCAGCCGTATCGACCTCATCGGCAAGGACGCCATCGTGCTGCGCGACGGCAAACAGGTGACCGAGTTCCGCGAGGGAATTCTGCCCTGGTCGCTACAGCATCCCACGGCCCTGGTGTTCGACGAATACGACGCGGGGCGGCCCGATGTGATGTTCGTGATCCAGAGAATCCTCGAATCCGAGGGCAAATTCACCCTTCTCGACCAGAACAAGGTGATTCATCCTCACCCCGCCTTCCGCCTGTTTTCCACCACCAATACGGTGGGGCTGGGCGACACCACCGGCCTCTATCACGGCACCCAGCAAATCAATCAGGGGCAAATGGACCGCTGGAACATCGTCGCCACCTTGAACTATCTGTCCCATGAGGAAGAGGCTGATATCGTCCTCGCCAAATCGCCCGAATACGGCAACAAGAAGGGGCGTAAAACGGTGGCGGCCATGGTCAGCCTCGCCAACATGACCCGCAACGGATTCGTGGCCGGCGATATTTCCACCGTCATGTCGCCGCGCACGGTGATCACCTGGGCCGAGAACGCCAAACTCCTCGGCGACGACCTTGCCCTTTCCTTCCGCTTCACCTTCCTCAACAAATGCGACGAGATGGAGCGCGCTACCGTGGCCGAATACTACCAGCGCTGTTTCGACGAAGACCTCCCCGAATCGGCCGCCGTGGCGGAAACCCCCTGACACGCCTTGCTGGCGACCGCCATGGGAACTGAAACTCATATCTACTGAAAATCATATTCCCCGGGAAACCGGAAAGAACCGCGTTGAATCCTTCAAACGGGCCACCGCGTCGCTGGTGCGCGCGCTCAGCGGAAAGCCCGATGCGGCTGTAACCTTCACCTCCCACGCGGCACAGATGGGAGACGAAACGCCCGCCGCAACCGGATCAACCGTTCAACTGCCGGCCCCGCCCCCGGAGCTCAACCCCGCCAGCTCGGCCCCGCTGCGGGGAAAGGCCGATGCCCAGGCGTTGACCCTGCGCTATCACGACGAGGCCATCCACGCCCGCTATCGCCCCCAGGGCGACACCGCGCGCGCGGTATTCGACGCCGTGGAGGAAGTGCGGGTGGAAGCCCTGGGCGCACGGCGGATGCCCGGCGTGGCCGCCAATCTTGCCGCCGCCCTGGATCAGCACTGCCAGACCTTCGACGCCTGCCGCACCATCGACGAGGTGCCGCTGGCCGAGGCCATCCGCCTCATGGCGCGCAAGACCGTGGCCGGGGAAAAGACCCCGTCCTCGGGAAAACATATGGTGAAACTGTGGCAGCCACTGCTCTCCGCCAAGGTGGAAAGCTGCCTCCAGGCGTTGCGCGCCTGCATCGAAGACCAACAGCACTATTGCGAAACCGCCAGACAGTTGATCGCCGATCTCGATCTCGCCGACGAGCTCGGCGAATTACAGACCTGCCCGGAGGAAGACAGCCCCGAAGGGGAAGACGGCGAGGACCAGGCCGAAGGCGAGGGCGAAGGCGAGATGGAATCGGAACTCAGCACCGCCGACGTGGACGCCCTGGAAGCCGGCGACGAGGCCGGCGACGGCATCGCCTCGGAAGTGGACGAATCGCTCCCTCCCATGGGCGCGGAACAGCCCGCCACCGCCAGGCGCCCTCCCGGACCGGGCGATAATCTGGGCGATTTCGAGACCCCTTCCTATACCGCTTTCACCACCGAATTCGACGAGGTCATCGCCGCCGAATCGCTCTGCGGCGACGAGGAAATGACCCGGCTGCGGCTTAATCTCGACGACCAGATCGCCCATCTTCAGAACATCATCGGCCGCCTGGCCAACCGCCTCCAGCGCCGCCTTCTAGCGCAACAGTCACGGGCCTGGGAGTTCGACCTCGATGACGGCCTGCTCGATTCGTCGCGTCTCGCGCGGGTGGTGGCCAATCCCTCGCACTCCCTCTCCTACAAAATGGAAAAACAGACCGATTTCCGCGATACCGTGGTGACGCTGCTGATTGATAATTCCGGCTCCATGCGCGGGCGGCCCATCGCCGTGGCCGCCATCAGCGCCGATGTGCTGGCCCGCACGTTGGAACGCTGCGGGGTCAAGGTGGAAATCCTCGGCTTCACCACCAAGGCGTGGAAGGGCGGGGACTCCCGCGAACAATGGGTGGAGGCCGGGAAACCCGCCCATCCCGGCCGTCTCAACGATTTGCGCCATATCGTCTATAAATCCGCCGACGCGCCGTGGCGGCGCGCGCGCAAGAATCTCGGCCTCATGCTGCGCGAGGGCATCCTCAAGGAAAATATCGACGGCGAAGCCCTGCTCTGGGCCCACCAGCGTTTGCTGGCCCGGCCCGAACAGCGCCGCATCCTGATGGTCATCTCCGACGGCGCGCCGGTGGACGATTCAACCCTCTCGGTCAATCCGGGGAACCTTCTCGAGCGCCATCTGCGCGACGCCATCCAATGGATCGAAATGTATTCCCCGGTGGAACTCACCGCCATCGGCATCGGCCACGACGTAACCCGCTATTACAAAAAGGCCGTCACCATCGTCGATGCCGAACAATTGGGCGGCACCATGCTGGAAAAAATCTCCGAGCTTTTCGACGACCATCCGCCCCAGAACACCAGACCCGGCGCGCGCCACGGCAGACGCCGCCTCCATTAGGCAAAACCCTTCCCCACCGCGCCGCTTTAGGTCTAGGATGGGCGTTCTTGAATATCCATTCTGTTTTTAGGGATATACCCATGCCCAAAACAGACATCACTAAACCCGAAAGCGAAGACCTGGCCGAACTTTCCGACGAAGCCCTGGACCGGGCCGCGAACAGTATGGCTTGCACCTGCAACTGCATCCAAAGCTGCACCGGCTGCCTAACCAGTTTGCCATCTGAATAGCGCGAGTGAGTCTGACAAAAAGGAGACAGCCATGCCCAAAACAGACATCACCAAGCCCGAGAGCGAAGACCTGGCCGAACTTTCCGACGAGGCCCTGGACCGCACCGCCGAAGGCGAACAGCTCTGCGGCGGCGGCGTCACCCGCGGCTGCACCGGAAGCCCGGCCGAATAACCGGCATTAAATTAAAGGGAGACAGCCATGCCCAAAACCGATGCAACCAAACCCGAGAGCAACGACTTGGCCGAACTCTCCGACGAGGCCCTGGACCGCACCGGGAACGCACAGGCGTGTCTTACCTATGTCATTTGCCATGGCCCCTGCTCGTCTCCGGCTTAGTAGCGGCTGACCCGGCCTCAAGCATTCTCACAAAAACCCCCGCGGGCACCAACCTCGCGGGTTTTTTTGTCTTTCTGAATCAGAGATACCCGCTTACTTCAACTGGCTATCCTTGCTGCCGCGGCGATTGAAGCCGGTGAAGACCGTCTGTTTTTTGTCGTCTTCCGACTGACAGTTGACGCACAGGCGGACGCCGTGAATTGCCTTGCGGCGGGCCTCTGGAATGGCGGCCCCGCAGTCCTCACAATGGGTTAAGCCCTCGCCGCCCGGCATCCGGCTCCGGGCCCGCTTCACCGCATCTTCCACGGTGGCGTCTATTTGATCCTGAACCGCCCCGTCACGGGACCAACCACCGGCCATAATGTGCTCCCATCGGAAATATTAAAATTCAGGCTACGGCAAAAAATGAAAGATCGCCACTATCTCAAAAATTTCCTTGACATTTCCCGTTTTTTATAGGATATTTTTCCTATTCAAGGGGCGCAGTGCGCCTTTTTCTAGCTCCCCGAACCAGAACCGCCCTGTCCGTCTCCGCCATAACGCGCTAATATCTTTGAGATCAGCTCGCGGCCCCAAGCAACGGAGAAGCCCATGCCCAAGAACAAGCGTCCCAACCGCAAGCCCGGCGCCAAAGCCAAGCGAGCCGCCGCCGCCAAGACCCCCTGCGGCCCGGCAACGCCCGGCGGCGCCCCCAACCCGAGGGGCGCGAAAACCTATGGCTCGGCGAAATCGGCGGGATCTTCTTTTACCCCGGCCATGAGCCGGCGCTCGGCCCGCGGCCGCTAGGGCTCTAACCCGCTACGCCGCACCAACACCTCGTCACCCCCATACCATCCCCGGGCTCTTTGTTGGGGGCCGACGTAATCTAGACGTACCCTGGCCCTCGCCCATGTTAACATTTGTTAACAAATGCCAACATATTCCCTCGGATTATGGAAAATATCTTTTAAAAATTTCTTTCTGAATCAATGTGTTACAGGGGGGATGTTAACAAATGTCAACATTTTTGACCCCTCGGGGGATGGGTTTGTTTTAAATCAATGACTTAAGTTAAAATGGGGGTGGAAAAAACCCATAAAAAAGGCCCGCTTCTTTGCGGGCCTTAGCTATTCATTGGGGAAAACCGCCTCTAGGCCGCGGTCTTGGCCAGGGCCTTCTTGATACTGCGCTTGACGCGCCGCATGCCTTCGGAAAGGTCGGCGTCTTTCGCCGCCACCAGAAACGCATCGATGCCGCCCTTATGCTCGATGGTGCGCAGGGCATGGTTGCTGATGCGCAGGCGCACCACCTTGTCCAGGGCCTCGGAAAAGAGCGAGCTGGCCTGGAGATTGGGCAGAAAACGGCGGCGGGATCTGTTATGGGCGTGACTGACATTATTGCCGGTCATGACGCCTTTTCCCGTTGCTTCACATCGCCTGGCCATGCCTGATCCTCGATTAAAAACTCATAAACGACCGCTATTGGGGCCGGAGCCGTGGCTTTTAGGCCACCTACGGCCCAAGGTCAAGTCTTTACCCCGCCAGAAAGACCCCAAGGATCTTCTGCGCCGCCGCCGTGGGCGTCATCTTTCCCGCCACCACGTCCGCCTCCAGCCCGTCGATCATGGCCCCAACGTCCTTATGGCCGTGGAGACGCGTCCTCAGGCCTTCGTCGATTTCGCTCCACATCCAGGCCCGGGCCTGATCGGCGCGGCGTTTCTCGATCCCGCCCGACTCGGCACGCAGGCCGTTGAATTCCCCGATGGCTTGCCAGATGTCCGTAATTCCCTCGCCTTGGAGGGCCGAACAGGTGAGCACCCGTGGCGTCCATTCGGGACAGGTGGGACGGATCAGCCGCAGGGCGTTTCCGTAATCTCCCGCCGTGCGCCGGGCCGCCTTTTCAAGCTCCCCGTCGGCCTTGTTGACCACCACAAGGTCGGCCATCTCCATGATTCCCTTCTTGATCCCCTGAAGGTCGTCACCCCCGGCGGGAAGCAGCAACAACAGAAACATGTCCACCATATCGGCAACGGCGGTTTCCGATTGGCCGACGCCCACGGTTTCAACAATGGCCATATCGAATCCCGCCGCCTCGCAAGCCAACAACGCCTCGCGGGTGCGGCGGGCAACCCCGCCCAATGTACCACTGCTGGGTGAGGGCCTGATAAAGGCGTGTTCCGATTGGGACAATTCCGGCATCCGGGTCTTGTCGCCCAGAATCGAACCGCCGCCACGCTTGGAGGACGGGTCCACGGCCAGAACCGCCACTTTTCGCCCCTGCTCTATGGCGTGAAGGCCGAGCGCTTCGATGAAGGTGGATTTGCCCACCCCGGGCGCACCGGAAATGCCGATGCGGATGGCGCCACCCACATGGGGCATGAGCTCCTCCATCAGCGCTTCGGCCTGGTCGCGGTGATCGCGGCGGGTGGATTCAATCAGCGTTATGGCGCGCGCCAGGGCCCGCCGGTCGCCGTCCAGCACGGCGCGGGCTAGGCTGTCCGTCTTCATGGGGCTGTCGGGATCGGCTGGGGGCATTACCAGTCACCCTTGTTGATTTTCTTGAATTTAGCCATCACCGCCTGGGAAAGCTTTTCCCGCAATTCGGGGTCAACGTCACCCAGAAGTTCCTGTTTTTCCTCGCGAATCTGCATCGCCTTGCGGATCAGCTCTTCCCGGCTGTTGGGCGCTTCGGCTTCGGGTTCAGGTTCAGCCGAAGGAGCCTTCTTTTTTGCCGACGACTTTTTCTTTTTCGTCGCAGCCGCTTCGCCGGCCGCCTGTTTTTCCTCGTCCAGGCGTTGTTTACGGAGCTTCATGGCCTCAAGAATGATTCCCTCGTTTTTTTCCTTGATGCTTTGTTCATCCTCTTTGTTCTCTTGTTTATCTTTTTCTTTTTCGCTCTCCACAACGGCTTCGACTTCTTTGGCGAAGGCCTTCTCTTTTTCACGCTCGGCGGCTTCGGCCAGTTTTCTTTTTCGTATCCGCATGCCTTCGAGAATGATTTCTTCCGAAGTCATGGACGGCTCGGCAACGTCTTCCGATTCCGTCTTTTCTTTCTTTCCAGCGGACTTTTTGGCCTTGGCCTTGGATTCGGATTTGGCCTTGGATTCGGCCTTTAGCCTCTCGGCCTCGGCTTCAGCCTTGGCTTTGGCCTTGGATTCGTCCAGCTTCTTTTTCCGTGTCCGCATGCCCTCGAGAATAACTTCTTCCCGGTTCATGGACGGCTCGGCAACGTCTTCCGATTCCGTCTTTTCTTTCTTTCCGGCGGAATTCTTGGCTTTGGCTTTGGCCTTGGATTCGGCCTTGGCTTTGGCTTCGGCTGCGGCTTCGGCCTTGGCTTTGGCTTTGGCCAGTTTCTTCTGGCGCGCCCTTAAGCCTTCGAGAACCGCCTCTTTCGGGTCCATGGGGGGCTCGGCATCCTCCACCGATTCCGCATCTTCTTCCTCATCGGAAGAGCCCTTTAGTTTCCCGGCCTCGCCCTTCGGATTCCAAACTTTGACAAGCTTCTTCTTCCATGTTCCCGCGGCATCAAGAACGGTTTTTTCCAGGCCCACGGGGGTCTTGGCCGGTGCTTTGGCCGGCGTTTCGCCACCCTCCACCGCTGCCGCATCCTCTTCCTTGCTGGGAGAATTTTCAGCTTCGACTTCGTCCTCATCCTTGGACGTTTCGAGGTCAGGGCGGACTTCTTTCCCCTTCTTGGCCAAGGGAGATTTTCTGCCGCCTATAAGTTTGTTGATAACGCCCATTTTCGCTTCGCAAACCCGCATCTTTCAGGAAAAGACGCATTTTAGAGCAACCACTAGCGATCGCAACGTCAGGGCGGAATAATCGCCTCTTCTCCCAGTTCCTGGAGATGAGCCTCCACCTCGCGGGCTTCCTGCTGTTTGTCCCACATATCCGCGTACAGGCCATGTGCCGAGAGAAGCTCCCGATGGCGGCCGCGCTCCACCACATGGCCCGCGTCGAGAACGAGAATTTCGTCGGCATCCACCACCGTGGAAAGCCGGTGGGCGATGACCAGGGTCGTCCGGTCGGCGGACAGGCTGCGCAGGGATTCCTGGATTTCCTTTTCGGTGTGGGAATCCAGCGCCGAGGTGGCTTCGTCGAAAAGAAGAATGTCGGGCTTTTTGAGGATGGTACGGGCGATGGCGACCCGTTGTTTTTCGCCGCCGGAGAGCTTTAACCCGCGCTCGCCGACAATGGTCTGATAGCCGTCGGGAAGGCCGACCACAAAATCGTGGATTCTGGCCATGCGGGCGGCTTCCTCCACTTCCGAAGGGGTCGCCTCGGGACGCCCATAGGCGATGTTGTAATAAACGGTGTCATTGAACAGCACCGTATCCTGGGGAACCGTACCGATGGCCGCACGCAGGGAATCCTGGGAGACCTCGCGGACATCCTGGCCGTCGATGACGATGCACCCCTGGTCCACATCGTAAAAGCGCAGCAACAGCCGGGAGATGGTGGATTTTCCGGCCCCGCTGGCGCCGACGATGGCCACCGTATGACCGGCGGGAACGGCAAAGGAGAGATCATCGAGAATGGGGCGCCGGGGATCGTAGCCGAAATTCACCTGGTCGAAAGAAACGGCGCCCTCGGAGACCTGTAACGGCGGTGCATCCGGGATGTCCCGAACCTCGGCGGTCTTGTCGAGAAGGCCGAACATGGCCTCCATATCGATCAGGGACTGTTTAATCTCGCGGTAGACGAAGCCGAGGAAATTGAGGGGCAGGAACAGCTGGATCAGATAAGTATTAACGAGAACGAAGTCGCCCAGGCCCATACTGCCCGAAACCACGCCCTGGCCGGCCATGATCATCAGGATGGTGAGCCCCACGGCAATGATCGCGCCCTGGCCGATATTGAGTGTGGAGAGAGACGTCTTGTTCCGCACCGCCGCCTTTTCATAGCGCTGGAGAGACGCGTCGTAACGGCGCGCTTCGTGTTCCTCGTTACAGAAATACTTGACTGTCTCGAAATTGAGCAGACTGTCGATGGCCTTGGTGTTGGCCTCGCTGTCGGTGGCGTTCATCACGCGGCGGAATTTTATCCGCCATTCCGTAACCGCCAGCGTGAACCAGATGTAGCCGGCAATGGTGACGAAGGTGACGAGGGCGAACCAGACGTCATAAAGCCGCCACAGAATGATGCAGACAAGGCCGATTTCCAGCAATGTGGGCAACACGTTGAACAGCATGAAGGTGAGCAGGAATTCAATACCCTTGACGCCGCGCTCGATGGCGCGGCTCAGCCCCCCGGTCTGGCGTTCGAGGTGAAAGCGCAGGGACAGCCGGTGCAGCTGGCGAAAGGTCTTCAGCGCAACGGTGCGGATGGCGCGCGCCGATACCTTGGCGAAAACCGCATCCCGCAATTCCCCGAATACCACCGCAAGGGTGCGCACCAATCCATAAGCCAGAAGAATCCCCAGGGGCAGGACGAGCACGGCCGACACATCCTGGGAAAGTGCATCAACCGCCTGTTTATAAATCAGCGGCACCACCACATTGGCCACCTTGGCGGTGGTAAGAAGGGCGAGCGCCACCACCACCCTGACCCTGAAATCCAGGGAATCCGCCGGCCACAAATAAGGCAGCAGGGTGCGCAGGGTCTTCAGGTCGTTGCGGGGGCCGGACGGCGGCGGGGATGTACCCAAATGTCTCATGTGAGACAAGATATGGGAAGTGAGGGCGCTCGCATCACGGGATTAATCCTCGCGGACCCTCCCCAGAACCCGTCACCCACATCCGGATTCTCATTTGTCATCTTCCAGCGAGCGATCCAGAAGAAGATAGAGTTTTCCCACATCCGCGGAGAGAAAGGTGGATTCCAGAACATTGCTGTGATCGAGGGTGCGCGCGTGCTCCAGGAGGGTTCTGAATTCCAGCATATATTCTGTGACATATCTGCGAAAAGCTTCGTCGCTTTTGAAACGTTCTTTGATCCGGCGGCTTGTATCCATATAGCTTTTTCCATAGAGCAGGCGAGCGAAAATTCCTTTGTCCCCTTTAAGAAATTTGCTCCACGCGGCCTCGGATATGCTCGTCTCGAGAATCCGATTGACGTCGATGGCCAGGGAATTCAGCTTTTCGATGATAAAGCTGGACGACCTCAGGAAACTGCCGCGGCGCACATCAAAAGCGCTTTCGGTGACATTCTTGGCCTGGGCGACGGCCTCATCCGAAGCCGCTGTCAGTCTTTCCGCCTGACGCCGGAAGTCGTCTTCCACGTCTTTTGAAGCCGATGAAACCATCTGCATTGTCTTCTCAAGATCCTGGGCCTGGTCCTGAAGCTGCCGTCTCACTTCCGTCACCTTGACAGTGGTTTTGTCCGATGTGCCTAAAAGCTCCACCGCCTGATTACGGAAGGATTCTCCAACCTCCCCCACCTGGGCCATGACCCCCTCCCAGGCCTGGGTCATGCCCAGCACATGCTTGTTGAGAACACCCTCAACCACCTTCGACTGTGTAACCGCCCGGTTGCTCGACGTGGTAACCTCGAAGGACTGATCGCGCAGGACGGCCTGGGCTTCCTTAAGGCGGGACGTGGCCTGGTCGGCTATTTTAACCAGACCCTCAAGCTCGTCACGCAAGCCGTCTTCATTGGCGCCCAATTGCGTCGAAGCACGGTGAGCGGCGCTTAAAAGCTCCTGCGCCATCCCGCGGAATGACCCAATCACCTCCTCCATCCGGGCGGTGGTGGTATCAGAAGCCTGCCTCAGGTCGCCACTTTGCGCCTCAAATTCCTTCCTTACTCCCTGAAGACGGGCGATGGCACGGTCGGAGACCTCCATCAGTCCATCGCCCTGCTCGCGAAGAAGATCACCCACTTCACGCACCTGACCCACGGCCTGTTGGCCGGACTGGGTCAGTTCTTCGGAACGCCGGCCCAATTCCTCGCCAACCGTTTGCAGAGTGGCGGAAGTTTGTTCCGAAATCTTATGAAGGCTGGTGGATTCCTGGTGGATGGTATTTTTGATTTCCTGTGACAGGGCGGAAAGCCTTTCCCCGCCGCCGCCCATTTCACTGATGGACTGACGGATGGAGATTTCGATCCCCGCGGTCTTCCCCGTCAACTGGTCCGCGCTTTCATTAAGAGACTGAATTTGTTTCTGCATGGACAGAGTGATTGAATCCGCCTGTTCGGCGGCGCCTTCGGCGGCCACCGACAGTTCCTCGGCATAACGCTGGAACATTTCGCGGATATGGCGCGCCTGATCGGTGGTACGGTCGGTCGCGGTGAGCAACTCCTGGGACTGGAATTGCAGCCCCTCCTGGATTTCCTTTTCCCGGACAACCGCCTCGGCGGCGGCGGCGGCGACATTTTGTGAATATTCCTGAAACGCCTCCATAACCGCCTTGGTCTGGAGCATGGTCTCGCGCACCGCGGCGGCCACCTCTTCGGCTTCCTTACGGATGCTTCTGCGAATATCGTCGGCGCGCGCCGCGGTGCGGTCAGAGACCTCGCGCAGGTCGGAGAGCTGGTGCTGCAGAGATTTCTCTATTTCCGCAGTACGGTCCGCCACCTCCGCGGAAACCCGATTGAGAACCACCGCCTGCCCGGAAAGGGTCTCTCCAAGCTCGGCAGCTCCCTGGGACGCCAGCACCGAGGATGTTTTTAACTCGTTCGCACCCTTCGCAAGGTCGCCGAGCATGGCCTGAAAGTGGGCAGCGGATTCCTCGGTGGGGTGGGTGATATCCCGCAACGCCTGTAACAGCGCTTCGCTTTGGGCTGTAATTTCGCTCTCGCGAAAAAGAAAGGTGATGACAAGCCACAGAAACGCCGGCGGAGTCACCGCACCAATAACGAATCCACCCAACTCGTGGGGAAGAAAGACGACAAGGTTTTCCCAACCGATTTCGACCCCCACATAGGAGCCCACAAGAACCACCCATAAGACGGTGACGCCCCATCCGATGAGGAATGGCCTGCGCATTGATTTTATCCCCCCCATCACTACGTATCGGCTTTTAAGGCCTTTTTATCGAAGGCAATTATTTCTTTTTACGCCGTTTCGCCCTTTCCGGACACAAGGCTCAAAATCTCCGTGGCCGCCTTGGGAATGTTCGTTCCCGGCCCGAAAATAGCCGACACGCCTTTCTTCTTCAGGAAATCATAGTCCTGCGGGGGAATAACGCCACCACAAACCACCACAATGTCTTCTCCACCCTGTTCCTTCAACGCATCCATAAGCAGCGGAACCAGAGTCATATGGCCCGCCGCCAGGCTGGATACGCCGATAATGTGCACATCGTTTTCGATGGCCTGACGGGCGGCTTCCTCGGGAGTCTGGAACAGCGTGCCGATATCCACGTCGAAACCGATATCGGCAAAGGCCGTGGCGATCAGCTTGGCGCCGCGGTCATGGCCGTCCTGTCCCATTTTAGCCACCAGAATACGGGGGCGGCGGCCCTTGTCATCGGCGAAAGCCGCCACATGGCTGCAGATTTCGGCAAAAGACTCATCACCGTCATAGGCCGCACCGTAAACGCCCGAGATGCTCTGGCTCACCGGCCGGTGCCGTGAAAATACGGCCTCAAGAGCAGACGAAATTTCGCCCAGCGTAGCCCGTGCTCGTGTGGCCTCAATGGACAGGGAGAGAAGATTATCACTGCCTTCCGCACCCTGAGCTAACGCATCCAGGGCCTTCTGGCAGGCTTCCTCGTCCCTTCCGGCGCGCACCGCCTCAAGACGTTTGATTTGGGCCTCGCGGACCTCGGCGTTATCGATGCTGAGAATATTGACCTCGGTTTCCTGATCGGGAGTGTATTTATTGACCCCCACTACCGTCTGTTCCCCACGATCGACACGGGCCTGACGGCGGGCCGAGGATTCCTCGATCCGCATCTTGGGAAGCCCGGCCTCAACGGCCTTGGTCATACCGCCAATTTCCTCCACTTCCTCAATCAGGGCCCAGGCCGCCTGAGCGATACTGTTGGTCAAACTCTCCACGTAATAGGAGCCGCCCAGGGGGTCCACCACGTTGGGAATTCCCGTTTCCTCGGCGATGATGAGCTGGGTGTTGCGGGCGATGCGCGCCGATGCCGGGGTCGGCAGAGCCAGTGCCTCGTCGAAGGAATTGGTATGCAGGGACTGGGTTCCGCCCAGCACCGCCGCCATGGCCTCGATGGTGGTGCGGACAATGTTGTTATGGGGATCCTGTTCGGTGAGGCTGACGCCGGAGGTCTGGCAATGGGTACGCAGGGCCATGCTCCGTGGATTCTTGGGATCGAACTGCTGCATGATTTTGGCCCACAGCACACGACCGGCGCGCATTTTCGCGATCTCCATGAAAAAATTCATGCCCACGGACCAGAAAAAGGACAGCCGGGGCGCAAAATCGTCCACTTCCAGCCCCCGCGACAAAGCCGCCCGCACATATTCCAGGCCATCGGCCAGAGTGTAGGCAAGCTCCTGTACCTGGGTCGCTCCGGCCTCCTGCATGTGATAGCCGGAAATGGAGATGGAATTAAACTTAGGCATGTTGCGCGAAGCATATTCGATAATATCGGACACAATCCGCATGCTCGGCTCGGGCGGATAGATATAGGTATTGCGGACCATGAATTCCTTGAGGATATCGTTCTGGATGGTTCCGGAAATCTGGTCCTGGGAGACACCCTGTTCCTCGGCGGCAACGATAAAACCAGCGAGAACCGGCAGAACCGCGCCGTTCATGGTCATGGAGACGCTCATGCGGTCGAGCGGGATGCTGTCGAACAAAACCTTCATGTCCTCCACCGAATCGATGGCCACACCCGCCTTGCCCACATCCGCCACCACCCGCGGGTGATCGGAATCATAGCCACGGTGGGTGGCCAGATCGAAGGCCACAGACAGACCCATCTGTCCGCTCTTCAAACAGTCGCGATAGAAGGTGTTGGAGGCTTGCGCCGTGGAGAACCCGGCATACTGGCGGAGGGTCCAGGGACGATTGGCGTACATGGTGGCGCGCGGCCCGCGAAGATAGGGAGGAAACCCCGGCAGGCTGTCCAAATATTCCAGCCCCTCCAAATCTTCGGCCGTGTAGAGAGCCTTAACGGAAATACCTTCGGGCGTCTCCCAGACAAGATCATCCGGGTCGCCGTCCTTCATTTCCTTCGCGGCAAGGTCTCGCCATTGCCCCGTATCGCGTCGGGGAAAGTCAGTCATAGCGTCTGCTCCAAGTCCAAGGCGCGGCAGTATAGCCACTGTGGTGCAACGCAGCAAAGGATACTGCCACCAGTGCCTCCCTCCACCGAAAACCACAGGAAACCACAGAAAACCATAGAAAAACACGCTCCCAGACAAGGGAGAAGAGGATTCCCGAAACAGTCCTTCACGAATAATAATTAAAGTTATAACTTTAATTATTATATAGATATAACTATAGTAATAACATTCTAGCCCGAATTCAGGAGGAAATTACATGCATGCGTTGAAAGTACGTCGGGTGGGAAACTCCCTGGGCCTGACTCTCCCCAAGGAGGTGGGGACACAGTTGCAGGTGAAAGAAGGCGACACGCTTTTCCTGACACCGGCACCTTATGGATTTTTCATCACGCCCTATGACGAAACCTTTCAGGCCACCGTGGACGCCTTTGAAGAGGGAGCGGGACAATTCAGAAACGCACTGCGCGAACTCGAACCGTAGCTCACCCAAAATGGCGCGAGGAACGCATCCTCACCGCCATTTACGGCATGCTGCGCGCCCGCGGGAGGGTGAGGGAGACGGGATGGTACGCCGATGAGACGCGGCTGAAAAAGCTGTTGGCGCGGATTCGGGGTGACGGAGAAAAAGACGAAACCGCCGCCCAGAATGGAAACCGGAACGGGAAGACACCATTCCGGATCGCCGCCGCCTATGGCGCGGGACTGGTCCGGGAGAGGCCCTTTCCCGGAAACAATCTGGATGTGGCGCTGATGGCGGCCTATGTGATCCTGCGTCTCGGCGGATTCAGCCTTGCCACAACCGAAGAGGAAGCCGTGGCCGCAATGCGGGCGCTGGGAAAAGAAGAAATCAGCGAGGATGCCTTTGCCGGCTGGCTCGAGAAAAACAGCCGTAAGCCCTGAGTCGTAGGCCTTACGAATTGTGGGCCTTATGAGCCCCCCGTATGAACCACGGACCCTTTTATTCCCCATTCCAGCGGAAAGAGGTGATGGCGCCGTTGGGGAAATGCCCTGCCGCCTCGCAGAATCCGGCCAAACGGACAGGGTCCGGCGTTTCCCCCCTGGCGAGGCCGATTTCCTCCCCATGCAGGCCGTCGGTCACCAGGAGCGAATCGATACCGGCGTTTTCGCCGCCGGCAATGTCGGTGCGCAGAGAATCACCCACCGCCAGGATACGGCTGTGATCGGCAATGCCGAGGCAACGGAAACAGCTCTCGTAGATTTCCTTGTCGGGCTTGCCGTGATAACGCACCTCCCCGCCCAGCTCCTCGTAGCGGCGGGCCAGCGCCCCGGCGCAGATCATTCTGACTCCCCCACGGACAACCTCTAAGTCCGGGTTGGAACAGATCATGGGCAGCTTCGCCCGCGCGCCCTCAGACAGGGTATCCTCGTAATCGGCCACCGTCGCACCGTCGTCCCACGGCCCGGTATTGAGGATGAACTGGGATTCGCGCAGTGTGTCCACCTCCTGCAGTGACAACCCTTCGAGCATGTTCATGTCGCGCTCCGGCCCGATATGGAAACAGCGTTCCCCCAGCGCCGCATACCAGGGGTCGTCTCTGGCGGCGAGATGGTCATAGGCCTCCTGACCCGAGGACATGATGCCGTCATAGAGGTTTTCAGGCACGCCAAAGGCCGTCAGCTGTTCAACAATCACATGAGAACGGCGCGGGGCGTTGGATAACAGGACAATCCGCTTTCCCGCCTCGCGCAGGCGGGAAAGGCAATCAATGACACCGGGGAAAACGGTAACGCCGTCATGGATGACCCCCCACAGATCGAGAATATACCCGTCGTAGCCTGCGGCCAGTTCCTCCATGCCGGAATAAATGGCAAGGGATGCCCCGCCGGTCTGGAGGGAGTCAGGCGCTTTCACGGCTGATCCTTGGCTTACCCAGAAGATATCCCTGGCCCAGGTGAATGGGCTGGTCGAGCAATTGCAGCAGTGAATCATCATCCTCGATGCGTTCGGCGATGATATCCATATTGAGAAGATCGAAGGTTTCCTTCAGCCCCGCCAGATCCCCCTTGTTCTTGGCCTCACGGAGAAGAAGGGCGATGGGCACCTTGACGAATTTCACGCGGCGGCTGGCGATTTCATCGAAATTCATGTCGAGACGGGTGACCTGATCGATTGAGAAACGGAATCCCATATTCGACATTTGCTCGAGATTTTCCAGGCCCTTGCCGTCAAGCTGGGCCATATCGTTCTGGGCAAACTCGAAAATCAGGCTCGGCGCCAGCTCGGCGTTTTCCAGAAGATAGGAGATGAACTCCCCGAAGAAATCCTCATCCGCCAGGGAATAGGTGGAAATGTTGCAGAAGAACCCAAGGCCGCGATGGGCGCGCTGGTTTTTCCGTACCAGCTGCACACAGCGGAAAAGAAGCATGTTGTCGATGGCGGCTATCAGCCCCTTCCTTTCGGCGATCTGCAGATATTGCTGTGGCAGAAGCGCGGAGTTTTCGGTCCTGACCCGTGAGAAACATTCGAAGAAATTGAGCCTGCGCTGCGGCAGGGTGACAATGGGCTGAAGCATGAGATCCACGCGCCCGGCATTCAGCGCGTCGGTGACAATCTCGATGACCGCCGAATCCTCGTGGTCGGAGGCGCCGACGATCCTTGGTTCCTGGCGCTGCTTTCCCTTCTGTAGCTTTTTTGATTTGCCGGCACTCTTCCCGGGGCGTTTTTTCTCTGGAGGCCGTTTTACCCGGGGCTTTTTTGACGAGCGCGAGGCGGTCTTCTTCTCCGGAGAAGCCGTGCCCTTGAAAAGCCTGGACACCAGATGTTTGCGTACCCGCTCTTCGGCCTGACTTTTCTTGTCCTTTGCTGTCGGCTTCGGTGGTGGCCCCGATGGCGGCCCCGATGGCGGCACGGTACCAGCATCGAGAATAAGCTGTGCGGTGCCATCGGCGCGTGCCTGTTGCCCCACAAACAGGGACTGATCGGTGCGCAGACGGATGATTTCGGCACGCAAACGCCGCCGGCTTTCAAAAAAGGCATAGGCCATGTGGATGAGCGCCCCCACCAGCACGACCACGCCGCCCACGGCCAGTCCCAGGGACTCCGTGGCCCCGGGAAAGGTAAGGGGAAGGGTAATCACCACGATCCCGGCGAGAATCAGATAGGACAGAAAGACAATAGCGTGAAAGAGCGGCGTCATCCCCGGTCTTTACCTCGCGCTCTGATGTAACCAGCGTTCCCTCAAGGGTGCCAAGCTTTGCCCCCCCGGTTCAATGCTTATTGTCTGGGTTGTTCTGATTGTTCTGGGCCGCCTCACGGCCTCCCCGGGGAAAATATATATCATCGCGCATCCACCCCCACCGCTTCGGTCACGCAAGAATAGCCGTCGGCGCGAAGAAGATCGCTCAGGTCTCCCCTGATGCGTCCGATCAATGCCGGGCCATGATAGGCAAAGGCGGTATAGAGCTGGACCAGGGAGGCCCCGGCCCTGATTTTGAGATAGGCATCGCGGCCGCTGGACACCCCGCCCACGCCGATGAGGGGAAACCTGCCTTCCGTCAGGCGGTGGAAATCACGCAGCACTTCGGTGGAAAGATCGAACAGGGGACGACCCGACAGGCCACCCGCCTCATGGCGGTGGCGGCTCTGCAGGGTTTGGGGGCGGGACAGGGTGGTATTACCGATAATCAGGCCGTCTATGCCCGATCCTCCCGACGCCGATTCCATGACCACCCCGGCGATGGCCTCGCGCTCTTGCAAGGCCAGGTCCGGCGCCAGCTTCAACAAAAGCGGCGTCTTTGCCCCGCCGCCGGAACATGCCGCATCCCGCGCCGCCGCCACCCGTGGGAGAAGTTCTTGCAGGTGTTCCCCGCTCTGAAGGTCGCGCAGGCCCGGCGTATTAGGCGAGGACACATTGATCACCAGATAGTCGGCCAGCGCCGCGCAGCGGGATACGCCCCCGGCGTAATCGGCGGCAGCATCGGCGCTGTGGCGGTTGCGGCCAAGGTTGGCGCCGACGATCCCCTTGCCGGGCGAGGTGTCTCGGAAAGCCCCAAGCCGTGCCGCGAAGGCGTCCAGGCCCTCGCTGTTAAAACCGAAACGGTTAATCACGGCCTCGTCGGCGGCAAGGCGGAACATGCGCGGCCTGGGGTTCCCGGGCTGGGGAAGCGGCGTCACCGTGCCCGCCTCCACAAAGGCAAAGCCAAGACCGAACAGGGCTCCCAAGGCGCGGGCGTCCTTGTCGAAACCGGCGGCAAGACCGATGGGATGGGGAAATTCCAGCCCCCAGACCCGGCTCGCCAGAAACGGATCGGCGGCCGCATCTCCAGCGGTCATAGTGGGGGCCAGTCCATGACCGAGCGCCCACAGACTCAGCCCGTGGGCGGTTTCCGGCGGCAACAACCGCAGCAGGGGGCCGATGGCGCGGTAGGCGTCCATTACCCCTCCACCTCGTCCAAAAGGGGCGGAATGGCGGGATTCCCGTCGGCACCAAGGGAGAGAAGTTCGGCACGGATCACGGCGTCATGGGGCAACGGCCCATAGAGATGGGGAAACAGAGCGCCGCCCCGTGAGGGCTCCCATTTCAACCCGGGGCCCAGCTGCCCTGAATCCACCGTCAGAAGAACCAGGTCTTCCCGGCCCGCGAAGTGAATGGCGCCACTTTCCGCGAGCTGTTCGGCGGTGGAAAAATGAAGGAAGCCTTCGCCCCGTGGCGGCGGCTCGGCGGTGAACTCTCCGCCTTCCTCGAATGCCCGCCAGACGTGATCCGCACAGATATGATAGATGGGCTGCCTCGGCATGCCCCGACCCTAGAGCATATCTTTCCCATACGGAAACGTTTGATGGCTGTAAATCGGTTTATTCGGACAGACGCGGCGCGTAGCGCGATGCGGGCACATCGGGCAAGCGCCGCAACGCATCCGAGGGACCGATTTACCCCACCGAAGGCCGGGTTCTTTTGTGCCGGCACTGCGTTCTCGTGTCTTGCATGATGTCCCGCATCATTCGGCGACACGGGCCTTGTGACAACACAAAATAATCCCGGTCAAAGGATCCCGTATGGGAAAGATATGCTCTGGCCGAAGATGAGCGTTGCGAACAGGGGGGCGGGGATATTTGCAAAATGCGAGAGCCTTTACCGGCGGTGCGTGCATTCTGCAACAAAGCGGCGGCGGAAGCGAAAATGCGAAAAGGCTTCTGATTTATTTTATCGCATTGATTTTACTGTATTTTTCATGATCTCAGAGCCGGGAACACCGGCAACGGCGGTCTGGCACGGCCCTTGCGGAAAGAAGGGGAAAGCAATCCTTGTCACATCTGCAGGAGACCGCCATGTCCGATTTCCCCGATAATGCCCACCGCCACTCCCCCCTTGATTACGCCCTGCGCATGGTGGAAGCCACCGACGGCTGTGAATGCGCCCTGGTTCCCGCCGAGCCCACCGAGGACATGATGCGCATCGGCGCCACCGTGGGCGGCCTCAGTCTGGCCCAGGCACGCGCCATCTACCGCGCCATGCTGTGGGCGGCCTGAGGAAAAAAAGAAAGAGGCCGTTCATGCCTCTCCTTCCTGAACGAAGAAGGCGGCGATCCCCGCCACGGCCACGCCGGCATCGACCATGACCTGCCACAGGCCGGGGTCGAGATTCACATGGAGCGCCGCCAGCACGCCGGCCAGACCGGCATAGGTGGAGGGCTCGCGCAGACGGTCGAGAATGTAGTCAATCATGGTGGTTACCTCACTTGGTTGTAGAAAAGGTGGTTGCCGATATCGGCACTGGGCGCACGTCCCCGCGCCCACAGGGGGAACACGCCTTTGGCGTGATAATGGGTGGCGCCGCGCGTCACATCGTCGAGCACGCTCGCCACCGCCCGCCGGGCGACGCGCCGGCATATGGCGAACAGCGCATCCTCGGCGGAGACCGAGAAAAGTTTGTCGCGATTGGGATCGTTCGTGTTCCAACACGAAAACTGGAACGGCTTGCGGCACACCGCAGCCACGTGGTCGCCCCACCAATGGCGGGCGCCGATGGCGCGGCGGTTTTGGGCGTGGCGCACCCGGTTCATGACCACACAGGCCACCGCCTCCATGCCGCGCAGGCCCTCGCCCCGGGCCTCGCCGTAAATGGTGCGGGCGAGCACGTCCACGGCATCGTCTTGTGGGGTGTCTTGCGGGTTTTCGTGGGTTTCCGGCGGGGAGATTTCCGTCACCTCTTCGGGCACCGGATGGAGAACCGGCACCAGGCGCGGCGGCAGCATCATGGCCGCCCCCCCGGCTCGCGGCCCCGGTCCGAGATCAGGCTGTTATCGAGCTTGGTCTCGATACGCACCAGATGGCCGGTAAGCCGCCGCTCCAGATCTTTTAAGCATTCGATGGAGGCGAAGTTCTTGGTCACGTCGAGGCGGTGCAGGGACAGCCGCTCGCGCAGATCGGCGGTGACGGCCTCGCAGTCGCGGCGGTTGCGGGCGGCGGCCTGTTCGGCGTCGCGGCGGGTGCGCCAGATGAGCCAGAACATCCCGGCCAGAACGGGGATTTCCACCGCCGTAATCCACCAGGACAGGTTTACGGTCCATGCCTCGGGCATGTTGTTTCTCCTTTTTTTTCTTGAGACATAAAAAAACCGCCCCAAAGGCGGCATACAAAAAAGTGCTGGAATGGGCCGGGCTCTATCCGAGAAGCCCACCGCCGAACGGACTACGCGGGAATGGATTACGGATGCTGGAAGGCCGGGCGCCGATACCACCGATACTGTGGCCAAGAGGCGGACGGGCGAAATTGCGCGCCACCCGCTCCGGGCCGAAGGCCGAGACGGTCTCGAACAGGCGGGCGCGGGTCAGCGGCCCGAACAGGCCATCCTCCTCCAGGGGATCTGAGTCAAAGACCGAGGGCTGTTCTTCTGCGAAGGGGCCGGGCATGTCCTTCCTGCGTTTCTCTCTGGGGAGAGTGGTGGGAATGGTCGAGGGAAGGGTGCGCGGCAGGCGGTTGAGGCCCCCTTGCAGGATACGGATGGCATTGGCGAGTCCCGACTTTCCGGCCTCCGAGGCCACCTTTTCACCCACCTTCAGCACGCCGCTCCCGAGCGCGCCTGCTACGGAGTCCGGGGTGGAGCCATCCTCTTTCGGCAGCGCCCGTTGCGGGCGCGCCTCGATCTGGCGCCCGGTGGCGTCCCGCTGCAGTGGCCCGGTGCCGTAGAAATGGTCGTGCCAGGCGGAGACCCGGTTCTGCACCTGTCCATAGCGCGGATCGGCGGACTGCCAGAAGGCGTCGCTGCCCATGGCGCGGCTGATTTCACTCTCGCTCACCCGCTCCACGGGCTTGGCCAGAATGGTGTCGGCGGCATCCATGGGTTTCCTGAGCGCATCCAGGAACTTCCCCACCTCAGGATTGGAGGAAGCGGCGGTGGCGGAGTTGGCGGCGGAGAGTTCTGCGCGGGGTTCCCCGCTCTCGGGATTTTCAGCGCCGGGGGCGGCATCGGGCGCGCCTTCTGCTTCCTTGCCCAACTGTTTATCCACTACCGCCTTTAACGCCTTCTTGTAAGCATCCAGCTTATCGCTGGCCTTGTCGCCAAACTCATCAAGCAGAGTCTGTTCGGACGTATCGGAGAGGTTGTTTTCAATGCCTGTGAGTTCTTCCTTGAATTCGGGATGAATGGCCTGTTTCACGGGGATATTCACGGCCTTCAGGGCGGCATTTATTACCGAATTGCTGTTCTGTGCACGGCCTTCAAATTTTCCAGATGCGTTATAATCGACCTTTGCCTTGCCGATCCCCTCCACCTCATTTTTCATCACATTCCAGGTTCCGTCTTCCTTGCCTTCGGGAATGTCGAGCCTCCGGGCGAACCGGCTTTTGGGCGTTTCGCCTTTGCCATAAGCATCCTTGCTTTCTTCGAGGCTCTTGCCGGTCTCCACCTGGATGTCGCCACCGACAACACTCTTTACCAGCCCCGTCCACCCCCCCGGACCTCCCCTAAGAACTTCCGTCGCGCCATCCTTTTTGCGATGGACAAGATAAGCGTGCCAGCCGATGGAACCAGCGCCACTAACTTCTTTGATCTCCATATAAATTCCGGGTTTCATTTCCATGGTTTTCTCCTATGGGTTGGTACAAAAAAATCGCCGGCTTTTGCCGGCGGCGTGAAAATCTTCAATTAGTGTGGATACCAAATGAGGGGCGGGATATTATTCCCCATTGGCTCAACCACGAGTTGCTCGTCGTTAAAAACTATCTGGAAAAATGAAGGCGATGAAGAATGGACAAGAAATCAAATACTTTGCCTCTGTCATTCATTGTCTTCATAGGGACAATAATTATTCTCTTCGATATTTCTTTAGAATCCGAATTTTGGGAAAGAGTGGTAGGTGTTTTCCTATTTTTAATACTGGCTATCTCCTGGAACTGCTTCTGGATGTCTGCAGTTTCGGGAAAGGGGTTGATGCTGATATGGAAGCAAGTGATTGGGCTGCATGTGGTTTTTGTAATACCCGTATGTGTCGCAACTGCCGTTTCTCTCGCAATTTGGCAGTCTGATATAGATGACCTGTTTCTTTCACTCGTAAATTTCGGTGGTTATTTCCTGTTTTTTATATTTTTAAGACTTCCCTACTTTGACCTCCTGTATGAACGACACGTTTTGGCCTCCCGCCTTTTTCTGTCCGCCATGGTCTATATATCTTCCTGGTTGTTTGGGTTGATGGTTTTCGTCAGTCTCGTTGCCGTCTGAACCACCGCCGGGTTCCTGAATCACCCCACAGATACCGAGATATCTTTCTCCACGCACATTGGTTTCTCCCTTCGTTTTTCCTTACAATAAAAACCCGCCGAGGGCTCCCGGCGGGTTGCGATAAATATTCAAAAATCAGGGGTTATTGTTCTTCAACAACCCAGAGGCGTAGGTTACGCTTCAAAATTATTTTTAATTATAAGCCATGCACAGCCAGTCATGACCGAACACCGCAAATTACTCATCCTTCTCGGCACCGCCATTCTGGCGGTTTTTATCGGCTTTCTTAAAATCCTGGATATAGATGGTGTACATGACTTTCTTTGTCAAATTAGAGGTCCGTACGTAAATATTTTTAATATTTTTCGTTTCTGGGCTGTCACCCTATCGGCGTTAGTGAACCTGTGGTGGTTGTGCTTCTTCTCCGGCCAGGGAATTCGCGCGGTCTGGTGGCCCGTGCTATATCTCCATTTATTTCTTATTCTGCCCTTGGCTTTCTTGCCTGACCTCTGGGTTTTCGGAATAACCGAGCCACCAATACCATATGTCACTTTGCCACTTAAGACTGTATGGCCCCGGCTAGGCATCCTGGTCATAGAGGTCGGACTAATCACCTGGCTGCTCCGATCGCAATCTATGTCTGGGCTCCTGGAAAACCGACCCACCCTCATACGCCTGGGTATGATCCTTCAACTCGTGGCTTCCATGGCATTTATATATTCAACGATGCTTACTCTCGTACCCTTCTGTAAGTTTTCTTGATCTCCATATAAATTCCACTCACACCTGAAACTCCGTGCGCGCCTTGTGGGGGGCGCCGCCCGGCCGCCATTCACGGCGACCGGGCGACGGGACACGGCGCAGGCGCACAGGCTCGGAGAGCAGGCAGCCGCTGACCGCGTCCAGACCATCATCCCGGCAGTTCCTCCCCGGCCGCCATTCCCGCATCTCGGCCATGAAGGGCGTCTCCCAGACGCTGCGATGGGCATGGAGCGCACCCGCCGCCAATACGGCGTCGAAACCTTCGAGGATGCGCGTGACCTTGGGCGTGTGGGAGGCCACTTCCACCACCGCAGCCGCCACCCCTGCCGCCGCCAGTTCGCGGCGCAGCAGGCCGGGCAGGAATTTACCGATACCATTGGTTTCCAGCGTCACCGAGGGCAGGAAAAGTTCCTTCACGAAAGCTGCCACCTGGCGGCACATCTGGGTCGCCTCGTCAGTGTTCTCCGTTATGTCCGGGTCGTGGACCAGATAGGCCACACGGTGAAGCCAGTAACCGCCGTCGTCATCGCTGTAGAGGGCGGCGATAACGCTGGCGTCGCCGCTGCCCGGCGCGCCGTAGGAGGGATCCCACCAACAGCTTGCCGAGACCAGCCGCCGGGAACCCAATGACAGCACCGCCGCGCCTTGTGATTCCGTATAGTCGAGCTCGTCTTCATAGAGCCTGATCTGGTCGGGGTCGAGGCGGCTGTCGCTGATGTTGACGGGCCGCAGCATCATCTGGCTGGCGAACTTGTTGGGGCCGGAACGCCGCCTGATGGCCTCGATTTTTTCCGTGGCGAAACGTTCGGGCCAGCGCGACTCGCCGTGCCCGTCCAGCAGCGGCAGTTCCAGCCGCCGGAACCCGGAGAGAAAAGGCGCGTCTTCGCCGGCCTCCTCCCGTGGCGCATGGCCATAGATGGAATAATAGCTGTGGGGCGTGCCCACATAGAGCTGCAGGCCCCCGGGCACCAGCACGTAGTCGATTTCCCCCAGGCGGGCGCGTAGATCGGCACGTTTGGGGACCGTGTCGCAGGTATTGGGCACCTCCACATCGTCGCAGATCACCACGTCGGCGCGGCTGCCGGTGAGGTTGGAACTTACCCCCTTGGCGAGCATGGAAGGGTCGCGCAGCACGGCGCGGCGGTTGACCGTGAAACGGTCGGCGGCCCATTGATCGGCGCGCGCCGGTTTCAGCCCCGCGGTCAGGGGGTGGGTCTCGATCACGCGCTTGACGTTGCGCACCATCTTGCGGGCCAGCGCCAGATCGGCCGCCAGAATTAGAATCCGCGTATCGGGATCGCGCGCCAACAGCCAGGCGCAGAACAGCCCCACCAGGGTGGACTTGCCGCTGTTGCGGAAGGCCAGCAGAAGAAGCTCGCGGTCGCCCGCACGCCAGCGGGATTCGAGCCAGCGGGTGACGCGCAGATGCAGCTGTGGCGTGGCCAATCCCTGGAGCTTGTTCCAGACCCAGACGAATTCAGGCAGGGAGGTTTCCCTCATGGCGCGGGCTCGCTTTCGGCATTGGCGGCGGCGGCGGTATCGGTGTTGTCATCGTCCTCCATGCCCTGGGACAGGGCGGCAATGGCGGCGCGGGCCTCACCCAGCAGGTTTTCGGGCGTTTCGGACGTCTCGGCAGCGTCTTTTTGCCCTGCCTCTCCCGTTCCGCCGGCGAGCCAACGCGAGAGCTTGGTCAATGCCTCCACATGGGCCAGCGTGGCGCGGCAGGCGGCGTGATGGGCGGCGAACCCCTTGGCGTCGAGAGGCGGCGGCAGGGACGAGAAGTCGCGGTATTGCGCCACCGCCCCCTGGATGAGGGCCGGCATCTCGCCCACCACGTCACGGTACAGGCTCTCCATGTGGGGGCCATCTTGTGGCGGCGGGAGAAGGTCTGAACCCATGGGGCTTTCTCCTTAATGGTTCCGCCCCAAAGAACGAGGCATGATGATTAGCCTGTGGTTTTATCGTCGGGCGCGGGGATGATGATGGTTCCCGATTCCGGCGGGCCAAAGTTCTGTCCGCCACAGCGGAATCCCATAAATTTTGCGTCCGGCGACAGATGGAAAGCAGCCGCCATGGGCGCTACCTTGGTGCAGAGTTGACCCGCCCCCACCTCGATATGGAATTCCTCGGGGTGATTCAGACATGAGGCATTGCCGGGCGGACAGTAATAGATGACGGCCTCTCCGGCCTTGGCGGCCTTGGCGGGCAGGCATAAAAAAACCGCCCAGAAGGCGGCGGTGAGGAAAAGGCGGGTCATAGTCGTGTCCTTTCGATAAATAAGCTTTCGGTTACGGTCGCCGTCTCTGGTCGCGGCGCGCCATGGCGTCTTGTTGCCGCTGGGGCAGGCTGTTCTCCCAGCCGGGATTGTCGGCTTTGATCTTGTCGATCACGGCGTCCAGCGCGTCGGCATCGTCGCGGCGGGCCATTTCGGTTTCGTTGGAAATTGGTTTCTGTGCCATGGCTCTAGCTCCATTCCAGGGCCACGCCGTGGAGGCGCAGCTCTTTGGTATTGAGGGTTTCCACCTTCCATTTCATGGAGGTGCCCGAAGGCTGGCCGGAGATATCGGCGTCGCCGGTGAGGATACACTTGCCGGTGGCGTAATCGCCCTGGTCGGCCAGCGTGGTCTGGGTCCATGTGGCGCCGCCGTCACGGCTGGCATAAGCCTTCAAATCCGTATTGAGCGTCACCGTATCCACGTCCTCATCAAACAAAATGATATGGGCATCGCTGGGGTCGCTGGCCGGAGCATTGGCGGCGGCATTGGAGACCAGCGTCATATTGGAAGCCGCCGTGGTGACGCCGAATGTTACATGCGTCAAATCGGCGCTCGTTCCATTCTGGCCCGATGTGATGATGAATTTGTAATAGCGGTATGCGGTAGGGTTGGTGAAGTTGGTGGTAGTGAACACCGTTGGGCTGTCCCATGTGGCGGTGTGTCCACTCCCGATCTGCGTCCATGTGGCGCTGGTTTCGTCGCTGCCGTGGGTCAGCATATCGGTGCCGGTATCGTTGGTGCCCCAGAAGGTGAAATTCACCGTGCCCCATGAGGTGCCGGTGATTTTTACCCTCATATCCGTGACACGCTTGGCCGACCCCATGTCGAACCGGACGTCCTCGTTGGTCCAGCTCGTGGCGTCATGGGCATCCCATGTCCCGGCTGCGACAACCAGATTTGCAATGATGCCCCCGGTCCCCATACTGGCGGCTGCGGCGGTGGCATCTGTCTGTGTCGTGGACCCGGCGTTGGTGTAATAATCGTTGGTGGCGTCATAGGTCTCGTTGGTGGAGGTGCCGGTATCCACCCCGGTCTCGTCCTCGAACTCATCGACAACGCCGTCCACCATACCCTGTACCGACAGCCCGCCATTGATGGCGATGCGGAAGGCATTGAGCATGTTGTTGTCGCGCGCCGTCTGGTCGGCGGGAGCACTTGCCAGATCGGCGATGCTCTGCGCCGTGGCGTATTTGGGATTGTCGGCATCGGAGATATCCAGCAGCGCCACCTTGTCGCCCGTAGCCGGCGTCACCGTGGCTTCGCTGCCATCGAAGAGTCCCGATCCCGCTGCGCCGGTCGGACCGGTGGGCCCAGCAGGACCGGTGATTCCGGTTTTGGGGCTCACGTCCGGGTCGCCGTTGGCATCGAAGCCCAGCAACTGGTCGGCGCGGGTGGTCTTGTCGGGCAGGGTGACGCTGGTGGCGGTGTCGGTGGCGGACAATTTAAGGCCGCGCCCGGAATCGGTCTCCACCTGTTGCAGGCCCGCGGTCATGCGGTCGAGCTCGTCATTGATGGTCTTGGCGCGGAACGCTCCGCCCTCCTGGAAATCGGTGGTGCGCTTGATGGCCACGTCGCGCAGCAGCGTCACCACCACTCCGTTGGCCGGCGCGGTGACGAAGGTAACGGAACCACCGGAAGAATTGCCGGCGCCAGCCACCGTGTAATGGGTGGTGATGGTTTGCAGCGCCGCGTCTTCATAGACCTCAAGATCGGCGTCCTCGAAGATGGGGAAGGGATAGGTGAATTGGGTCTGCGCGCCATCGCCGCTGTACTGGATACGCGGCGTGATGTCGTCGATGGTTATATGGGTCGACATGATGGGGTTCTCCAAACTGGTTGCGTGAAGTCAAAAAAACGCCCGCGCCATGGGGATGTTCCTGGACGCGGGCAGTGAAACAGGGTGTGGGCCGAAGTGGCGGGAGCGGCTATCGTCCCGTCAACTGGTTCAAGACCGAGGGCAGTCTGCGCAGGATATCGAAGCGGTCCCGCGATTTGGCCTCGGCGGCCTGAAGAAGGTTGCGGCGAAAGCGGCGATTGATATCGTTGATATCCCCCCGCGCCAGTTCCGCGCTGTCCTTGTCGTCCTCGTCGGTTTCCTCGATCAGGCCCAGAAGCACGGCCTCGCCGGAGCCCCGGCTCGATCCCACGCCCTGGGAACCCAGACGCGCTCGCGAGGTGGCCAGCGCCCGCCGCAGCTTATCCCTGCGGTTACGGCGCTCGATATCTTCGGCCCTGCGGATACGGTCCACGGAGGCCTGGCGTTCGGCCTCAAGGCCCTGTTGCGCGGAGGAAGAGCCGCCCCGCGACGAAACGGCCGAGCCCAGCAAATTGATGCCCTCGCTGAGTACCATAGGCACGATTTGCTCAAGAGAAATAATTCCAGCCATCAGTCATTCACCTTTATTTCTGTGGTTACGGAAAGAATTGTACTGGGCAGCGGCGTGTCCTGGGAAATGCGCCACAAAGGCGTGACGCCATCCCGCCGCCAGCCCATGGCGCGGATTTTCTTATCGCCCGTAAACAAAGGCGGGGCCGCATCCAACACGTCTTGGTCGCCGAGGCTCTTGAAGGGGATGTCCGAGAATCCCTTCCCGGTATCCACCCTCAGGCTGCGGCTTTCGATGAGGCGGAAAACCGCCTCAATGAGCCGCACCGCCATGCCCTGGCCCACCCCCTTGGCCGTTTTTACCGACGGCGGCAGGGGTTCAATCTTATGGGTAAAGCCAAGTCCGATCTGTACTTCGGAGGCCGTCACGTCCAGGGTCACGGCCCCGCCCGAGACCTGTTTGTCGGCATGGGCCGAACCGTCGGCGAGGATTTTCACGGTTTCGCCTTCGAGATGGGAAAGCCCGCTCCAGGTGGCGACGGGGGTGCCGCTGGTTCCAGCCAGCGCGGAGTCCAGATACAGGTTGTCGTCGAATTTCTCGATATAGACCCCGCCCGTGCGCTGGATCAGCGCATAGACGTCGTCGCCCACCACGGCCACGGAAAGAAAAGTGCCGTCGGTTTCCTGGAGAGTCCAGGCGGTGACCTGTTCGGCCCGAAACAGGGTCAGCGTACCCAGCGTGCCGTCATTCATGACAAGATGGAGCAGCCGTTTCACCTGGTCGAAATCCTGGTCCAGCGGGGCCGTCACCAGATGCCGCGCCAACAGGCTGAGATCGGAGGACTGATAGGCCTGTTCCACGTCGGTAAACAGGAATTCCCGGACCTCGCGCCCGTTACGGGTGACGAACACAGTGGCGCCGTCCACGTCGCGGGGCGGCACGTTGCGGGTGACCGACGATCCGATGCGGGTCTGGCGCTTCAGCTGTACCGAAGACGGGGTCAGGGGATCGCCCGTGACCATCCATTCGGCGCCTGACGTAAAGATTTGTAAATGACGGCCCGAGAATACCGCGCGGATGGCGTTGACCTGGTCGGAGAGGATGTCGAAATCAATAGCTTCGTCATCGAGCCCGGCGGCCAGGTCGAAATTATAGAGATCGGAGGATTTGGACATCCACAGACGGTTTGGCAGATCCCGGGCGCCGCCGATCACCAGGCGGTCCTGATGAAAGGCCGCCGAGACCGGCCAGCCATGGGTGGACGAGAACGCCTGTTCGTCCCAGTCCTTGGTAGCGCTTGTTCCAACCAGCGTTTCCTTGACCGTGGCCGTGGCCTGGGTGGCCGAGGTCACCACGGTGATTTCCACCTGTTTCTTTTCGAGCCGGAAACGGTCGCCCACATGGGTGGAGACGAACACATCGGCCGAGGCGGTCAAGGTCACCGTGCCGGTGGTGGCGCTGGCCTGCAGGGTGATGTCTTCATCGGCGAATTTGTTGAAGGGCCGCCGCACGGCATTGTCCTCCTCGACGAAGCTCCATTCGGCGATGGTCCAGGCGGTGTCCGAAGTACGGGTGATTTTCCGGGGCGATACGTCGGGGTGCAGCACCAACAGGGTGTCGGCGCTCTGGGTCCAGTAGATGAGGGGAATCTGGGCTTCGGTCCAGGGCGTGGCGATGGTGGCCACCTTTACCCCATCGCGATAGACATCCATCTGGAGATCGCTGAAGACCAGAAGATAGACCTGTTCGGTGTTGAACTCGAAAGCCACCAGCCGGCCTGTTCCCGGCGCCTGATCCATATAGGAAAGGCCGGAACGCCGGGTGACGCCGCCGGTGGGATGGATGAATACGTTACGCAACAGGGCCGAGCCATTTTCATAGGCCCGCAGGTCGCCGCGCCCGAGAAGCTCGGGGTTGATTTCCCCGGCGGTAAAATTGGTTTTGAGAAGATGAATCCTGGTCATGACTAGGAACGAGCCTCCACCAAGGGGAATTCCGCGATATGAGGCGGCGTGTCCTGCTGGGCGTCAATCAGCTTGGCGCGGCGGAATTCACTTTCCGCCAGCTTGTAAAGGGCCTGGGAACGGCTGGTGTTCTCGGTCAGGGGAATACAGAATTCCGCCGCCAGACGCGCGATCAGCGCCTGGTCGAAAAAGGGCGGGAAATCGGTCTCCTCGGGACGGAAAATATAGGTCAGCACCAGCTGGTCCACGTCGGCGTGGAGACGGTCCCCGGTGATGCGGTAATCGAGCCCGCGCCCACGGCCCGCAGGGCCGGCGGAAAGAGCGCGCAGAAAATCATCGGGAAGCTGGAACGCCTTGGCGTAATCGGCTACCGGCGCCGCCGCCAGCACGGGCAGAGTGGCCTGGGCCATGGCGAAGCTCCAGGGATGGCTCGAGAGCAGCGCGTCGCGGATGGACGGATAGAGATTGGCCGCAACTTCGGCTTCCGCCGTGCCTTCCTCGAAAGAGGCGATGGTATTGGCCCCGATCATGAGCAAGGCCCGTGACGAGAGTGCGATGGAACTAAGCGCCATGACAGGAACTCCTTAAAAAATGGATTAAAGAAGCGCCCCGCGGCCGTAAGGCCACGGGGCGCGAGTAACCGGGAATGCGGGGGGAGAGAAGCATCCCGGTTAAGGCCTAAGCGTCAGGTTGCGATAATTCGCGCGCTGCGCAGGGCGGCCTTGATTTCGTTAACTTCGGTTTCCAGCGTTGCCAAATCGGCGCTGCTGGTATCGGCGTTGGCCGCGGACTGCGGCGTGGCGTACACCACCGTCACCGCGCCGCCGCTGTTGGCGGAGACCCGGATAATGGCGATGTCGTTGCTGCTGTCCTGGACCGTGATGCTGTCGCCAACGCGCAGCATATCGGTCGCCGAATCGAAGTAATTGGCGGCCATGATGGCGCTGAGCGCATCACCCGTGGACTTGTAGTGCCACAGGGTAAAGCCGTTGGCATAGGCCAGAACGCTGAGATCCTGGGAATTGTAAGCCATTGTCTTTTCCTTCCTCTAGGATTCGAGGCAGCGCAACGTGACCACGCCGGTGGCGTCGATCAAGCAGGCTCCCTGCGACATCATGTTGCTGACAAAGTTGGACGCGCGGTCGCCGTGCCAAGTGACATCGGTTTTCACGTTGGCGCCGCTGGCATGGCCAATGGCGGTCTTGTGATACCAGTGGCACGAACGCACGCTGGAAGCCACGGACAGTCCCGAATGGGGCATCCACAGCGCACCAAGCCAGCGCTTGGCCTGGGTGCCGCGCCAGGGCAGATCGTCGGCTCCGACAAAGTCGGAATCGGCGAACTCCTGGATTCCCAACAGCTCCGACCACTGTTTCCAGCCGACGATGGCGTAACGCTGGCCGTCGTCGGGCACATCGGCCTCGCCCAGCATTTCAAAGGCCGTGAGAACCTTGGCCTTGGTCATGCCGTCGGTATTGGCGCCGGCATAGTTGGTGCTGGTGTCGAGCTTGGTAATGACCAGTTCGTCGGTCTTGCGCCCCAGGGCATAGGCCCCGGCATTGGCGGTAACCGCGCGTTCGTCATGATCGATCTTGAGCTCGTCGAGGTGATCCACCCAATCGCCCGCATAATAATCGGAAAGCAGGCATTCGATGGGTGTGTGGTCGATATTCATGACCGGCACCTTGCCGTGACGGGCTTTGGTGCTGGCCGTGCCTTTGCCCACCTTCTGGAAGGTGGTAGATGCGCCCTTGACGTTGTTCTTGGAACGCACCGTGTTGCGAAGTTTCGAGCCCATCCGCTGGTAAGCCTGATGGACCTGAACTTCAAAGCGCTTGCTAAAGGATAGGTCTACGGTAGTGGACATAAGTGGTCCCTTCCCTCCTTTGGGTTGAAGATGAAAATTGTGAGTGAAGGCACCCCCATTCCGGTTATCGGCGGCGTTCGAGAAGAACACCTCCGGCCGAAAACGGGTACGCGTCCGCCGGGCCGCACGCAGACGACCTAGGGTGTCGCGATACGGTTCTCCGACGGGCGGATTAGTGAGGGGGAAGAAATGTGAAAACGCCCGGCATAAGCCGGACGCACTTCTTCCCTTAAGTATTAGGAATATATACCTAAATAGGGGCAAATGTCAAGAGTTTTTTTTCAGGCCCCTAAAAGGCCCAGCCCGCCACGGTTGCGCGCCGCGCCATGATACCCGATCATGGGTTGCGGCAAAACAGGCAGAGAAAAATCCATGCGTAAACCCGACACTTACATACTGGTGACCCTCGTCGCCCTCGGCATGGTTATCTGGGTCGTGCCGGGTGAAGACTCCATCCGCCTGCGCGGTTGGCAAGGCGTTTATATTGAGGCCCTCGAGAAGTGGGATTGCCGGACGGCGGTGAGCCTTCTTGAGAAGAAGGAGGCCGAGGGCGATCTGAAAGCATTCATAAACTTCGGGGAACTCTATGAAACCGGGCGCTGCGTGGACCGGGACTTGGCGCGCGCGGCGGAATATTACCAGGCTGCGCACGACAAAGACCCGAGTCTTGTCTCGGCCCGTCTCGGCTATCTGTATTTGCGCGGCCTTGGGGTGGGAAAGAACGAAGAACGGGCGCGCAACCTGTTTCGTCAGGCCGTTCTTGTCATGATCGGCCTTTCGCCGGAGTGGCGGGAAGCATTGGTGGAGGCGCTCATGGGGGAGAGGGGCATCCCCCCAGAACTGCGCGCCGAACTCGACTGGATTCAAAACATAAAATCCGGCGGCCCCCATGACTGGTACGAGGCCGCCCTGCAAATCAGGGAAGAAAGCGGGGGTGACCTTCTCCATGAACAGGCGGCGCGGGATTTACTGGAAAAAGCCGCCCGTGAGGGTGACAGGGACGCCCAGTACGAGCTGGGCCGCTGGCATCTGGAAGATGTCGCGCCGGGAGAGCCGCACCTAGAGGCATTCGGTTATTTCTTAGATGCCGCCGAGCAAGGACATCATGAAGCACAGAAGGAACTGGCCCTGCTCTACGAGTCCGGAGACTTTGGTGATCGTGGAAGGGACTACTGGGGTGATAGTGGAAGGGACTACTGGGCCTATTACTGGCTGGTGAGGGCGAAAGAGGGGGGGCTCAACGTGGAAGAGGAGCTTGAACGCATCGGCGCCAGACTGACGGATGAGGAAAAACAATGGGCAACGTCCCGCGCCCAAAAGGGCCATCTGGAAACACCGTGAGTCGCGTCGGACTCAGCCCCGGCCGCAGTTCTGGGAAAATTCCGCCTCCAACGCTCCAAGCTTACTTTTCAGACCCTCCATTGTTTTCATATCTTTCGCGAGTTGCGCTTCTGAATCTTCTAGATTTTTCTCCGCCGCATCAAAACGGGCCATTGCACCTTTCATTTCATTGATAGAATTGACTGTTGCGACGACTCCCCCCAATTTTTTGAAGAGTTTAGGCAATGCCTTTACTGGATTATTCATATCTATTGAAAGTGGGTGTGAATCCGCCATAGCTTGCCGCGCGGTGGCAAGCTTTTCACGGGCTTTCTCGACCCGGCGCTGCGCTTTGGCAAGTGTGGGCTCAAATTTCTTAATAGCCACTTTAGCGTTCTTTATATCTCCGGCTAATTGCCGGCACTTCTCCTTGTTTGGGTCATCGGGCTTCGGCTTATCCGGATCATCGGGGCTGGGTTTGTCCGGGTCTTGGGGCGGCGTTGGTTTGGGTGTCGGTTTGGGCGGAATATCGATGGGCGGCTCCGGTTTTCTCGATGGTTTGGGCGGGATTTGGACGGGCGGATCCGGCTTTCTCGATGGTTTGGGCGGTGGCTTGATATAGTCATCGTCGTCATCATCCGCCAGTTCCCTTAGCCGCTGCGCCAATGCCTCCAAGGTGGGACCCTTGGGGCGGAGGACGCCGTCCTCCTTGAGGCCGTGGTTTTGTTGCAGGGCTTTCACCGCTTTCTCCAGCGGCGAATCGAACAGCGTCTTTTCCGAGACCGCTTCGCCGCGCGGCATGAAACCGAGCCCAGCCAACCCCCGGCGCAAGCCCAGCACATCCTCGGCCCGGTTCTTCTGGCCCTTGCCGAGGCCGGAGAGCGGCGCAAACGACCTGGGTATCAGGTCGCGTTCGTCCTTGCGGCCCGACAGCCGCCGTTCGAGTAGTGACTGCGTTGGCCCGCCCGGCTTCATGATGCCATCCACGGCGAGACCATTATCCCTCTGGAAGCTCTTCAAGCTCTCGAAGAGGTCTTCATCGGGCCAGGGGGTCATACCGTATTCCTTGGGCACGGCATAGAACCCCAGGCGGTTGAGTCCCTTCTTGGTGCGCAAAACGTCATCGGGATCGGTGGCATAGCTGCTGCCGATGGTGTCGTTCAGTGAAAAAGGAAACACGCCCCCTACTCCCCGTCACCGTAGAGGCGCTGGAAGCCCGCGGTGACCTTGGCGATGAGCGCCGGGTCGTGGTCGCGCCAGTATTTGGGATCGTCCATCATGCGCTTGAGTTCGGCCTCTTCCACAACGGAGGAGGCCGTGCCGGCGCCGTCGGTGACGAAGGCGGGTTCGCCCGAGTCCATCATGCGGTGCAGGGTCAGCACGCCTTCATAGGTGGTGGACAGGGCATCGAGAACATGGGGCGGCAGGTTGATCTTGCCCCAGGCGGTCAACTGGCGCGAGGCTTCCTGCCATTTTTCATCGCCACCGAAATGGTGGACCAGGCGTTCGGTCTGGCGCTGGCCCTCGAACTCGGCCGCCGCGTCCTCAATCAACGGCATCAGCTTATCCTTGGCCAGGTCATAGACCATCTGGGTCTGGGCCTGGCTGAACCCGGCCGCGTGCAGGGCCTTGTTGACCTCCGCATCGCTCTCGATGAGGTCATCGCCGAAGGTGATTTCGTAACCCTCCGCGTTTTCGGGAATTCCCATGGCGCGGCGGTACTGGGCCACATCCTCGGCGCTGGCGTCCTCACCGGGAACCCTGACCATATGGGCGGCCCGGCGTTCCATATCGGCGTAGGATTTGGCCATGGCCTCGGTGCGCGCCTCGCCCTTGTCCTGGTCCCAGAATTTCTCGGGCAGATAGGTGGGGCGGGGAACGGCGTTGATGTTTGTATCCGCGGCGGATTCCTCCGGCGCAGGCGCAGTGTCTTCCGCGCCCTCTGTATCGGGCGCGGTGTTCAGCAGGTTCTTGTCCATGACGGCTCCTTGTAACGGAATGATGTGGGATATTGCGGAAAGGCGGGTTTGTCTAACCGCCCGCCTTGCCCTGTTCCACCAGAATGAGAATGGTGGCCACCAGGGCGCGCTGGCCCTCGAGATGGCGCAGGGAAGCTTCGCTGGCATCGGGGCCAAGGCGGCGCTCGATGGTGATACCGCGCAGATGGGAAAGCACCGTCTTGCCGGCGGCGCCCCGGAAACAGCGGGCGAAAGCCTTGGCTACGGCCCTCAGCTCCTCGCCATCGGGGCCGGACCCCTCGGCAAGGGTCTGGGCCAAATCGAACCAGCTCCATCCGGTCTCTTCATGGGTCGGTGTTTCAACTTGCAGCATTGTCGTCCTCCATACTCATGGGTTGCGGGGTTTCCTGTTCTGGCACGGCTAACGCCTCCACCAAAGGTGCAGCCTCGGCCATCAGACCCTCCAGTAATTCAGGCACAGGGTCAGTAGATGATTCCTCGCGGATCAGTTCGCCGGGCACGTTGAAGCTGCGGCCCATCCAGCGTACGGTGGCGGGAAGGTCGATGGCGCTGAGCGCCTCGGGCCCCAGACCGGCGGCGGAATCGAGCCACAACATGACCTGTTGCACATCCTGGCGCGCCTGATCCTGGGCCAGCGGCGAACGGTACTGAAGGTCCACGGTGCGGCCGTCGAGAACCAGGTCTGGAATCTCGCCGCGCCGTTTCAGGATCGCCATGCCGCGCCGGATCAACGGCGTCAGCAGTTCCGATTGCAGCCGCCCATAGGTGGCGCCCAGGATGCGGGCGGTCTCGGCGGAGCGTTCGAGAACTTCGGTGGCGGTCATGCGCTGGTCGTCTATCCGGCCCAGCCGGTCGGCGAGAAGAGCGTGGCGGATACGGGCGCGCAGGTCTTCGAGAACGAGCTGCGAAATATCGAAGCGGCCCGGACTCTCCAGGGGCGTCAGCCCCTTCGAGCCCACCGCCTTGGGGATGATGGTGCCCGGCGTGAGGCGGATATTGGCGGGGTTGAGGACGCCGTCGTCATCGGCCTGCCAGATGCCCGTCACCGCGATGGAGGCATTCTTGAGCACCAGTTCCACCACCTTGTTGGCGGTCTTGATATCGGGCAGGGCCTTCATCACCGGCGAACGGCCATAGCTTTCCCCCGGCGCCTTGAGCCAGCGGAAATTGATGAAGGGCGACATATCGAAACGGCCCGTGGCCAGCGCCGCGGTGCCGTCACCCTCGCCGGAGAATTCCTCGAGCACGGCCATGTATTCATAGCCGCCCTCCACCGGCAGCACAGCCTCCACTAGGGCAAAACGGGCGTCGGGATCCTGTTCGGCGCGCTGCAGAAGCTGGCCGGGAATTTCCGCGCGCGGAAAGCGGGCGCGAATCTGCGCCAGGGTCAGTTCGCTGCGGCGGAAACTGATATCGAGCCGTCCCCCCGCGCCTTCCTCCAGAACCGCCTGGGACAAGGGCACCGAGGTAAAGCGGAAGGCCGAGTCATCCCCCGTGGCCGTCTCCTCCATCAACAGGCTGGCGGTGCCGCCGGTGATGAGGTCGAGATAGCACTGGTGCATCTCCACGGTAAAATTAGAGCGGTCGAAATGGGACTGAAGAATGGTGGCGGTATCGTCCAACACCGGCGCGATGGCGTCACGGTCCGCCGGGTCGATGTCGTTTCCCGCCGTCAGCCCAAACCAGCGCGACCAGGGCGGCGTCAACTGCGCCAACATACTGGCGGCCAGCTGGTCCACGGCATCGGCCGCGGTACCGTCGAATATCCGGTCGCTCTTTTTTTCGCCGGCCGTGGCGGCGCGATTAAACCCGTCGCGCTGGGGCAAGGCGAAGTCATAGCATTCCTGCCAATGGGCCTCCCAGACGCTGCGGCGGGATTTCGCCGTGCGATAGCGTTTAAGCACGCTCTCGGGTGTGAGATGTTCCATGGCTTATTCTCCTAAAAGGCGTTTGCGCTGCGGGGCCAGATCACCCACCTTCAGCGCGCCCCGCGAGGTGGTGGCGATGGTGGCGCGGCGCGACCTGCGGGCGCGGGCTTTCTGTTCCACTTCCGTCTCCGCCGCGATCGGGGCGGGAGGCGGCGGCGGAGGGGGCGGCGGGGCCGGTTTCGGAGGCGCGATGAAGGCGCTGATGAGACTTGCCATGGGGAATACTCCTTCTCTGACTTGGCAAAAATAAGGCGGTGAGAGAGAGCGCCACTTCTGGCTGTGCTCGCCCGCCGCCACAGGGACGCAAGGTAATGCAACTTGGGGTCGCAATAATGAAAATGGGAAACGGGGAATGAAAAACGCCCGCTTCCCCGGAAACCGGAAACGCGGGCGCAGCTGTGGACTTGATATTAGGACTATATACCTAGTTTTGTCTGCAGAGTCAAGGGAAAAATTCATCCTTGCGGATTTTTCCGGTCTGGTGGGTTGTTTTTGCCTCTCCGACCCTGGCCGTCAAATAACAATAGAGGCTCCAAGGCGTCACCACCCGCCGGCTTCTGATTCCCAGCACCCGTTTGATCGCCTCCACGCATGAAAACGGCATCCAGGGAGCCGGGCGGGCGGAACCTTCACCGTCCATAGGGGACACCCGCGTTCGCACCACCGTGAATCCCTGGGCCTCGAGCCAGCGGCAAAGATCGAATTCCCTGTCCACGGGCGGAACCTGGATCTCGGTGCGATGGGCGAGAGGATCCATGACCACCCAATGCCCGCCGGCGCGCAGGACGAGGAAACAATGACGAAATCCGGGTTTGAGGAATTTCAGCCACCACAGGTCGGCGCGGCCGCTGAACACCACTGCGGCCTCCTGCGCGAAAGCCGGGATTTTTCCGGCGTTTTCAATGCCTTGTTCCCCGTGGCCCCATTCCATTCCGCGTCTCATTTCATGTCTTCGGCGACAATGCCTTTTCGGCGCAGAACATCCCCCAGACGGTCATGGGCCTCATCCCACAAAACTGCCGCCCGGCGTTCGGTCTCGTAACCGGGGTCGGGCGCCATCATCCTGCGGCCAAAATGAGCCAGCACCACCATATGCGGACGCGACAGCCGGTGTTGCCGGTGCAACCGGTCCGCCACCTGGTGGATGTCCATGGGATCACAGGGCCGTTTTATCCCCGAAAGACCGGCCTTGAGCCGGGCGCCGTCGCTGCGCGCGAGACGGCATGCCACGAACCAGAACCAGGCTTCCTCGCTGCTGGAAAAAGGCACCCCTTCATGGGCCGGACAGAAATAGGGCGCAAACCGTTTGCGGGACATGGAAAACTCCTCGGCTGGTAAATGGCGGCGGAAAATCCGTAAAATAAGAACAAAAAAAGAACATTTAGAGATATTACATGTATTTTTTCCTATGTCAACACATTGAATGAATATGTTCCTAGTGCCAGAATGTGGCAAATATAAGAAGATGTTCCCATGCTGAGTCACGCAGATATTTGGCGGGCCATCGACCGCCTCGCCCAGGCGCACGGTCTGTCCGCTTCCGGACTGGCCCGGCAGTCGGGGCTCGATCCCACCACATTCAACAAAAGCAAACGGGTGACCCGCGAGGGCAAGCTGCGCTGGCCCAGTACTGAAAGCGTGGCCAAGGTTCTCGCCTCAACGGGAAGCCGCCTTGGCGAATTCATCAGCTATGTGGGAGACGCGGAAAGCACCGGCCCGACCCAGCGCATTCCGGTTATCGGCTATGCCCAGGCCGGGGTGGAGGGCTTTTTCGACGATGCCGGTTATCCGGTGGGGAATGGCTGGGACGAAATTTCCTTTCCCGAAATCGGCGATCCCAACGCCTTTGCCCTGGAAATCAGCGGCGACAGCATGGAACCCCTCTACCGCGACGGCGACACCGTCGTCGTCTCCCCGGTGGCCGGGGTGCGCAAAGGGGACAGGGTGGTGGTCAAGACCAATAAGGGAGAGGTCATGGCCAAACAACTCCAGCGCCGCACCGCCCACAAGGTGGAGCTGCAGTCGTTAAATCCCGACCATGCCATTCGCTATATCAATCTTGAGGATGTGGCGTGGATCGCGCGCATCATCTGGGCCAGCCAGTAATCAGGCGACTCTCCACTATTTTTTGAATCCCAGCTTAACCTACGGCCTCAAGCGGGCCGGTCTGATTAATCTGGCAGTCTAATCCGCAGAGAGGTCTTCGCCGGCAAGCGCCCTTTTAATCAGGGCGATGGTTTCCGAAACTCCGTAAAGAGTAATAAAGGAGCCCATGCGCGGCCCCTGTTCCTGACCCAGTAAAATCTGGTACAGCGCCCTGAACCAGGATTTGAGGTCTTCAAAGGGGTGGCGTTTTCCCACTTCATAGACCTGGCTCTGAATGACCTCGGTATCGGCATCATCGCCCAGCTCCTCCAAGGCGCCCATCAGGTCTTCCAGGGCCCGGCGTTCCATATCATCGGGGGAGCGATAGCATTTGGTGGGTTTGACGAAATCGTTGAAATAGGCGATGGCGTGCCCCACCATCCCGTCCAGAATGGGATCGTTCTCCGGGTTTGCTTCTGGTGCATAACGGGAGATAAATCCCCACAAAACCTCCTTGTCGTGAGCGTGGCAGACCCCGGCCAGATTAAGAAGAATGCTGAAACTCAGATGCGCCTTTTCCTGGGGCGGGGCACCGTTGTGGATATGCCAGGCGGGGTTTTCGAGATGGGCGGCATCGTCCTCGTCCTCGCACTTGCCCAGATAGGTCAGATATTCATCCACATTTTTCGGAATAACGTCGAAATAGAGCCGCTTCGCCTTGCGCGGCTTGTGATACATGAACAAAGACAGGCTTTCGGGCGGCGCGTATTTCAGCCAGTCCTCCACCGCCAGGCCATTGCCCCGGGACTTGGATATCTTCTCTCCGTTTTCATCGAGAAACAGCTCATAGGTATAGGATTCCGGAGGGTGCGCCCCCAGCAAGCGGGCGATCTTTCCCGACAGATGGACCGAATCGATCAGATCCTTGCCCGACATCTCGTAATCCACGCCCAGCGCCATCCAGCGCATGGCCCAGTCGGCCTTCCACTGCATCTTGCAATGGCCGCCCGTGACCGGCGTTTTCACCGTCTCGCCGCTCTCCTCGTCGCGATAGGTGATGGTTCCGGCATCCACGTCGGTGGCCACCACCGGCACCTGAAGTACTTTGCCGGTCTTTTCGCATAGCGGAAGAAAGGGGCTATAGGTGGCCTGTCGTTCCTCCCCCAGCGTGGGCAAAATAATCCCGCGCACTTCCTCGAAATGAGCCAGCATCTTCAGCAGGGAATCATCGAAACGGCCGCTTTTATACCACTCGGTGGCGCTCTGGAACTCGTAGTCGAAACCGAAGGAATCGAGAAAGGCACGAAGCCGCGCATTGTTATGATGGCCGAAGCTCTCATGGGTACCGAAAGGGTCGGGGATCGTCGTCAACGGCTTGCCCAGATGCTCTGCCACCATGTCGCGATTGGGGATGTTATCGGGTGCCTTGCGCAAACCATCCATGTCGTCGGAAAAGGCATAAAGCCGGGTCGGGATATCGGACAGCGTGGCGAAGGCATGGCGCACCATGGAGGTACGTACCACCTCGCCGAAAGTGCCCACATGGGGAAGTCCCGAAGGCCCATAGCCGGTCTCGAAAAGCACATACCCCTTTTCCGGGGTCTCGCCCTTGGTGCGCGAGAGCAGCTTGCGGGCCTCCTCGAAAGGCCAGGCCCGGGCGTTGTTGGCAAGTTCACGAATATCCGTCATTGATGATAAGGCCGATCAGTCCTATAGAAACGTATGGTTTGGCGCGCAGAACCTAGGCGCAAGCCGCGAGTGCGTCAATGACCGAGATCATGGAGAATTGCAGGCCGTCATGCCAGCCAAACGTCAGACCAAAAAAGCCTCCTCCCGAAAGACCCGGAAAAAGGTGTCCAAATGGGATGTGCGTTTCCTGCGCCTGGCTCATGAAGTCTCCAAATGGTCAAAGGACCGCTCCACCCGCGTCGGCGCCGTCATTGTCCAGGCCGACCGCACTCCCGGACCTTACGGGTATAACGGCTTTCCCCGTCATATCGATGATGAGCTGGAAAAACGCCACAAGCGCCCCATCAAATATGACTGGACCGAACATGCCGAACGCAACGCCATCTATAATGCCGCCCGCATCGGCATGGCCCTTGGCGGCTGTATTATGTATGCGACCCATCTGCCCTGCGCCAACTGCGCCCGCGCCATTATCCAGGTGGGAATCTCGAAGGTGGTGGTGGATGAAGGCAGCCGCAGTGATTCAGGATTCGCCAAACGATGGGGCCGCGAAGAGAAAATTACCGTGGAAATGCTGAAAGAGGCGGGCGTGGAGCTGGCGCTGGTTCCGGTCCCAGTCGAAGACGAGGATGACTGAAGCGCGCCATGTGGCGACCGCCGCCCTTCATTTGTGATCCCTGCCCATGAGTCAGGCCCCTTCCCCGTCGCCAGTCCTTCACCTGCCCGAGGCCGCCGTCCTGGTGGCCGGGATAGGCGGCGCCTGGTGGCTCACCCCGCAAAACGAGGTGGAAGCCCTTTCCCACAGGCAAGCTGCTTCACGGCTGGCCGCCTCGTCCCTGCCCATCGTCTGCCACGCACCGGCCACCGCGCGGCGCCTCGACGTGGCGCTCTTTCACGCTCGTGACATTCTTGAACTCTTCGCCTTCGTGCGACCGGCCCGGTTCTGTTTGCCGACCCCGCGCGGGGTGGCCGCCGCCCTTGACCTGCCCCTTCCAAAAACTCCTGAAGACGAAACGCGCACCCTTGCATCGGCTACCCGGCTTCTGTTGGAGGAGCTTTCCCTGATGGATCCGCACAACGCCGGCGAAGTTTTGTCCCTGGCGGAAATCATGGAGGGCTGCGGCTGGCCCTGGGGCGCCACCATATGCCAGGTTTTTGAGAACAACATCGTAAAGCGCTCCGGGCCTTCACAGCAGGCCCTTGAGGTCTGGCGGCGATTGAAGGAATGGGGGGAATACGCTCCCGAACCACCCGGCGGGCAAGAGGCGGTGACGGCGGACGAAGCCACCTCGCGGCTGGAGAATCTTCTCGGTCCCGAAGCGGAATCACGGCCCCAGCAAATGGACTATGCAGCGGGCGTCACCGCCGCTTTTGTCCCCCGCGAGGAGGCCGATAACCCCCGTGTCGCCCTGGCCGAGGCCGGCACCGGCGTCGGCAAGACGCTTGGTTATCTTGCTCCGGCCAGCCTGTGGGCACAGAAAAATCACGGCCCGGTATGGATCAGCACCTATACCCGCAACCTCCAGCACCAGATCGATGGTGAGCTGGACCGTCTCTACCCACAGCCCAACCACAAGGCCGCCAAGGCCGTCATCCGCAAGGGGCGGGAGAACTACTTATGTCTTCTGAATCTGGAAGAAGCGGTGGGCGCCCTTGCCGGACGGCCGCCGGCGTCACGCGAACGGGACGCCACGGCCCTGGGGCTGTTTGCCCGCTGGACCGGCACCACCCGTGACGGCGACATGGTGGGTGGTGATTTTCCTGCCTGGCTTTCTGACCTCCTGGGGCGGGGCCGCACCTATGGGCTGGCCGACAGACGCGGAGAATGCATCTTTTCCTCCTGTACCCATTTCAGGAAATGCTTTATTGAACGCAGCGTGCGGCGGTCGCGGCGGGCGGAGATCGTTATCGCCAATCATGCCCTGGTCATGGTCCAGGCGGCTCTTGGCGGCGGTGAGGATGACGATCCTTTCGTGCCTGCGCGTTATGTGTTCGACGAAGGGCATCATGTATTCGAAGCCGCCGACAGCGCCTTTTCGGCCCATCTTACGGGCCTGGAAATGGTGGAATTGCGGCGCTGGATTCTCGGCTCCGAGGGACGCGAGGGACGGCTGACCGCCGGACGCATGCGGGGCCTGAAACGACGCATCGGCGATGTGGCCGACTCCGACAAGGAAGCAGCCGGAGCATTGGAAAATATCCTTGAGGCGGCACGCGTCCTTCCTGCCGAGGGCTGGATGAAGCGCGTCAATCAGAACGGCAGCCAGGGCGTTGCGGATGATTTCCTGCGGCTGATCCGCAGCCAGATTTATGCCCGCAGCCAACAGCCCGGCAATGTTTACAGCCTGGAAACCGAATGCCTACCCCTTGTGGAGGGAATAGCGGAAGCCGCAGCCAGCCTTGAATCCGCCCTGACCGCGCTTTCCGCCCCCCTCACCGCCCTGGCGCGTCGCCTGCGGGCGCTTCTTGACGAGAATTCCTCGGATATGGAAACCGCCGACCGGCTGCGTGTCGAGGCCATCAGCCGCGGCCTTATCCGGCGCGCTGAGAACCAAGTGGAGGCATGGCGGGCCATGCTGCGATCTCTGGAATCGGAGACTCCGCCTGACTTCGTTGACTGGTTCTCGGTAGAGCGCAGGGAGGGACGCGACTATGACCTCGGCATGCACCGCCACTGGATCGACCCCACCAGACCCTTTATCGAATATGTGGCCCGCCCCGCCCAGGGGGTGCTGATAACCTCGGCCACACTGCGCGACGCCACGCCATCGGACGAAACGGGATGGATGACGGCGCAGGCGCGCACCGGCGCGGCGTATCTTCCTTCCGAACCCACAGAGATCGCCGTGCCCTCGCCTTTCGACTATCCCCGGCAAACCCGGGTTTTCGTAGTGACCGACGTCAACCGGGACGACAGCGACCAGGTGGCCGCCGCCTATCGCGAACTGTTCCTGGCTGGCGGCGGCGGTGGACTGGGCCTGTTTACGGCCATCGCGCGCCTTCGCACCGTCTATGAACGCATCGCCACCCCCCTAGACGAAGCAGGCATCCCGCTTCTCGCCCAGCATGTGGATGGCCTGGACACCGCGACCCTGGTGGATATTTTCCGCAGTGAGCACGATTCCTGTCTGCTCGGCACCGATGCCGTGCGCGATGGCGTGGATGTGCCGGGGCGCGCCCTGCACCTGATTGTCTTTGACCGGGTGCCGTGGCCCCGGCCCAGTATCCTTCATCGCGCCCGCAGACAGGCCTTTGGCGGAGGCCTCTATGACGACATGCTGACTCGGCTGCGGCTCAAACAGGCCTTCGGCCGTCTCGTTCGCAAGGCTGGAGACAAGGGCGTTTTTATCCTGCTGGACAACCGCATGCCCTCGCGATTGGCGACCGCTTTTCCGGAAGATGTCGAGGTCCGGCGTATCGGCCTAGCCGAAGCCGTGGAAGCCACCGGGAATTTTCTCCGCCATACTTGACGGCACCCTTGACGACACCCTGCCCACGGGCTTTAAGTCACCTAATTAGTTGCAATTTTACATAACTGGAGTGGGAATGATCGATCACCACGACGCCCTTATTTACACCATGGTCATGGTTTCCGCCGTGGACCAGGACATGAACGACGAGGAACTGCAAACCATCGGCGATATGATCAAGCATCTGCCGATCTTTAACGACTATGACCAGAACAGGCTGACCGAAACGGCCAATGCCTGCGCCGCGCTTCTCGAAAAGGAAGATGGCCTCGATCAGATTCTCGATCTGATTCTGGCATCACTCCCCGAAAAGCTGCGCGAAACGGCCTATGCCTTGGCATGTGACGTGGCCGCCGCCGATTCCCATGTCTCCCAGGAAGAATTACGGCTACTGGAGATGATCCGCCATCATCTGGATATTGACCGGCTGAGCGCCGCCGCCATCGAACGCGGCGCCCGCGCCCACTATATTCTTCTCTGATCCGCTCTATAATTTTTCCACAAAAAAAGGGGCCGCGCGAACGCGGCCCCTTTGTTCTTTGTGGTCTTTTTTGGAAGCAGAGCTTAAAAGCCCATGCCGCCCATATCCGGCATGCCGCCACCGCCACCATGGGCATGGCCGCCTGCAGCTTCCTTGGGCTCCGGCTTCTCGGCAATCATCGCCTCGGTGGTCAGCAACAGACCGGCCACGGAAGCCGCGTCCTGTAATGCCGTCCGCACCACTTTCGTGGGGTCGATGATGCCGGCCTTCACAAGGTTGGTGTACTCATCGCCCTGGGCATCGAAACCAAAGCTGGTATCCTTGCTTTCAAGAAGCTTGCCCACAACGATGGCGCCTTCGGCGCCGGCGTTGTCCGCGATCTGCCGGGCGGGAGCCTGCAGGGCCTTGCGAACGATCTCGACGCCGACCTGCTGATCGCTATCGGCCACCTTGACCTTGTCCAGCACACGGGTGGCGTAAAGCAAAGCCGTTCCGCCGCCGGGGACAACGCCTTCTTCCACCGCCGCGCGGGTGGCATGCATGGCGTCGTCAACGCGATCCTTGCGTTCCTTGACTTCCACCTCGGTCACACCGCCGACTTTGATCACGGCAACGCCGCCAGCCAGCTTGGCCAGCCGCTCTTGCAATTTCTCGCGGTCATAGTCGGAGGAAGTTTCCTCGACCTGCTGACGGATCTGGCTACAGCGGGCCTTGATGTCGGCCTTCTTGCCGGCGCCGGCAACGACGGTGGTCTCTTCCTTGGTGATGATAACGCGCTTGGCGGTACCCAGCATATCGAGGGTTAGATTCTCGAGCTTGATGCCGAGATCCTCGCTTACAAGCTGGCCGCCGGTGAGAAGAGCGATGTCTTCCAGCATGGCCTTGCGGCGATCACCGAAGCCGGGTGCCTTAACGGCAGCTACTTTGAGGCCACCGCGCAGCTTGTTGACCACCAGGGTGGCCAGCGCCTCGCCTTCCACGTCCTCGGAAATTATGAGTAGCGGACGACCCGACTGGACAACGGTCTCCAGGATCGGAAGAATCGCCTGAAGTCCCGAAAGCTTCGACTCATGAAGAAGGATATAGGGGTCATCCAGCTCGCAAATCATCTTCTCCGCATTGGTAATGAAATAGGGGGAGAGATAACCACGGTCGAACTGCATACCTTCAACCACATCGAGCTCGGTGTCACGGGTCTTGGCTTCTTCAACGGTGATGACGCCTTCCTTGCCGACTTTTTCCATGGCGTCGGCGATCATCTTACCGATTTCGGTTTCTCCATTGGCCGAGATAGTGCCCACCTGGGAAATTTCCTCGGTGGTGGAGACTTTCTTGGAGCGGGACTGGATATCGTCGATGATGGCGCCAACGGCAGTATCGATCCCACGCTTGAGATCCATGGGATTCATGCCGGCGGCAACTGCCTTGACGCCCTCGCTGAAAATAGCCTGGGCAAGGACCGTCGCCGTGGTGGTGCCGTCTCCGGCAAGATCGCTGGTTTTTGTCGCCACCTCGCGCACCATCTGCGCGCCCATGTTTTCGAACTTGTCTCCAAGCTCAATATCCTTGGCCACGGTAACACCATCCTTGGTAATGCGTGGCGCACCGAATGCCTTGTCGAGGATGACGTTGCGGCCCTTGGGCCCCAGAGTCACCTTCACGGCGTTGGCGATGATATCGACGCCGTCGAGTATGCTCGCCCGGGCGTCGGAACCGAATTTAACTTCCTTGGCTGTCATGTCTTGATCACTCCTATTCGATCACGCCCAAAATGTCTGATTCTTTCATGATCAACAGCTCTTCGCCGTCGACCTTGACCTCGGTGCCCGACCATTTGCCGAACAAAATGCGGTCACCTTTTTTGATGTCCAGAGGATGGATTTTTCCATCCTCGCTGCGGATACCAGAACCCACGGAAATCACTTTGCCTTCCATGGGTTTTTCCTGGGCCGTGTCGGGAATGATGATCCCGCCAGCAGTCTTTTCATCACCTTCGATCCGGGACACAAGCACCCGGTCGTGAAGCGGTCTGAACTTCATCCAGAGTCTCCATAAATTGGATTTGAACCATTCACACCGGAAGCTGTTAGCAGTCCCGGCGATCGAGTGCCAGTCATATAGGCAATGAGTTCGGGACTGTCAAGCCGGGGGTATGAAATATAGGGGTGGAAAAGGCTTTTCGAGGATCTCCGCGCGGCGGGTTAGCCCGTCCAGTTAACTGGTTTGAGCCGCTTTTTCTTCCTTCCCGGTCTCGTGATGATGGTCGACGCCGCCGAGATGCCGGTCGATATAGTCCATCACCTCGGCCACGCTTTCACTCACGGACAAGGAAGCGGTATCGACCACGCATTCTGCGTCTTCGGGCTCCTCATAGGGTGCCGAAACCCCCGAAAACATTTCGATCTCGCCCTTTCGCGCTTTCTTATAGAGCCCCTTGGGATCCCGCTTCTCGCAAACCTCCAGCCCGGCCTTAACATAGACTTCATGGAATTGTTCGGAGCGGATAGAGCGGGCGCGCTGGCGATCGGCGCGATAGGGGGAAATAAACGCGGTGATGACGATGAATCCGGCATCGGCGAATAGGCTCGCCACTTCGCCCACGCGGCGGATGTTTTCGGTGCGATCCTCGGGAGAAAACCCGAGATCGGCGCACAGCCCGTGACGCAGATTGTCTCCGTCCATCACATAGACATGATAACCCTTGAGAAAGAGTTGACGCTCCAACTCCACGGCAATGGTGCTCTTGCCGGAGCCCGACAATCCCGTCAGCCAGAGAATCCCGGGACGATGGCCGTTACTGGCGCTACGTGCCGCCGGCGTGATCCGGTGGTCCACCGAAAAGATATTGGTGGATTTCACGGTGATGCTCTGGCGCTGGTCGGGATAGCCCTCCATGCTGATAATACCGCCGCCCACGGCATCGTATTCGTCCACCAGGACAAATCGCCCGGTGGCGGGATTGTCCACGAACTCGTCGAGTACCATCATCCCCCGCGACCGCAGGATCACCTCGGCCACGGCATTACGCTCCACCGTTTCGGCCTCGGCGGAGGATAAATCACCGGTATCAATCACCCGCTCAATGGCCTGCACAGTCACATTGTGTTGAGACGTGGCCAGCTTCAGTTTGTAGGTCTTGCCCACGGTGAGAGGCTTGCGCCCGAGCCAGAATATCCGCGCCCGAAAGACATTGGTCTCTATGGGCAGGTTTTCCTCATTGCTGGCGATCTGGCCGCGCTCGATGAAGACCTGGTCTTCCACCGTAATGCCGATGGACTGTCCGGCCGAAGCCGCCAGAACCGGCGACGGAGAATTCCATGATTCGATGGAAGCCACGCGTACGGTCTTGTTGGTGGGCGAAATCAGCAGGGTATCCCCGGCGCGAAGACGTCCGCTTTCAACACGGCCGACGATGATCCGCCTCTCGTCGAATTTATACACATCCTGAATCGGGAACCGCAAAGGAAGGTCGGTTGGCAGCACCGGCGCCTCAAAAAGGTCCAGGGCCTGGGCAACGGTGGGGCCTTCGTACCAGTCCATGGGCTTGGATGGGTTGACGATCAGGTCTCCCTCGCGGGAAGACACCGGAATGATATGGGTGGGGGCGATTCCGATCTCATCGAGATAGGCATGAATCTCGGCCTCGATTTCGTCAAACCGTTCCTTTGAATATTTCACCAGGTCCATCTTGTTGACGGCGACGGCCACCTGACGCACGCCGAGAAGATGCAACAGATATCCATGCCTGCGGGATTGCTCGCGCACGCCTTCCTCGGCGTCAATCACAAGAAGCGCGGCCTCCGCATGGGCGGCGCCGCTCACCATATTTTTAAGAAACTCCTTGTGACCCGGCGCATCAATAAGAACGTATTTGCGGTGATCGGTGGAAAACCAGATCTGGGACGTATCGATGGTGATCCCCTGATCCCGCTCCGATTTAAGCGCATCCATAAGAAACGCCCACTCGAAAGGCATGCCGCGGCGGTCACACATATCCCTGATCGCCTCCAGCTTGCCTTCGGGCAAGGAACCGGTGTCATGGATAAGCCGCCCCACCAGGGTCGACTTGCCATGGTCCACATGGCCGACGATGACGATCTTCAGGGGCTTGTTGTCCGTAATATCCTCAGCCGGAGTCACGGCAGCCTTCCCCTTCGCGGGAATTTTCTTCGCTTTAGTTTTTGATTTCGTCTTTTTCTTGTCCGCCATCACATATACCCCTCGGCGCGCAGCCGCTCGAAGGCGTCTTCGGCTTCCTTGTCCTGGGCGCGGCCGGAACGTTCGGAAACGCGGGTTGTCTCAAGTTCGGTAATTATCTCGTCGAGGGTCGCCGCATTGCTTTCTATGGGCGCGGTGCAGGGCGCACAGCCCAGGGAACGATAGCGCTTGCCGTCCTTGGCGAAATAGAGGTCCAGGACCGGAATATCCTCGCGCTGGATATAGCGCCATACATCGATTTCGGTCCAGTGCAACAGGGGGTGAATCCGCAAATGGGTTCCCGGCGCGAACTCGGTCTTGAACTGGTCCCAGAACTCCGGCGGCTGGTCGCGGAAATCCCATTCCGCGTTCTCGCCACGGGGGCTGAAGACACGCTCCTTGGACCGCGTTCCTTCTTCATCCCGGCGAATCCCCGCGAAGACGCCGGTAAACCCGTGCTCCGACAGTGTCGCCTTAAGCCCCTCGGTCTTGAGGGCGGAACAACAGGCCACTTTCCCCTTGTCGGGGCCCATCCCGGCTTCCAGGGCTTTCGTATTCTGGCCGACGATAAGGTCCAGCTCCCATTCCTTGGCCATGCGGTCGCGGAAGGTGATCATCTCGGGAATCTTGTACGAGGTGTCCACATGGACCACCGGAAAGGGTAGGTGGCCGAAGAAAGCCTTGCGAGCCAGCCACAGCATAACGTTGCTGTCCTTGCCGATAGACCACAGCATGGCCAGCTTGTCGAAGCCCTGGAAGGCCTCGCGAAAGATGTACATGCTCTGGCTTTCCAGAGCGTCGAGATGATTCATTGATTGGTTGCCCAGCTTGCGCGGTGAATACCGCATTCGGTTTTTTCTTCTCCCGCCCAGCGCCCGGCGCGCAGGTCTTCACCTTCCGCCACTTCCCGGGTGCAGTGATAACAGCCAATGGACGGATAGCCCCTGGCCACCAGGGGGTGTTGGGGAAGTTTTCTCTCGGACAGGACGGTTTGGATTTTTTCGTGACTCCAGTTCACCAGGGGGTTGATCTTGATGAAACCGTCCACCGCTTCAACCGGCTCCAGATTCAACCTGAGATCGCCATGATATTGCTTGCGGCCGGTAATCCAGGCGTCGAAACCGGCAAGCGCGCTCTCCAGAGGCTCCACCTTGCGCATGTGGCAACAGGCATCGGGATCGCTCTCCCAGAGATTTCCGTTGGGGTCGCTTTCCTGCAGCCGCGCCAGATCGGGGCTGATGCTGCGCACGTCCGTCAGCCCCAGATGATCGGAGAGCAGGGCGAGATAGTTGTAGGTCTCTTCGAACAGCTTTCCCGTATCTATAAAGATCACCGGCGTGGCGGGATCCACCTGGGCCACAAGGTCGAGAAGCACAGCGGCTTCGGCGCCAAAGGAAGAAGACAGCGCGATACGGCCGGGAAATTCCTTTTCGATCATGGGCGTCAGTAGGTCCAATCCGTCGAGACCGCCATAGGCGCGCGCAAGCTCCGCCGCCCGTTCTTCGGACAGTTTTTTCCGGTCCTGGTTTCCGGTCTCGTCCTGAATGTGTGCCGCGGCGTTCATCAGGCGCCCTTTTGCTGGTTGCGGATCATGTCCATTACCGAGCCCGATGAGTCATCCAGCGCCGATGCATCGAAGACCGCCTGTTCAAGAGGTTTCTCCGCCAGATCAGCGGCGGTGTCGATCCACACGGCCAATGCCTCGCGGAATGAATCCAGGGCGCCATTTCCACCCCCGTTGGCGGCACTAGTTTCGGCTTCAATGACCTTGTCCAGCGCCGCCAGAACCTGGGAATTGTTGGCATAGCCGCCACGCACCGTGTGCAGGGCTTCATCATGGGACAGGTCTTCCCTCACATCGCCCTGACGCACCAGAAGACGGCGCGCCGCGTAATAGATGCCCTCATGGCCGAAAGCCCGCCCTTCCTCCGACCGCTCGCCGAACAAGGCGCGATCGAAGCCAATCAGGGCGTCGTCGGCAAGGTCCATCAACAGATCATCCACGGCAAAGGTGGCGGCACACTCGCTCTTCGCCGGAGCGGGAGGCTCATAGACCTCTCTCTCGCCCCAATCGAGATAGACGTCTTTAGAATCGGGGGTGGCCTTTTCCAGAACCGGGGCAAGAATATCCGACAGGCCCTGTTTACCTAGCCGTTCACTCCATTGGCGGATGCTTTCATCTTGCTGGCGGTTGTCCGCATAATCCCGCATCAGAATTTCGAGCGCCTCGGGCGCATGACGGGCCGTCACAATGGGACCGGAAACGCCAATATCGCCAAGGTTTCGCGGATCCCCGCCCACGTAAATCTGATAGTGGGGCGCATTGCGGCCATCGATTTTCTTGCCCATGCCACGGAAACCGAAATCGGACACATGGTGAAGGCCACACCCGTTCTGGCAGCCTGAAATCTTCACCGAGACGCCGGGCTTGGCCTCGTAGTTGCGTACCAGCCCCGCAAGTTCCTGCCCGAAGTTCTGGGAATTGGTGATTCCGATACGGCAGGTGGTGGTGCCGGGACAGGACACCACATCGGCCTCGTCGCCGGGCTTGTCCTCAACCCCAAAACCCAGCTTCCTCACCGCGTCCACCACCGTTGTGGCGGCATCCTGGGGCAGACCCATGAAAATAAAGTTCTGGTCCCGGGAGATGCGGAATCCTTCCGCGCCGTTCCGTTCTGCAATATCCGCCAGGGCTTCCATCTGGTCGGAGGTAAAGAGTCCC
>JADHSZ010000004.1 GCA_016776635.1 Alphaproteobacteria bacterium
CAAACCCCGGAGCCCCAAGCCCATGATCCGCCCCATGACTCTTTTCTGCCTGACGCTGGCCGCGCTGCTTGGCTTTGGCTTGTTTAAGATCAAGCACGAGGTGCAGATTCTCGAAGAGGAACTGACGCAGCTTCACCGCGCCATCCTCACCGACCAGGAATCCATCCACGTTCTCAACGCAGAGTGGAGCTATCTCAACCGGCCCCGCCATCTGCAAAAACTCAACATCAAGTTTCTCGGTTTTATGCCGGTCTCCGCCGAACGCATCACCAGCATCGAGAAACTGCCGCTACGGAACGACCCCGCTTCATCGGCGAAAATAGCCGATGAAAACGAGGGTCTCGAGCAGGACCAGACCTCCCCCCCGCCCCATGACATAAGGCAGGTCCTGTTGCGCGTTCCCCAGGACGCGCCCCCGTTACCGCAACCCGGCGCATCCGGAAACGCGCCATGACCGGACCCGGCCCTTCTTTTCCCGCGAAGGGCCGTCCGGCGCGTAACGCCGGTATCCGCACGCCGGGACGTCCATCCCACCACCGGGGCCACAAGCTCGGCAGACTCGGCGGCACCGCAAAACAGGCGCTGGACACCGCACGCAACCGTCTTTTGATGACCGGCGCGCTGTTCCTCATCGCCTTTACCGTTATCGGCGCCCGGCTGGTTGACCTGACCCTGTTGCGCGACGGCCACGAGCCCCGCCTGGCGCAGGCCACGGGGCTCGGCATCCTGAAAAAAGAACGCGCCGATATTGTCGATCGCAACGGCGTGCTGCTTGCCACGTCTCTCACCACCGCCTCTCTTTACGCCAATCCGCGGCGTATTCTCGACGCCGACGAAGCCGTGGAAAAACTCAAAAGCGCGCTGCCTGATCTCGATGGAAAACTGACCCGCAGCCGGCTCACGTCGGGCCGTTCTTTCGTATGGATTTACCGCCACCTGACGCCGCGCCAGAAATACGCGGTCAACCGCCTCGGGGTTCCCGGCCTTTACTTCCAGCACGAGGAAAGCCGGGTCTATCCCCACGGTAATCTGGCCGCCCATGCCCTGGGATTTTCCGGTATCGATCACCACGGCCTGGCCGGGATCGAGCGCTCCATGAACGATGAACTGCGCGAAAGCTCCGACCCCCTGAAACTCACCCTCGATATCCGGGTCCAGAGCATTCTTCACCAGGAATTGTCCCGGGCACGAGAGGAATACCAGGCCATCGGCGGCGCCGGGCTGGTCATGGACGCTCATAACGGCGAGGTTCTGGCACTGGTTTCGCTGCCTGACTTCGACCCCAACAACCCCGAGGACATAGACGACGAGGCCAGCTTCAACCGGGCCGCTTTGGGCGTCTATGAAATGGGATCAACCTTCAAGATTTTCACCACGGCGATGGCCCTGGAATCCGGAACCGTGGGCCTGGATGGCGGCTACGACGCCACCGAGCCGATCCATATCGGCCGCTTTACCATCCGCGACCACCACCCGAAACGTCGCTGGCTCACGGTTCCGGAGATTCTTATCTATTCGTCGAATATCGGCGCCGCGAAAATGGCAAGCGATGTGGGCGTCAGCGGCCAGCGCGCTTTCCTGCGCAGACTGGGCATGCTCAATGCTGCGGCCATCGAGCTGCCCGAGGTGGGCGCGCCGCTGGTGCCTTCGCCCTGGCGCAAGATCAACACCATGACGGTGGCTTACGGCCACGGCCTCGCCGTCAGCCCGGTCCAGCTCGCCACCGGCATCGCCACCATGGTCAATGGCGGGCTTCTTTATCCGGCCACCCTGCTGCCCCGCATCCCGAGAAAAACCGAAAAGGACGAACGCCCCCCGGAAACGGGAGAACCCGGCTCGCGGGTACTTTCTCCTGACACCTCGGAACAGATTCGCCGCCTCATGCGTCTCGTGGTGGTGGAAGGCACGGGGAAAAAAGCGGCGGTGCAGGGGTATCTCGTGGGCGGCAAGACGGGCACCGCCGAGAAGTCGGCGCGCGGCGGCTACAGCGACAAGGCGCTGCTTTCCTCTTTCGTCAGCGCCTTTCCCATGACCGCGCCGCGCTACGTGCTGTTCGTCATGCTCGATGAGCCCAAGGGCACCGAGGAAACCTTCGGATACGCCACCGGGGGCTGGGTCGCGGCGCCCGTAGTACGCCGCGTGATCGCCCGCACAGCGCCCATGCTCGGGATTCCGCCCGTCAATGAAAATGCCCCGGAAATCCAGAGCGAGATGATGGTGAACATCACGCCCCGGGGGCCGAGCCTTGCTTCTTTCTGAACTGATCCAGGGGACCATGACAGACACCACCCAACAGGCCTTGACCATGGACCCGGACATCTCCGGCCTGTGCGCCGATTCCCGCAAGGTACAGCCGGGCAACCTGTTCGCGGCCCTGCCCGGCGTTCAGGCCGACGGCAGCACCTTCATCGCCGAAGCCGTGGAGCGCGGGGCTGTTGCCGTTCTCGCGGGAAAAGACGCCACCCCGGGCGAGAGCGCCGCGAACATACCCGTTGTTACGACTTCCAACCCGCGCCGCGCCTTCTCCCTGATGGCGGCCCGCTTTCACCCCCGCCAGCCCGCCCATATCGCCGCGGTTACCGGCACCAACGGCAAAACCTCGGTGGCCGCCTTTACGCGGCAGATCTGGGAGTGTCTGGATTACGAAGCGGCGAGCCTGGGCACCTTGGGGGTACACACCAACGTTCCTACCGACGGCCTCGACACGGATGCGGGACTGACCACGCCCGATCCGGTGGCCCTCCACGAAATGCTTTCGACGCTTTGTGTCCGCGGGGTGGACCATCTGGTGATGGAGGCCTCCAGCCACGGGCTGACCCAGTACCGTCTCGACGGCGTGCGTGTCAGCGCCGCCGCCTTCACCAATCTCAGCCGCGACCATCTCGATTACCACGGCGACATGGAAAGCTATTCCCAGGCCAAGAACCGGCTCTTCGAGGATATTCTTGAGCCAGGCGGCGTCGCCGTTCTCAACGCCGATACGCCTGAATTCTCCGCCCTTGCGCGCATCGCCGCGGCGCGCGGGATCGAGGTCATGGGCTTTGGCCGCGAGGGTGCCCATATCCGCCTCGAAAGCCAGACACCCGGCCCCGGCGGCCAGATTCTCTCCCTAGTTCTCGGCGACAACGCCTACCAGGTGCTGTTGCCGCTGGCCGGCGACTTCCAGGCCAGCAACGCGCTCTGCGCCCTGGGCCTGGTCTTGGCCTGCGGCGGCGACGAGGAAACGGCGGTGACGGCGCTGGCTCATCTCGAAGGCGCGCCCGGACGCATGCAGCATGTGGCCGATCATGCCAATGGAGCGTCGGTCTATGTGGATTACGCTCATACCCCCGACGCCCTGGAGAATGCCCTGCGTGCCCTGCGCCCCCATGTGGAAGGCCGCCTGCACGTGGTATTCGGCTGTGGCGGCGACCGCGACGCGGGCAAGCGCCCCCTCATGGGGGAGGTGGCCGAACGCCTCGCAGACGCGGTCGTCGTCACTGATGACAATCCACGCGGCGAAGACCCGGCCGCTATCCGCAAACAGATCCTTGCCGGAATTTTGACAAAAACTGGTGCCACCATCCACGAGATCGGCGACCGCGCGGAAGCCATTTGCGCCGCCATCGCCGCCCTCGAACCAAAGGATCTTCTGGTGATTGCCGGAAAGGGACACGAAACCTACCAGATCGTCGGCGACGAACGGCGCGATTTCGATGATGCCGCGACAGCGCGAGTTGCCGCCGGAAAGACGGAGAAAGCCCCATGACCGCGCCTCTGTGGACACATGACGAGGCAACCGCCGCCACCAGTGGGCGTGCCGGACGGTCAACTGCGCCGTGGACCGCACCGTGGACAGCCGGCGGCGTGTCCATAGACAGCCGCACATTGGAGGAAAACGACCTCTTCATCGCCATCTCCGGCCCCAATTTCGACGGCCACGACTTCGTCGCCAAGGCCTTCGCCGCCGGTGCCGCTGCCGCCATGGTGAGCCGCGTTCCCGAGGGCCTCGAAGACTCTTCTCCCCTACTCCTGGTGGACGACACGCAACAGGGCCTGGAAAACCTCGCCGTGGCCGCCCGTGAGCGCACCGCGGCGCGCATTACCGCCATCACCGGCAGCGTCGGCAAGACCGGTACCAAGGAAGCCCTGCGCCTGGTTCTCGAACCACAGGGCGCCACCACCGCCACCATGGGCAATCTCAACAATCAATTAGGCGTGCCGCTGAGTCTCGCGCGCATGCCCGGAAGCAGCGCCTTCGGCGTGTTCGAGCTGGGCATGAACCATCCCGGCGAAATCGTTCCCCTGTCGAAAATGGCGCGGCCCCATGTGGCCGTCATCACCAGTATCGAGCCGGTACATTCGGAATTCTTTACCTCGGTGGCCCATATCGCCGACGCCAAGGCGGAAATCTTCCAGGGCATGAGCGGGGGCGCGGCCATCCTGCCGCGCGAGAACCCCTTCTTTCCCGTGCTCGCCGAAACCGCCCGCGAGCGGGGCGTCACCCGCATCATCGGCTTCGGCGCACACCCCGAAGCCGATGCCAGGCTGGTGGCCTGCGACCTCCAGCCCCTGACCAGCCATGTGAGCGCCGAGATTTGCGGCGCCGCGCTCAGCTACGAACTGAACATGCCGGGACGTCACTGGGTCATCAACAGCCTCGCCGTTCTGGCGGCCGTCGATGCGCTCGGTGGCGACGTGGCGGCCGCCGCCGGGACCCTCTCCACCCTGAAAGCCGTGGAGGGGCGCGGCAGCCATTTCCGCCTGCCTCTTGGCGGCGGCGAGTGCGAGCTTTTCGACGAAAGCTACAACGCCAGCCCGGCTTCCATCCGCGCCGCCATTTCGGTTCTCCGCCATGCCCAACCGCAAAGCGCGGGACGGCGCATCGCCGTGCTCGGCGACATGCTGGAGCTGGGCAAACGCTCGGCCCCCATGCATGCCTCCCTCGCCCGCGACCTGGAAAAGGCAAAGATCGACCTGGTGTTCACCGCCGGAGCCGAAATGAAACACCTGCGCGACGCCCTGCCGGCACAGATGCGCGGCGGCCACGCGGCCAGCGCCGCGGCTCTCGCCCCCATGGTCAAGGCGGCGCTCAAGCCGGGCGATGTGATTACCGTCAAGGGTTCTTACGGCAGCCGCATGCGTGACGTGGTGGCGGCGCTCAAAGACACCAACGACACGCCGCCGCAAGCGGTCAACGGGAACTAGGACCATGCTGTATAACCTTCTCGTCCCCCTCGCCGAACAGATCAGCGCGCTCAACCTGTTCCGCTACATCACCTTCCGCACCGGCGGCGCGATCATCACGGCGCTGATCATCAGCTTCGTCATCGGCCCAGCCATTATCAACTGGCTCAAGCGTATCCAGGGCGAAGGCCAGCCCATCCGCGACGACGGCCCGGCGGACCATCTCGTCCACAAACAGGGAACCCCCACCATGGGCGGCTTCCTGATCCTGGTGGCGGTGATCTCGAGCACCCTGTTATGGGCCGACCTCACCAACCGCTATGTATGGGCGGTGATTGCCGTGACGCTGGGCTTCGGCGCGGTAGGCGCGGCCGATGACTTCCTCAAGCTGACGCGGCGTTCGAGCCACGGGGTTCCGGGCAAGGTCAAGCTGGCGGCGGAAATCGTCATTTCCCTGGCCGTGATCCTGTGGATCATGGATATCGCCTCTCCTGGGCTCGCCACCGGGCTCACCATTCCCTTCTTCAAGGACATCCTGTTCGATCTCGGCTGGATGTTCGCGCCGCTGGCGGTATTCGTGGTGGTGGGCGCGTCCAACGCCGTCAACCTCACCGACGGGCTCGACGGGCTGGCCATCGTGCCGGTGATGATCGCCTTTTCCTGTTTCGCGCTGATCGCCTATCTCGTGGGCAACACCGTCTTCTCCAACTACCTCCAGCTCCACTATGTGATCGGCAGCGGCGAACTGACTGTATTCTGCGGCGCGCTGGTGGGCGCGGGGCTGGGCTTCCTGTGGTTCAACGCACCTCCGGCCATGGTCTTCATGGGGGATACGGGATCGCTCTCCATGGGCGGCGCGCTGGGCACGCTCAGCGTCATCACCAAGCATGAACTGGTGCTGGCCATTATCGGCGGGCTGTTCGTGCTCGAAACCGTCTCCGTCATCGTCCAGGTGGCCTCCTTCAAGCTCACGGGAAGGCGGGTCTTCCGCATGGCTCCCCTGCACCACCATTTCGAACAAAAGGGCTGGGCCGAGCCCACCATCGTCATTCGTTTCTGGATCATCGCCACCATCCTGGCTCTCGCCGGGCTGGCGACGCTGAAGCTGAGGTAGGGAGAGATGATCGCCATTCCTTCCATGTCGGGACATCGCGTGGCCGTACTGGGACTCGGCAAGTCAGGCCTCGCGGCGGCGCGCGCCCTAATCCACAGCAAGGCCCATGTGCTGGCCTGGGACGACAACCAGGAAAGCCGCGACCGGGCCAAGGCCGAAGACGTGCCGCTGGCCGATCTCATGGGTGAGGATTTCTCAACTATCACCGCGCTGGTGCTCTCTCCCGGAATTCCCCACAATTTCCCCGAGCCTCATGAGGTGGTGACACGGGCGCGCGCGGCGGGCTGCGGAATCATCGGCGAGACCGAGCTTCTCTCGCGCGCCGACACCGGGGCCGCCTTCATCGGCGTCACCGGCACCAACGGCAAGTCCACCACCACCGCGCTGATCGGCCATATCCTCCACCAGGCCGGACGCAACGCACAGACCGGCGGCAATCTCGGGGTGCCCTCGGTGGCCCTGGAACCGGCCGGACCCGGCGGCTATTACGTGCTGGAGATGTCCTCCTACCAGCTCGAGCTGGTCTCGACCCTGGTCTTCGATATCGCCGTCCTGCTCAATATCAGCCCCGACCATATGGACCGCCATGGCGGGCTGGCGGGCTATAGGGGCGCTAAAGAGAGAGTCTTCGCGGGCCAGGGCACCTCCCATACCGCCGTCGTCGGTATCGACGACTGCCATTCGCGCGGACTGTTCGAAAGCCTCAAGTCCAGGGACGGCGCACTCACCATTCCCGTCTCCGGGGCCGACAAGGCCGCGGGCGGCGTCTATGTGGAAGACGGCTGGCTGGTCAACGATATCGAGGGCCGCGAAGAGCGGGTCATGGAGATGGCCACCGCCACCGCCCTGCCCGGCTCCCACAACGCCCAGAACGCCGCCGCCGCCTTTGCCGCCACCCGCGCCGCGGGGCTCGCCATGCCGCAGATTCGCGACGCCATCCACAGCTTCCCCGGCCTGCCCCATCGCCAGGAGCTGGTGGCCCGTATCGACGGCGTCGCCTTCATCAATGACAGCAAAGCCACCAACGCCGCGGCCACGGCCCGCGCCCTGGACTGTTACCACAACATCCTCTGGATTGCCGGTGGCCGGGCCAAGGAAGGCGGCATCGAAGCGCTGACCCCTTACTTCAACCGCATCCGCCACGCCTTTCTCACGGGCGAGGCCGCCGACGACTTTGCCCGCACCCTGGAAGGTCAGGTGGAGATGACTCTTTGCGGCGATCTCGAAACCGCCTTCGCCGGGGCCTGTGACATGGCTCTCTCTGAAAGCGGGTCTGAACCCGAGACCGACTCCGACGCCACACCGACAGTCCTGTTTTCCCCGGCCTGCGCCTCCTTCGATCAATGGCGCGATTTCGAGGCCCGTGGCGATGCCTTCCGCGCCCTGGCCCACAAGCGCGCCGGCACCAACGACAGTGGCTCCACAGAAAACAATGACCTCCACCACAATGAGGCCGCGCCATGAGCGGATTCGCGCGCAACGATACAAGCGTCATCGGGCGCTGGTGGTGGACCGTGGACCGCTGGGCGCTGGGCGCGCTGGCCATCCTCGGGGCCTTCGGCGCGCTTCTCATTCTCGCGGCAAGCCCGCCCGTGGCCGACCGGCTGGGTCTCGATCCCTTCTATTTCGTGCGCCGCCAGTTCATCCTGATGCCGCTGGCCGCCTTCATTCTGGCCTCGGTGTCCCTGCTCTCGCCGAAAGAGGTGTGCCGCCTGGCGGTGGCCGTTTTCATCGGCTCCCTGATTCTTCTCGTCATGACCCTGACCTCGGGTGCGGAGATCAAGGGCGCGCGGCGCTGGATTTCGATCGCCGGGCTTTCCCTGCAACCCTCGGAATTCGTCAAGCCCAGTTTCATCGTCATCGCCGCCTGGATGTTCGCCCAGGCGCGCCTGAAGAGGGGGTCTCCCGGCAATTTCCTGATCGGCGGCCTGTTCCTTCTGGTGATCGGCCTGTTGCTGATGCAGCCCGATTTCGGCATGGCGGTGGTCATTGCCGCGGTCTGGTTTACCCAGTTCTTCCTGGCCGGGCTGCCCCTGGCCTGGATGGCCGTGCTCACGGTCATGGCCGGCGGCGCCTTGGCGGCGGGCTATTTCGCCTTGCCCCATGTGGCCAGCCGCATCGACCGCTTTCTCGATCCCGCCACCGGCGACAGCTACCAGGTCACCACCTCCATGGAGGCCTTCATGCATGGCGGTCTGACGGGGCGCGGGCCGGGCGAAGGCACGGTCAAGGAAGTCCTGCCCGATGCCCATGCCGATTTTATTTTCGCCGTGGCCGGAGAGGAATTCGGCCTGTTCGCCTGCCTCGCCATCGCCGGCCTGTTCGCCTTCATCATGGTGCGCGGCTTCAGCCGCCTGATGGAGGAAAACAGCCTTTTCGTGCTTCTCGCCGGGACCGGGTTGCTGGTCCAGTTCGGCCTTCAGGCCATCGTCAACATGGCCTCATCCCTGCACCTCATTCCCACCAAGGGCATGACCCTGCCCTTCATCTCCTATGGCGGCTCGTCCCTGATTGCGCTGTCGCTGGGCATGGGCATGGTGCTGGCGCTGACCCGGCGCCGCGCGGGGCTGGGAGGAACGCCATGAACGCCCGGGACGTCATGAATGCCCTTAAAAATCCCCTGACGCCCCCGCTGGTGGCGCTGACGGCCGGCGGCACCGGCGGCCATATATTCCCGGCCCAGGCATTGGCTCAAGAGCTGATGACGCGGGGCTGCAGGCTGGCCCTCATCACCGATGACAGGGGTGCGAGTTTCGGCGACCTTCCCGGCGAGATAGCCGTGCATACCGTCAGCGCCGGGCGGTTGTCGGGCGGGGTCACGGCAAAGCTGGGCGGCCTGGCCGCCATGGTGCGCGGCGCGGTCGAAGCCGGGCGTCTGTTGCGCGAGATCAAGCCCTCTCTGGTGGTGGGTTTCGGCGGCTATGCCAGCGTCCCCACCATGCTCGCCGCGCGGTGGCAGCGCCTGCCCACCCTGATCCATGAACAGAACGCGGTGCTCGGTCGAGCCAACCGGCTGCTGGCCCCCATGGCGGGAGCCATCGCCACCTCGTTCGAGGACGTGGCGCGGTTACGAAAGCGCTACGGGGTCAAAACCACGCACACCGGCAATCCGGTGCGGTCCACCATTTCCGCCATCCGCTATACCCCTTATCCGTCCCTGGGCACGAACGACAGCCTGAATCTCCTGATCATGGGCGGCAGCCAGGGCGCCGCCGTGTTCGGGCGCATCCTGCCCGACGCCATCGCCTTCATGCCGGCGGCGGCGCGCGCCCGGCTCGATATCTCCCACCAATGCCGCGCCGGGGACATAAACAGAGTACGGGACATTTACGAGGCGCTGGATCTGACCGCCACCATCGAGCCCTTCTTCGATGATATTCCGCAACGCCTGCGCCAGGCCCATCTCGTCATTGGCCGCGCCGGGGCCAGCACCGTGGCCGAGACCACCGCCGCCGGACGGCCCGCCGTTCTGGTGCCTTATCCCTTCGCCATGGACGACCATCAAAGCGCCAATGCCCACGCCATCGGGGCGGACGGAGGCGCCTGGGTATTCGCCGAGAACGACTTTACGGCCCCCGCCCTTGCGGGGATGCTCTGCTCCTTCCTTGAAAGCCCCGAGATACTGCAAGAGGCGGCAACAGCAGCCCGCAGGCTGGGAATCCCCGACGCCGCCGCGCGGCTGGCCGATACCGCATGGGCCTTGTTGCCGTCCAACGGCGAAGGCGAGACATCGGGCGGCGCGGCCCCACCCCGGAGGGAGGCAGCGGCATGAAGGCCATTCCCCTGCCCCTGGGCACCATACATTTCATCGGTATCGGCGGTATCGGCATGAGCGGCATCGCCGAGGTCATGCATAATCTGGGCTATTCGGTACAGGGCAGCGACCTCCAGGAAAACGCCAACGTGAAGCGCCTGGCCGGTCTCGGCGTGCCGGTGATGACGGGACATGATCCTGAAAACCTGGGCGAGGCCGCGGTGGTGGTGGTGTCCTCGGCGGTGGATACCAACAACCCGGAGCTCACCGCCGCCCGGGCGGCTAAGATTCCCGTGGTGCGCCGCGCCGAAATGCTGGCCGAACTGATGCGCCTGAAATGGTCCATCGCGGTAGGCGGCACCCACGGCAAGACCACGTCCACTTCCATGATCGCGGCCATTCTCGATGGCGCCGGCCTCGATCCCACGGTCATCAACGGCGGCATCATCAACGCCTACGGCACCAATGCCCGGCTTGGCGGCGGCGACTGGATGGTGGTGGAGGCCGACGAATCCGACGGCACCTTCGTCAAGCTTCCCGCCACCATCGCCGTGGTCACCAACATGGACGCCGAGCATCTCGATTTCTACGGCTCCTTCGACGATCTGCGCGGAGCCTTCGAGGCCTTCCTGCGCAACATTCCCTTTTACGGATTCGCCGTACTCTGCATCGACCATCCGGAAGTCCAGAGCCTGATCCCCCGGATGTCGGGCCGCCGCGTCATTACCTACGGGCTCAGCCCCCAAGCCGACATGCGCGCCATAAATCTGGAGAGCGATTCCGAGGGCATGTCCTTCCAGGTGGTGGTTACCGACCGCGCTCACGAAACCGAAACCACCTGGCCGGACATGCGCCTTCCCATGGTCGGTGAATACAACGTCCAGAACGCCCTGGGCGCGCTGGCGGTGGGTTGGGCAATGGGCCTCGACCCCGACGTCATGCGCAAGGGCCTGGCCGCCTTTGGCGGGGTCAAACGGCGCTTTACCAAGACCGGCGCGGTTAACGGCGTCACCATCATCGACGATTACGCCCACCATCCCGTGGAAATCGCCGCCGTTCTCAAGGCGGCGCGCGCCACCTGTGGTGAAAGCCGGCTTATCGCCGTGGTCCAGCCCCATCGCTATTCGCGATTGCTCAGTCTGTTCGAAGAATTCTGCACCTGCTTCAACGACGCCGACGCGGTGATCGTTTCGGAAGTCTACGCCGCCGGTGAGGAGCCCCTGGAAGGCGCCGGCCGCGACGCCCTGATCGAAGGGCTACGCGGCCATGGTCACAAGGAAGTCCTCCCTCTCGACGATCCTTCCCGGCTTGCCCCGCTGGTACGCGAAATCACCCAGCCCGGCGACATGGTCATGTGCATGGGCGCGGGCAACAGCACCAACTGGGCCACCGCCCTGCCGCAGGAACTGGCGCAACTTGCCGGAGACGACTCCGCAACACCGGCGAGGGCGTCATGAACCAGAACGCCATGAAAAAAAGTTTTGATGACGGTCTCACATCACGACTGCCCCCGGTTCGCGGCGTCTACAGCGAAAACGCGGCGCTCGGTGAAAAGACCTGGTTCCGCACCGGCGGCACGGTGGAAGTCCTGTTCGACCCCGCCGACAAAGAGGACCTCATCACTTTCCTCAAGGGAAAACCATCCGACGTCCCCCACACGGTGCTCGGTCTGGGCTCCAATATTCTGGTGCGCGACGGCGGTGTCCCCGGCGTGGTGATCCGAATGGGCACGGCGATCTCGGAGATCGAGGTGACGGGCACCCAAATCCGGGCCGGGGCCGGGGCCTTCGACTACAACGTGGCCATGGCCTGTTTCAAGGCTTCGCTTACGGGGCTCGAGTTCCTGAGCGGCATTCCCGGCACCATCGGCGGCGCCCTGCGCATGAATGCCGGGGCCTTTGGCAGAGAAATTAAGGACATCACCACCGCCGCCGAGGCCGTGGACGAGACCGGCACCCTGCATCACCTGAATATTAACGATCTGGTCTTCGATTACCGTAGCTGCGGCGTGCCCAAGGGCTGGGTGTTCACCGCCGCCACCATGGAAGGCGAGCCCGGCGACATATCCGAAATCGGCAAACGCATGGCCGATATCCAGACCGCCCGCAACGAGGACCAGCCCCGGGGCACCCGCACCGGCGGCAGCACCTTCGTCAACCCGCCGGGGAAAAAAGCGTGGCAGCTCATCGACGACGCCGGCTGCCGGGGCCTGAAAAAGGGCGGCGCCATGGTTTCCGAAAAGCACTGCAATTTCCTCATCAATATCGGGGACGCCAGCGCCGCCGATATCGAGCAACTGGGCGAGGAAATACGCGAGCGCGTCCGGGCATCGAGCGGCATCGAGCTTGAGTGGGAAATCCGCCGCATGGGCCTGCCGGCAAACGGGGAGACGGGAGCATGAGCACGCATGTGGCCGTCATCATGGGAGGCTGGTCGGCGGAGCGGGAGATTTCCCTCATCAGCGGCGCCAATGTGGCGGAATCCCTGCGCAATATGGAACACAGAGTCACCGCCATCGACGCCGCCCATGATGTGGGGGCGCTGCTGCCCAAGCTCTTTCCCCGGCCCGACGTGGTCTTTAACGCCCTGCACGGCCGCTACGGCGAAGACGGCTGCCTCCAGGGGCTGCTGGAACTGATGGCGCTTCCCTACACCCATTCCGGCGTTCTCGCCTCAAGCCTGGCCATGAACAAACCCATGGCCAACCGTCTCTTCACCCAGGCCGGCATTCCCTGTCCCAAGGGCAAAATCGTCCACCGCGACGAGGTGCTGGCCGGCGACGTGATGAAACGGCCCTATGTGATCAAGCCCCTTAACGAAGGCTCCAGCGTCGGCGTGCGCATCATTACCGGCGACGACGAGCCCATCCCCTTCGAACACGCTTCCTGGCCCTATGGCGACGAAGTCATGGCCGAGACCTATATCCCGGGACGGGAACTCACCGTGGGCGTCATGGGCGACAAGGCGCTGGGGGTTCTGGAAATCCGGCCTCCGGAGGGTTTCTACGATTACGAGGCCAAATACAGCGACGACCACATGGCCGAACATATGGTTCCCGCGCCGCTGCCCAAGAAAGACACCAAGAAACTCATGGATCTGGCGCTGCTGGCGCACCAAACCCTGGGCTGCCGCGGCGTGAGCCGGGTCGACTTCCGCTATGACGACACCGGCAAGGGCGCGGCAAAACCGTTCATCCTCGAGGTCAACACCCAGCCCGGCATGACGCCGAAGTCGCTGCTGCCGGAAATCGCCGCCGAGGCCGGAATTTCTTTCGACGAACTGGTGCAATGGATGGTGGAGGAGGCCGCATGCGACTCCTGACACCCTTCTCCTTCCTGGCTTCTCCCCTGGCTTCTCTGTGGCGCCGTCTCCTTCCCCAGAGAGGAAAGGCGCGCAACCTGCGCAAGGCGCCCCTGCGCTCGCGTCACCCCCTTCTGTGGCAGGCAAGGCTCGGTTTCCTGCTCGGAGCGGCGCTGGCGGTGCCGGGCTGGCTGCTGTTTTCGCAACAGGCGGCGGAATTTGGCCGCGATCTGCGGGCGCGGGCCATCCACCTTTCGGCGGATGCCGGATTCATCGTCCGCCACGTGCTTGTGGAGGGCCGTTCCGAGACCACGCGCGCCGCGGTGATGGCGGCGCTTGACGTGACATACGGACAGCCCCTCGTCACCTTCGATCCGGAAACCGCCCGCAAGGGACTGGAATCCGTCAGCTGGGTCAAGAACGCCACCATCGAGCGCCGCCTTGACGGAACCATCTATATCCACATCACCGAACGCCGCCCCCTGGCTCTGTGGCAAAGAGAGGGCCGGATCGTGGCGGTGGATGGAGACGGCGTGATCCTTGCCCGTGACGGGCTCGGCCGCTTTCCCGATCTGCCTCTCATCGTCGGCGACGAAGCTCCGCAACACGCTCCGGAACTGCTCGCGATCCTATCCAGCGGGCCGGATCTGAAAAAACGGGTAATGGCCGCCATTCGCGTGGGAGGGCGGCGCTGGGATCTGCAACTGGACTCAGGAGTCCGTGTCCGGCTGCCGGCGGAAAACCAGAAACAGGCCTGGGAAACACTGCGCGAACTGGAACAGCGTCACGAGATTCTCGCCCGCGACGTGGTGGTGATCGATCTGCGCCTGTCCGACAGGCTGGTGATGCAGCTTTCGGCGGAGGCCATGGAAAAACTGCGCGAGCAAGAAGAGACAAGCGGCCGCGACACATGAGGACGAACGGAAACATGAAGAAAAAGAAATGGGGGAAACGTGCGTAACGGTTTGATCACAGCCCTTGACGTGGGAACGACGAAAATCTGCTGCTTCGTCGCCCGCAGTGATACCCGGGGTGATACCGGCGACCAGGGCGGGCCGCGGGTGGTGGGGATCGGCCATCATGCGGCCAACGGCCTGCGCGGCGGCGCCATCGTCGATATGGACGCGGCGGCCGATTCCATCGCCAGCGCCGTCCACGCCGCCGAACAGATGGCCGGGGAAACCATTCACAGCGTCCTCCTCAATATTTCCGGTGGCCAGCCGCGCTCGCACAATTTCAACGTCGAGAGCGCCATCGCCGGGCATGAAATCAGCGACGGCGACCTGCGCCGGGCTTTCCAGCACGGCATGGGAACCCACCAGCCCAAGGACAGGGAAATCATCCATTCCGTCCCTCTCAGCTATTCCATCGACGGCAGCCGCGGCATTCGCGACCCGCGGGGCATGTTCGGAGAACGCCTCGGCGTCAACATGCACATGGTTTCGGTGGCCTCGGGGTCCTTGTGGAATCTCAGCAATTGCGTCTCGCGCTGTCATCTGGAGATCGAGGATATGGTGCTGTCGGCCTACGCCTCGGGTCTCTCGGCCCTGGTGGAGGACGAAATGGACCTCGGCGTCACCTGTATCGACATGGGCGGCGGCACCACCTCCCTTTCCGTCTTTTTCGACGGCAATATGGTCTTTACCGGCAGCGTTCCCCTGGGCGGGGTCCACGTGACCAGCGACATCGCGCGCGGGCTGTCCACCACCATGGCCAATGCCGAGCGCATGAAGACGCTCTACGGCAACGCCATTCCCTCGGACATGGACGACCGCGACCATATCGACGTTCCGCCCATCGGCGAAGAAGTCCACGCCCAGCCCAATCATGTGCCCAAATCCCTGTTGATCGGGATCATCCGGCCACGGCTCGAGGAAACCCTGGAGATGGCGCGCGACCTCCTGGAGAGGAGCGGCTTCGACAAGGTGGCCGGGCAACGGGTGGTGCTGACCGGCGGCGCAAGCCAGATGCAGGGAATTCGCGATCTCGCCGCCATGATTCTCGACAAGAAAGTCCGCGTCGGCAAACCGATGCATATCCATGGGCTCGCCGAAGCCACCGGCGGACCCGCTTTTTCAACCTGCGCGGGCCTTCTTGCCTACGCCCAACGCAACACCGCCGCCACGCCCGTGAGCGCACGCGGCTGGATGGAGGAGCCGGACGGGTTTTTCAGCCGTCTCGGCTTATGGCTACGTGAGTGTTTTTAACCCTTTGCGCGGCGGATCGCCGCTCCCTTTTCCCGGTCGGGGATGCGACCGGTAAGTACGTCTCTAATTAAGAGAACAAAAAGGAGTACGTTATGAGTATCAACCTGAGCCTTCCCACCAAGGAAGCCGAACTGAAACCCAGAATCACCGTCGTCGGAATCGGCGGCGCCGGCGGCAACGCCATCAACAACATGATCCGCTCGGGCCTACAGGGCGTGGAGTTTGTCGCCTCCAACACCGATTCCCAGGCACTGGCCCATTCCGAGGCGCCACGCCAGATTCAGCTCGGGGCCACCATCACCCAGGGCTTAGGCGCGGGATCACGTCCCGATATCGGCAGGGCCGCGGCGGAAGAGGCCATTGACGAGCTTATAGAGCACCTCAACGGCACTCATATGGCCTTCATCACCGCCGGTATGGGTGGTGGCACCGGGACCGGCGCCGCGCCGGTCATCGCCAGGGCCGCGCGGGAGCTGGGAATCCTCACCGTGGGCGTGGTTACCAAGCCCTTCGATTTCGAGGGCGGCACGCGCATGCACACCGCCGACGGCGGGATCGAGGAACTCCAGCAATACGTGGATACCCTGATCATCATTCCCAACCAGAACCTGTTCCGCGTGGCCAATGAAAAGACCACCTTCGCCGAGGCCTTCAACATGGCCGACGAGGTGCTCCACTGTGGCGTGCGCGGGGTTACCGACCTCATGGTCAAACCCGGCCTCATCAATCTCGATTTCGCCGACATCCGCTCGGTGATGACGGAGATGGGCAAGGCGCAGATGGGCACCGGCGAGGCCGAGGGCGAGAAACGCGCCCTCGAGGCCGCCGAGGCCGCTATTTCCAACCCCCTGCTCCAGGATTCCTCCATGAAGGGCGCGCGCGGCGTGCTCATCAACATCACCGGCGGGCTCGATATGACCATGTTCGAGGTGGACGAAGCCGCCAACCGCATCAAGGAGGAAGTGGACCCCAAGGCCAACATCATCTTCGGCACCGCCATCGAGGACACCATGGAAGGCCTCATGCGGGTCTCGGTGGTGGCCACGGGAATCGACGCCGCGGCGGCCGTGGGCGGCGATAATGTGCATCTCCTCACCGATCATCCCAGGGTCGACAACGTGCCCGAAATGCCGGCCATCGGCGACAAATACAAGCCCATGCGCGGGGCCGAGCCGGTGACGGCGGAAGAGCCGCGCGGCGGGGTTCTCCCCCTGCACGGTGGTCCTGGTGGTCCCGGCCTTGCACCGCAAGCCGCGCAAACCACAGAGACCGCGGAGGCAACGGCCGCACCCGATAACGGGCTCGACATCAGCCCGCCACCGGGCCGCGCCGACAAAGCCGGCGTCCTGAACGAGGCCATGGCCGAGGCGGACTCCGTCACAAGCGAGCCCGCCTCAACACCGGCCTGGCTGGCGCGCAACAAACCGCCCTTCATCTCGCCGCGTCCCATAGAGGCCTCCGGTGAGGCTCAGGGCGGGGCGGAAGAAGCGACGGCCAATCCCTTCGCCGCCGCGGCCATGGCCAATGGCGGGAGCGAAAAGAAAGAACCGGGCGAGGGCCGCGTCAGTATGTTCAGGAAACTCACCGGTTCCCGCAACAAGGTCAAAGAGGTCAAGGCGGCTGAACCGGCCGAACCGGTGCAAACGGCCGAACCGGCGCAACCCGCCCCCTCCATCGCTCCGGCTCCGGCTCCGGCCGCGGAGGCAGTGGCGGACTCCAATCCACCCAATCCCCAGCCCAGGCTGGGCGGGATGGACCCCGTGGACCGCACGCCGGCGGCCCAGAGCGATGACGACCTGCTGGAAATCCCGGCCTTCCTGCGCAGGCAGGCCAACTGAGACAAAAAGAATCGCAAGGAATCACAACCACTTGCGTTGTAACAATACGTAATAAAGAGTGATTTGAGTGCTCTGGGGGATACTGATACATATCCTCCAGAGCATTTTTTTATGTTCTTAAACAAAGGCTTGGGGAAAATCTTAGATTAGGCTGAATATTCGTAATGAAAAAAACACTCAATAATAAGAAATCCTCCCAAAAGGCATGCGGCAAACCCGCCCTGCAGCGCACCCTGAAAAGCGCCATTAATTGCAGCGGCACCGCCCTGCACAGCGGCGAGAACGTCTCTCTCACCCTGCACCCCGCCGAACCCGATACCGGCATCGTCTTCCGCCGCAGCGACATCGGCGGCGGCAATGCCCGTATCCCCGCCCATTGGAGCCAGATCTCCGATACCCGGCTATGCACCACGCTGAGTGACGGCGGCAACGTCTCGGTGGCCACGGTGGAGCACCTCATGGCGGCGCTGGCGGGCTGTCACATCGACAATCTGGTGGTGGAAATCCAGGGCGGCGAAGTTCCCGCCATGGACGGCAGCGCCGCGCCTTTCGTGTTTCTCATCGAATGCGCGGGAATCGCCGAACAGAACGTCCCGCGCCGCGCCATCCGCGTATTGAAGCCGGTTTCCGTATCCCACGGCGAGAGCTTTGCCTCCCTTGCCCCGGCCCCCGATTCGCTGGAGGCCTTTTCCCTCAACGTGGAAATCGATTTCGACAGCAACGCCATCTCGCGCCAGAACTATCTCTTCCATGTGGCCGACGATGCCTTTAAATCGGAAATCAGCCGCGCCCGCACCTTCGGCTTCCTCCACGAGGTGGACGACCTGCGCGCCGCCGGTCTGGCCCTTGGCGGCTCCCTGGATAACGCCGTGGTCATCAGCGGCGACCAAGTTCTCAACGAAGGCGGCCTGCGTTACAGGGATGAATTCGTGCGCCACAAGGTTCTCGATTCCCTTGGCGACCTCTATCTTGCGGGCTCTCCGCTGATCGGCCATTTCCACGGCCTGCGCTCCGGCCACAGCCTCAACCGCGGCCTTCTCGAGGCCCTGTTCGCCGATGACGACGCCTGGTGCCACAGTGAAATCAGCGATGATTTCCCCTCTTCCGGCCCCGTGGCCGTACCCTCACAGGTCAAGGAACCGGCGCTGGCCGCCACCGCCTGAGTCTCTCCTTTGTCACGCGGATCACCGCACCCCCCAAGAAACGGTTCTTTCGCGAGGAGCCGTTTTTTTTCGTCTTTTTTCTTCCGCCAGCCCATATGAGGCCGTGCCAGGACGGCGTCCGTGATATATTGTTTTGACTCGCCACCCCCGTTGATGACCCCCCGTTAATGACCCCCTGTTGACGACGTAAGAATGACGCCACACCCCATACGCCCCTTCACCGCCGTTCTCGCCCTCATCGCCTGCCTTGGCCTGGGGAGCCTTCTTGGCGCCTGCGAGACCAGCGACGAAATCATCTATGCCGAACAGCCCGCGGAGTCCATCTACAACGAGGCCATGAGCGAGCTCATGTACGATAATTACCTCACCGCGGCGGGGCTCTTTGACGAGGTCGAGCGCCAGCATCCCTATTCCATCTGGGCCACCAAGGGCCAGATCATGGCCGCCTTCGCCCGCTACAAGAAAAACGAATATGACGAAGCCATTATCGGCCTCGACCGCTTCATCCAGCTCCATCCCGGCCATGTGGACGCGCCCTACGCCTATTACCTCAAGGCGCTGTGCTATTACGAGAGGATCACCGACGTTTCGCGCGACCAGAAGAACACGGAACTGGCGTTGGAAGCCTTCGAGGATCTGGTGGTGCGCTTTCCCGACAGCAAATACGCCGAAGACGCCATCCCCCGGCTCGATCTCATCCTCGACCATCTCGCCGGCAAGGACATGACCATCGGCCGCTATTACCTCCAGCGCGAACATTACCTTGCCGCCATCAACCGCTTCCGCTCGGTGATCGAAGACTACGAGAGAACCACCCATATCCCCGAAGCCCTGCACCGGCTGGTGGAAGGCTATCTCTCCCTGGGCATGGTGAGCGAGGCGCGCAAGACGGCCGCCGTTCTCGGCTACAACTACCCCAACAACCCCTGGTACTGGGATACCTACGCCCTGCTCGAGGACAACGACCTTCTCGAGAGCCACGAAACCTTCAAGTCGGAGGTGGAGCGCCGCTCCGTGTTCGCCGCCAAAGAAGGTGGCGAAGGCGGGGAGGAGGGAGAGGACGGGGAAGACAAATCCTATTTTTCCCAGGTCTGGGACTGGATGTTTTAGAAAAAGATGCTCGCCAGCCTCTCGATCCGCAACGTTGTCCTCATCGACCAGCTCGACCTGAGCTTCGAGACCGGGCTCTGCACGCTCACCGGCGAAACCGGCGCCGGAAAATCCATCCTGCTGGACGCCCTGGGCCTGGCGCTGGGATTCAGGGCCGAGAAAACCCTGGTTCGCGCCGGCGCCGATCAGGCCGCCGTCAGCGCCGAATTCCACATCGCCGACGGCCACCCGGCCCTGGCCCTGCTCGCCGAACAGGGCATGGAGGCCGAACAAACCCTGATCCTGCGCCGGGTGCTGGGGGGCGACGGCCGCAGCCGCGCCTTCATCAACGACCAACCCGTCAGCGTCGGCCTGTTGCGCGCCATGGGCGGCATGATGGTGGAGATCGAGGGCCAGTTCGCCGAACAGGGCCTGCTCGATCCCGCCACCCACCGCGAGACCCTGGACGCCTTTGGCGGACTTGGGCCCCTCACCCAAAAGGTGGCCGCTACCTGGCAAACCTGGCGCCAGGCCGTGGATGCCCACGAAGCCGCCGCCCGCGACCACCAGGCCGCCATGGCGCAGGAAGCCGAGTTGCGCCATCATCTCGGGGAAATAGAGGCGCTCGACCCCAAGCAAGGCGAGGAAGCGGAGCTCGACGACCTGCGCTCGGTGATGGCCCATGGCGAGAAACTGGTGGCGGCGCTCAACGCCGCCTGTACCGAAATGTCCGGGGCCGACATGGCAGGCGAAACCCCCGGCGGTGAAACCCCGAGCGATGCCAAATCCCGGCGCGGCGTGGAGGATTCCCTCAATGCCGCCAGGGCCCATCTCGAAAAGGTGGCGTCCCATGCCCCGGCCCAACTCAAACCGGCCCTCGACGCCCTGGAGCGCGCTTCTCTCGAAGTCACCGAGGCGCTGGCCCTGCTCCATGATTTCGGCGGCCAGCTCGAGAGCGACCCCGCCAAACTCCAGGAGATCGAGGACCGTTTCTTCGCCCTGCGCGAGCTGGCCCGCAAACACAACGTGGCCGTGGATGATCTGCCTAAGTTGCGCGAAACCCTCAGCGCCCGCCTCGAAACCCTCAGCGGCGGCGGCGACACTCTCGCGCAGCTGGCCGAAAACGTGCGCCACAGCCGCGACGCCTTCGACTCCGCCTGCGGCGATCTCTCGGACAAACGCGCGGCGACGGCAAAAAAGCTCGACGCCGCCGTTTCCGCCGAGCTTCCCGCCCTCAAACTGGAAAAGGCCCAGTTCGCCACCCGCCTCGACCCCCTGGAAGCATCCCAATGGGGCGAACACGGCGCCGAGCGCATCAGTTTCCAAGTCACCACCAATCCCGGCACCCCGCCCGGCCCCATCAACCGTATCGCCTCGGGCGGCGAGCTGGCCCGTTTCATGCTCGCGCTCAAAGTGGTGGTGGCCGACGGCGGATCCGCGGCGACCCTGGTCTTCGACGAGGTGGACAGCGGCGTCGGCGGGGCGGTGGCCGCAGCCGTGGGCGAACGCCTCTCAAGGCTGGGCCAGGGCCGCCAGGTTCTGGTCGTCACCCATTCACCCCAGGTAGCCGCGCGCGGTGGCCATCATCTGCGCATCATCAAGGAAGGCAGGGACACCACGGACACGGTCATCACCACCGTGGATACCCTGGACGACGAAGCCCGGCGCGAGGAAATCGCCCGCATGCTGTCGGGCAAACAGGTCACCGACGAGGCCCGCGCCGCCGCCGACAGCCTGCTGCAATCGGCCTGACATGGCGGAAAAAAAAAACCCCGCCACGCCCATACCGGTAGAAGACCTCACCGAGCTCGAGGCGGCGCGGGAACTGGCGGCCCTGGCCAAAGACATCGCCATCCATGACGTGGCCTATCACCAACAGGACGCGCCGACCATCAGCGACGCCGAGTACGACGCCCTGCGCCAACGCAACATGGCCATCGAGTCCAAATTCTTCCATCTCATGCGCCCCGACAGTCCGTCCCATCGCGTGGGCGCCGCCCCCGCCTCGGGCTTCGCCAAGGTCACCCATGCCAAACCCATGCTGTCGCTGGACAATGCCTTCGACGAGGCCCACATCACCGCCTTCGTCGAGCGCATCCGCCGTTTCCTCAGCCTCGACGAAAGCGAGACCATCGAACTGGTCTGCGAACCGAAAATAGACGGCCTCTCGGTCTCCCTGCGCTATGAAAACCGTACCTTCGTCCAGGGGGCCACACGGGGCGACGGCACAACCGGCGAGGACGTCACCGCAAACTTACGCACCGTCACCGGCATCCCGAAAACCCTGCCCGATGACGCGCCCGATATTCTTGAAATCCGCGCCGAGGTCCATATGCGCCGCGACGAGTTCCAGGCGCTCAATGACCGCCAGGAGGCCGAGGGAAACAAGCCCTTCGCCAATCCCCGCAACGCAGCGGCGGGAAGCCTGCGCCAGCTCGATTCAAAAATTACCGCCTCCCGCCCGCTCCACTTCTTCGCCTATGGCTGGGGCGAAATGAGCCCCCCAGGAATAGATGAGATGAACGCCGCCACCCACTGGGACATGCTGGAAAACCTGCGCCGCTGGGGTTTCGAAACCAACCATCTAGCCACCCTTCGCGCCCGCGTGGAGGACTGCCTCGCCTTCTACAAAGACACCGAGGCCCGCCGCGCCGATCTGCCCTACGACATCGACGGCGTGGTCTACAAGGTCAACCGCCTCGACTGGCAACAGCGGCTGGGTCAGGTGAGCCGCGCCCCGCGCTGGGCCATCGCCCATAAATTCCCCGCCGAACAGGCGCAGACCGTGATCACGGAAATCGACGTCCAGGTGGGACGCACCGGCGTGCTCACCCCCGTGGCCCGGTTGGAGCCCGTCACCGTGGGCGGCGTGGTGGTGGCCAACGCCACGCTGCACAACGAGGACATGATCAAAAAGCTCGACGTGCGCGAGAAAGACACTGTGATCATCCAGCGCGCCGGTGACGTGATCCCCCAGGTGGTCAAGGTCATCACGGACAAACGCCCCGCCGGGACCGATCCCTATGAACCCCTCACCCATTGCCCCGAATGTGAGAGCCTCGCCATTCGCGAGGAAGGCGAGGCGGCGCGGCGCTGCACCGGTGGTTTGGTGTGTCCGGCCCAGGCGGTGGAACGCTTGAAACACTTCGTCTCGCGCAACGCCTTCGACCTCGAAGGACTGGGCGCCAAACACATCGCCGCCTTCTGGGCCGACGGTATTCTCAAATCCCCGGCGGATATCTTCCGCCTGGACGAAAAATCAGACGAGATATCCCAGCGCGAGGGCTGGGGCGCGCAATCGGTGGAAAATCTTATTAATGCCATCAATGAATGCCGCGTTATTCCCCTGGAACGCTTTATTTTTGCCTTGGGCATCCATCAGGTGGGCCAGGCCACGGCCCGGCTCTTGGCCCGCGAATACGGCTCGCTTGAAGGCTGGCGCAAAGCCATGGCGGCTCTGGCAAAAGGCGATGAGGAAACCCGCGCCGAGCTGGAAAATATCGACGGCATCGGCCCCTCCATGGCCGATGATCTCGCCGCCTTCTTCGCCGAGACTCATAACATGGCCGTGCTCGATGACCTCGACGCCGCGCTTGAGGTGGAACCGTTCACCGCCCCCGCCAGCGACTCCCCTCTCTCCGGCAAGACCGTGGTTTTCACCGGCACGCTGGAATCCATGAGCCGGGGCGAGGCCAAGTCCCGCGCCGAGTCTCTCGGCGCCCATGTGGCGGGCTCGGTATCGAAAAAGACCGATTACCTGGTGGCGGGCCCCGGCGCCGGCTCCAAGGCTAAGAAAGCGGCGGAACTGGGCGTGCGCGTCCTCACGGAGGCCGAGTGGACGGAGATGTGTGGGTAGGGGGTATCTGTTATCAGACATCCGAGAGTTTATGCTGTTTATGGTAGCTGCGCCGGAAGTCCTCGACGAAAAGGTCTACATCATCTTCCGGGGTGTTGACCTTGGTTAATGCAACACGCGCAAGTTCTATGCTGGCCTCCAACGTTTCCGATACGGTCACATCCGCGCCAAGGATTTTGAGCCTCTCGCAACGCTTCCTATCATGCCCACGGGCAAGGATGACCAACTCCGGAAAACTCCCGCGCAATGTAGATACAAGTTGTTCTGTAACCTCGCAGTCATCCAGTGCGACAATTGCTATACGTGCCCATTCGGTTCCCATGGCTTTCAAGACTGCAGGCCTTTCGGCGTCACCGAAAAACACGGGGTGCCCTTGGGCATGTTCTTGTGCGACAAGGGTAGGGTTATTGTCGATCGCCAAGAACGGCACCTTGGCCAATTCGAGGATACGCCCGATTTTACGCCCCACCCGACCGAAGCCAATTATGATGACAGATGTGAGGACAGCTTCTTCGACAGCCGTTTGGTCCGCCGCAACGGCTTGTCCTTTATGATCTGATTTCTCAATTTCTCGCGCCAACCGGGCCAAAAACGGCGTCACCAGCATGCTGAGAATGACCACCAAAATAAGTTGCTGGAACAAGGCTTCCTCCAAGAGGCCTACCCCGAGCGCCACCGTAAACAAGACAAGTGCAAATTCCCCACTTTGTGCGAGTAGCAGCGCAACCGTGAGGGTGCTTTTCCCAGGAAGCCCAAACAAGTGTGCCAAGGGCCATATCACAATGGCTTTCAGGAGAATCAAGGCCGCGACTATACTGAGCAGAAATAAAGGTTGGTGAAGGAGTTGTTCGAGGTCCAGGGTCATGCCCATCGACATGAAGAACAGTCCAAGCAGCAGCCCACGAAAAGGCTGTGTTTCGGCAATGACCTGATGGCGAAAAGATGAATCGGCGATCAACAATCCAGCCAGAAACGCCCCCATGGCCATCGACAGCCCGACGTGCTCCATCAATACGGCGGCGCCCAGAACAAGCAACACGGCGGATGTTGTAAACACCTCTGGATTATGTGACTTGGCCACGCGGTGAAGGATCGGCTGCAGAAGATAGCGACCGGCGAGAATGACCAGAACAATGATAAGAATCGCTTCCCCCAGGGCGAGGATGAGGTCTTCAGCCAAGGTTAGGGCAGGCATGGCGAGCAGAGACACCATGGCCAACAACGGGATAACAGCCAAATCCTGCAGTAAAAGGATGGCAATAGACGCTCGGCCCGGTTCAGAGGTCAGCATCTTATTTTCGGTGAGCAACTGGAGAACGAAGGCCGTGGAGGATAGTGCCAGGGCCGGGCCGATGAGAACTGCGATCCTGAGAGAAACCTCAAAAAGATAGTGGACGGCCAGAACGAGGACGGCGCTGGTGCAGACCACTTGAAGAGTGCCCAGACCAAACAACAATCTTCGCATCATCCACAAGCGCTTCGGATTGAGTTCAATGCCAATGATAAACAGCAACAGAACGATGCCAAGCTCTGCGAGTTGACCAATCTCCTCCACGTTTCCGATTAGCCCTAAGCCGTATGGGCCAACAACCACGCCGGCGATTACAAATCCTGGAACAGCCCCCATGCGCATAGATTGGAAAATAGGAACCGCAACGACGGCAGCGGCAAGCAGGATCGCAATGTCCGTCAGGTAGTTAATTGTGCTCATTACGGCTTGAACTCACTGTTAGATCGAATGTTAATCAAAAATCGTTATGAAGTTATATCCCATCAACAACAGGGTGGACGTGCCAAATACCAGCACTCCCATTCCGAAAAGTGATTGGACGGCAATTAAGGGGACACCTTATTCAATTACCCCCTGCCCCTGGCCCTTTTTTGGAGCCGACGTAATCTTGGCTTCTTGTTGGGGGCCGACGTACCCTGGCCTTCTTTTTTGGGGGCCGACGTACTCTGGCCCCTGTACCCTGGGCTTTTTGTAGAGCTTTTTTTTCAGGCCCGACGTACCCTTGGGCCTTGACTCCCTCCCCCCTTTATGATAGGAATATTATCCTCACACGGATTCTTGCTCTTTGACATTGTGAAGAAGAATTTTTGCGCCCGCCCGGACCATGGGCACCGCTCAGGATCGCTCTCCAGCAATCGTGAACCGCGCCTGGAAACCGCTGTCGCGCCAGGCAAAATAGGTGATGAAGGTGTGCCCCAACAGCAGCAGCGTGAGCCCCCATTCGAAGGCATCCTCGTAGCGGCGGTACTCGTCGTAAAGCGCCCAGGACAATAGGCTCGCCACCCCCAGCACGGCGACCGCGCCCAGAACCGCCACCAGGCTGCGGTATCTCGGCGTCGGCACCGTTGCGCCCGGCCGTCCCCGTGTTCCCGCCAGCGGCGCAATCTGCACCGTCATCAACAGCTGGGCGAGATATGTAAAGACATAGAAAAGGATCACGCCTGCGCGGCGCGGCTGGCTATAGAGATCACCCACCTCGCCCAGGACGCCGGCATAGATAAACAGACCCAGGGCCGCCGTCACGCCCAGCCATACCATGGCGCGGTTGAGCCGGATCATGGGCGTCCCCAGCGCCTTGAGCCAGTCTGAACTGAGCCTCCAGTAGATCATCATCAAGACGGCGGCGGGCATCATGGCGGCGCGGAACACCACGCTCTCGGGAGCACGGCGGCCGGCGGCGCTGATGGAGACGCAGTCCGGGAAATAGGGAAAGCACCACGACACATGGCCGTGATGGGCGGCCATAACATAACACAGGTGAGCGGCGATGGCGGGTAACAGGGCCGTCACCAGGGGAATGGTTTTCAGTTTCATCGCTGTCCTTTCGCCCTCTAACCCGCCCCCGCAACCCTTCAATTCTTAACTTAGAATAACCAGTATCGGAAGTCCGTGATGCCCATCCAGGCCGGGTTCGTCTATAGTCTGGGAAACAACCGCTGTTCCCGGGGCCGCCCCTTGAAACTCCCCTCCCTCAGACTCTACCGCCATTTCCTCGACGGCGCGCCGTTCTATCTCATCCGTCACTACTGGTGGGCCTATCTGTGGCCTCCCGCCGTCCGCTTTTTCGACCTCCGACCAGTCATCAACGCCATCCTCTTCGGCCAGTACAAAAAACTGATGGCGGCCACCCTGGCGACCCTGGCGCGGCTGCAATCCGCCCCCAACACAACCAACCGGCGCGTCCTGCAACTAAGCTGTGTCTATGGCGAACTGACGCCGAAACTGATGCAGACCATCGCGCCGGCGCCGCTCCACATCACCGATGTGGCGGCGATCCAGCTCAAGCTGGCGCAATCCAAGGCATCCGGCGACACCCTGCTCGCGGCACGCATGAATGCCGAACAGCTGGCCCATAAAGACGACAGCTTTTCCACCGTGGTGGTGTTTTTCCTGCTCCATGAAATGCCGCCATCGGCCCGCGCCAACGTGCTTTGCGAATGCATGCGGGTGATCCCGGCGGGCGGGGTGCTGCTGGTGACCGAATACGCGCCCCTGCCCACGCACCACATGCTCTACCGCTTCCCGCCGAGCCGCTGGCTGCTCACCCGGTTCGACCCCTTTCTCGACGGGTTCTGGCGCGAGGATATGGCCGCCCTGTTGAACCGGCACGGACACCCCTACGGCAAGAAAGCCGTCACCCGGTCGGACGAAAGAATTTTCGGCGGTTTTTACCGGGTCACGGAATTCCGGATCGCCGCCCTCGGGCCCTAGGCGCGCCAACACTATAAAATAGCGAAAACTCCCCCCATATTATGAAAGAACCCCAGGAACATCACAGAGCGGAGGGAATGAGCCATGCCACACCGTAGACCGGAACTGCAACGGATCATCAAGGAACTGGAAAACTTCGTTCACACCACCTGCGAATACGATCCCGAGCATCCCAGACAGCCCCATGATTTCGTCGGCGAAAAATGCACCGACGCCATCCTCATGCTTCAGGAAGCCCATAACCAGTTGGGCGACAAACCGCAGGAAAAGAAGAAATAACCCCCCTGCGCCGCCCTGTTAACAAATGACAACAAATGTTAACATGAAAAGGCCGGTTTTGGCCCCCCGCGCCCCTCCAAAGCCGCTCTGAGCCTTGGTCTCCGTCCCATGTTAACAAATGTCAACATCTCGGGCTTCTTACTGGATTATGGAAAGTATTTTTCGGCGGTTACTGCCGCCACTTTCCTCAAAGGGCAGCCTCCGCGCGTCCGCGCTATACTGGCCCCATGCTGGCTGGGAAATGTTCATCAAATGGAGATTGTTCTATGACAACAGTACGGCAGATACTCAATGAAAAAGGGCACGATGTCTGGTCCATCCATCCTGACAATTCCGTATTCGAGGCCATCAAGGAATTGGCGGGGAAGAATGTCGGCGCCTTGGCTGTAGTAGAGGACGACAAACTCGTCGGCATGTTTACCGAACGGGACTATACCCGGAACGTTTTTCTCGAAGGAAAATCATCGCCCAAAACGTCGGTCCGGGAAGTCATGAAGACGCATATTGTCTGTGCCCGGCCCGAACAAACGGTCGAAGAATGCATGGCCGTCATAACCGAAAAACGCGTGCGGCATCTCCCCGTTTTGGATGAACAAAAATTGGTCGGCATCGTCTCGATTGGCGACATGGTCAAAAATATAATCGCCGATCAGAAATTCACCATTGAACAACTCGAACATTACATCCGCGACTAGGCGAATTTAGGGAAAGTATTTTTCGGCGGTTGCTCCCGCCCCTTTCCTATCCGCCAGCCGCGCTATACTGCCCCCATGCTGACCATCGAAACCATCATCACCGGCGACCCCACGGGAAACCCCAACAGCGACCCGCACACCGCCGCGGCGCTGCGCGCCTGCGAGGCCCTCACCTTTCCCGCCTGCCGCTTTCTGTTGCGCGAACCACAAGGCAAGACCCTGGTGGCGGTGGCCGCGCGCTTCCATGACCAAGAGAACCCACCGGCAACAGACAGCGGCGGCGCGAAATACGACCCCATAGGATTCGCCCTGGGCTGGGGCGGGCCGCGCGGCGAGTTCGAACTTATCTCCCTCTATACCGCTCCCCTGCTGCGCGGCATGGGCACGGGCGGCCGCCTTCTGACAAGCGTGGAGGAAGGCTTCGCGGCGCTCGGCTACAGCCGTGGTTTCCACTTCTATACCGTCCCCGACGACGACCCCGGCTTCACCCGTTTCCTCACCGGCCGCGGCTGGTCAGCGCCCGTCATCCGCGAGATTATCTGCAAGTCCACCCTGGAGCTCGCCCGGCAGACTCCCTGGCTCATGCGCGCGCGCCTGCCGGCCGGCTTCACCGTCAAGCCCTGGGCCGAAGTGACCACAGCCGAACGCGCCGCCATCGCCGCCCGCCACGAAACCGAAACCCCCTGGTACTCGGACGACCAGGATCCTTTCGTTTTTGAGGAAAACTGCCACCCCGGCACCAGCCTCGCCCTCATGGACGAAGCCCAGGTGGCGGGCTGGGTGCTCACCCATGTGCCGCAGGACACGAAAGGCTTCCTGCGCTGGACCGTGTCCTTCGTCTCGCCGGAGATTCAGGGCTTCGGGCGCATCCTTCCGCTGTGGCGCGAGGTCGCCCTGCGCCAGGCGGAATTTCCCGAACTGCAACGTTTTACCTGGGGGGTTCCCGTCACCCATCCGCGCATGACCGCCTTTGCCCGGCGCCGCATGAAACCCTGGCTGTCCTGGATGGGCTACGCCTGCACGTCATTCAAGGACGTGGCTTCAAAGACGTGACGGCGTCACCTTAAACGCCGCCTGAGTGAACTCCGCCTACTCGCCGCCTTCACCGCCCGCCGAATCCGAAGAGTCTCCGCCATCCCCAGACTCGTCCGACGGCTCCAGTTTAAGCAGCGTGATAGCCACGAAGATGGCGAGGCTCACTCCGCCCCAGAGGAAAAACCCCGCCATGTCCCCGGCGGCGGCATATTGCAGATAGAGCGCCACCACGATACCCGCGAAGACCAGCGTCAACAGCCAGCCCATGAAGCTGACGGGACGCACGCCCCAACCGATACGTTTTTTGCCGAACCAATAGTCTGACATCTTGCTCCCCCTTGTTCCCTTGTTTTGTCTCCGCTCAGCCGGCGGAAGCGGCCCCTTCGCGTCCCGGATCATCCTCGAGAAGGCCGTTATCGTAAAGGCTCTGCAGGCTCTGTCCCACCAGGAAGATATCCTCACCGTTTGAGACAAGCTCGCCGATCACATCGCTGGCGGTCATGCGGTTTTCGTGGATGAGGCGGCCCATGCGGCCCATATAGGATATGCCGTTACAACTGTATTTCATGCCTCCGCCCTGCAGCTCGAAGCCCTCGTCCAGGGCCGAAAATTCCAGATCGTGGCGGAAGGAAACAACCTCGCTCGCCGGCACGCTTTCGGGCATGAACACGTCGATCATATCCTCCACCGCGGCGCGGAATTCCGCCACCGTCGTAAAGCGCGCCTCGGCGTAGATGCGATAGCCCAGCGGCCAGCGCGGCGAGGCCCGGGTCGGCGCCACCAGCTGTACCAGCCCCGAGAGCATATTGACCAAAAAGCCGCTGACGCAGGCGATGGTGGTGTGATCGCTCTGGAGTTTGGAAATCTTGCCTTCCTTGCCCGCGGCCACCAGCTTCTCGCGGCGTTCCTCGGCGCGGCCCGCCTTGGCCTTGGACATGAGCGCGTCCTTGCCCTGCATCACCAACTCCACCCCCATCATTTCCTCGGGCGTAAAGGTGTCATACACGCGGTCGAGAATCTTGGTACTGAGGATGGAGAAACGCTGGGTGATGCAACAGTATTTTTCATGCAGGGCCATGACTTTGCGCGTGAGGTCCAGGTTCTTCAACGGCGCCGCCGTGGTGGTCTGGGGCAGATGCCCGGTGACGCGGTAATGGTCCTCGATGAATTTGGGATAGTCGGGATTGTCCGCCGGGTCGGTGGCCCAATAGCAAAACCCGGTCTGGGCGGCATCACCAAACAGGTCCACCATCACCTGCAGCACGCCCCGCCACAGGGCCGCGTTTTCCGGGGTGTAAGGGTAATTGCCCTGGAACTTTTCCGCCGAGATGCCACAGAACCAACAGCCCACCGAACAGCCCTGGCTCAGCTCATAGGCGGCCACGGGGTGGACGATGGCCTCCGCGCTCACCCCCAGCTCGCTGGCCGAACGGCGGATCTGACGCTCGCGCCAGGCGTGAAAACGGGGGTTGGTTTTCTCGGTGCTGCCGGAATCGCGGATCAGGTCACGGTTGGCGATCATCTCCGCCAGATAGTCGTCCCAAGCCTGGGCCTTGGGCCATCGCGACATTTCATCGGTGAAGCGGTGTTTGGTGTGTTTGGTGTTCCACATGGGCTGCAGATCCTCGGGATCCACATCGATACCGTATTCCTCCGTCACAACGGACGGATTCTTTACGTGCTCGCCCAGCTTGGCGCGAAACGTCGCGTCTGCCGAGAGCCGCTCCATGAACCGTTTCACATGGGCCAGCTCGCGCAGCTCTTCTTCACTGCGCGAGCTAAAGATGCGCTGATACTGTTTTGCCGAATCGCTTGGCTGATGCTGATACTTCATGGGCCCGTCATATTCCTCAGGTGGCGACCCTTACGTGAGGACAACGGCACCCTCGGCGACGACGGCCACCGTGGTCGCCACTTCGGCCGCCTCCGCAGCCGTGGTTGCCACTTCCGCGGCTTCGGCGGCCGTGGTGGCTGCCGCCACAGCCTCGACGGCCTGGGTGGCCACAGCGACCTTGGTGGTCACGGCCACGCTGTGGTGACCCTTGCCGCCGGCGATGCTGTCCAGCTGGTCGTCGGAAAGCTCTTGCTTGGTCTGTTCCCGGACATAGGCCTTGGCCTCGTCGATGGAAATGTCATAGCCCTTGGCGGCGGCGAACTCCACCACCGAGGCGAGCCCGGTGGAGCCGGATTTAAGCTCCCCCAACAGCTCCGCGTTGGATTTCAGATCGGATACGAAACGCTCGATATCTGCCTGACTCATGGTGCTGTCTCCCTCTTTAAAAAATTTCCCGGTAACCCTTATGATCCCTACGTAGCGACAACAGCCAACGCGGCCTCAGCCACCACCTCCACCGTGGTCGCCACATCGGCGGCCTCCACGGTAACGGTTACGGCCTCGGCCGCCGCCGCCGCAGTGGATGCCGCAAAGGCCGCCTCTACCGCGGCCACGGCGACCTTGGTGCCCATGCTGTGATGATGGTGATGATGGCCCTTGCCGCCGGCGATGCTGTCCAGCTGGTCGTCGGAAAGCTCTTGCTTGGTCTGTTCCTGGATATAGGCCTTGGCTTCGTCGATGGAAATGTCATAGCCCTTGGCGGCGGCGAATTCCACCACCGAGGCGAGCCCGGTGGAGCTGTCCTTAAGCTCACCCAACAGTTCCTCGTTGGATTTTAGATCGGCGACGAAGCGTTCCACATCGGCTTGGCTCATGGTGCAATTCCCCTTTTCACATCTTCACAGGAATCCGCCGCCACACCCCCCATCCCCATCAGGTGGAAACGGCAGCCGCAACGGCGGAACAATCGGAGCAGCGAAGGCGAGCCTCAGGTGGCGACGATGACGCCCTCGGCCGCGACGGCCACGGTGGTGGCCACTTCGGCGGCTTCCTCGGCCACAGTGGCGACGGTGGTGGCGTTAACGGCGGTTTGATTCGAACTCACATTGGTGGCGTGATGATGATGGCCCTTGCCGCCGGCGATACCGTCCAGCTGGTCGTCGGAAAGTTCCTGCTTGGCCTGTTCCTGGATATAGGCCTTGGCCTCGTCGATGGAAATGTCATAGCCCTTGCCACCGGCGAATTCCACCACCGAAGCCAGCCCGGTGGAGCCGGATTTGAGTTCATCCATCATCCCCGTGTCGGAATTAAGATCGGACACGAAGCGCTCGATATCTGCCTGGCTCATAGAATTATCCCCCCTGTAAGGAATGTGAATAATAATCTTTTTACGTTAGGGGGGGCATCTTCCCCCCTGTTTTTAGCCTGAGTCAACGTTTATCCTTGCGCGCAGCTCCCTGTCATAGGATTCATTTCAGGTTGTCCCTTCAGCCGGTTCCGCCCATAGTGTGCCCTTCGGGGGATTCAGTAGATTTCGGCCAGTCTCAGCGGATTGCGGGGGAATGTTGTTTCAACGGTTCTTAGTAAGTGTGGGCGCCGGTCTTACCGGGCTGCTGCTGGGAACGGGCGGTTCCCAGGCGCAGACCCTGGCCGAGGCGCTGACCCAGACCTATCACAATAATCCGGCCATCGCCGCGGCGCGGGCCACGCTTCGCTCCACGGTGGAAACCCTGCCCGAGGCGCGGGCTGACTTCCTGCCCACCATCTCCTTCGCAGCCAAGGAGGGCCGCACCCGCATACGCCAATCCACCAAGGACGAGTTCGCCACCACCAACACCGCCTCGCGACTGGTGGAAACCGCCACAGACCGTTCCATTGCGCTGGATGTAACCCTCAACCTCTATGACGGCGGCCAGGTGATCGCCGCCATCAACAAGGCCGAGGCCAATATCGCGGTGGAAAAATACACCCTCGAAAGCACCGAACAGTCGACTCTGCTTTCGGCGGCCGAAGCCTATGCCGATGTAATCCTGAAGGAACACCTTCTCGATCTTTCCATCGAAAACGAGAACGACCTCCTGAAGCTCAAAGCCTCCGTGGACGATCTCTACGCCCACCAACAGGTCACCATCACCGATGTGGCCCAGGTGGACGCCAAGCTCGCCTCCGCCAGGGCGGACAGGGCCCAGGCCCGGGGCAGCCTCCGCGCGGCGCGGGGCCAGTTCAAATACGTCATCGGCACCGTACCTGCCGGCCTTGAAAAAGAGCCCACCCTGCCGAACCCGCCCCCCACCCTGGAAGAAGCCCTGGCCATCGCCGAAAAGAGGAGTCCTTCCATTCTCGCCGCCCAATACCAGATCAAGGCCGACGAATTCGATGTCCGCGCCAGAGAGGGAAAACTGCTTCCCAGCGTGGATTTCTATAATGACCTGACCCGTGAATGGGACAGCTCCACCTACACTGGCAGCTCCGACTACAAGGAGCACAGCAAGGAGGACAGCTGGGAAATCGGCGTCGATGTCACGGTGCCCCTCTATAACGGCGGCGCCTACTATGCCGACATCCGCGAGGCCAAACAGACCGTGGCCTATGACAGGAACACCCTGATCGATACCCGCAACCAGATCATCGAAGACGTGACCTCGGACTGGGCCACCCTCGAAGCCGACCACGCCAGCCTCAAAAGCAGCGAGGAACAGGTGAAGTCCGCCACCATCGCCGTCAAGGGATTCGAGCGCCAGTTCAAGAGCGGCACCAGCACCATGCAGGAATTGTTGAACGCCCAGAGCTCGCTCATCAGCGCCTACGAAGCCCAGTACGAAGCCGTCAACGACGTCTTCACTTCCACCGCGACCCTGCTCAACCATATGGGAACCTTTGGCGCCCGCGAACTGGGCCTGGCCGGTGAATTCTACAATCCCGACGCCTATCTGGAAAAATCACGCTACAGGTTTTACGGCACCGATATCGACTAAGGGTGCCGCCAAGCCGGCACCTACCCGGTTCTCAGAACCACTTGAAAACAACCATGAGGGGGAGGCCATGGATGTATGTCTGGTAAATATGCCCATTGCCGCCGTGCAACGGCCTTCCCTGGCGCTGGGGCTGCTCGGCGCGATGCTGAAACGGGACGGCATTTCAACCAAGATTCTCTATCCCGACCTGTGGTTCGCCGAGTATTTCGGCCTGCGTTTCTATCGCAAGCTCTATCATACCCGGCCCGAGGACCTGCTCGCCGAATGGCTGTTCGCGGGCACCGCCTTCCCCGATTTTGAGCCCGACCACGACCGCTTCTTCGAGCGTCTGTTCGCGCGCAATGAAAAAATATGCCACGAGGAAGGCCCTGAAGCCTTCAAGGCGATGATGCTGGAAAGCCGGGAAAAGGTGCCCGATTTCATCGACTGGGTGATCCGGGAAATACTCGCCCTCAGCCCCCGCATCGTCGGCTGCACCTCCATGTTCCAACAGCACGTGGCGACGCTGGCCCTGTTCCGCCGCCTCCGCGAAAGTGACCCCTCGGTGGTCACCATGATGGGCGGACCCAATTGCGAGACGGTGATGGGCAAGACCACGCACCAGTCCTTTCCCTGGGTCGATTATCTGGTATCCGGCGAGGCCGATGCCTTCATCGCGCCGCTATGCCGTGAAATTCTCGATAAAGGACACGGGGCCGACCCCAGCCACCTCTCCGACGGCATCTTCACCCCGGCCCACCGCGAAACCGGCTATCCCGTCTCCGCCCATTCCCTTGACGGCCTGCCACGGGCCACCTCGGCCTCGCTGGGGGACCTGCCGCCGCCTGACTATGACGACTATTTTGAGGAGCTTTCCGGCAGCCTCTTCAAGAACTGGATCACACCCAATCTTCTGATTGAGGCCTCGCGGGGATGCTGGTGGGGGGAGAAACACCATTGCACCTTTTGCGGGCTCAACGGCGAGGGCATGGTCTACCGCTCGAAAACGGCCGATCAGGTGCATGAGGAAATCGACACCCTGGCGCGAAAATACAAGGTCACCAATTTCGAGGCCGTGGATAATATCCTGCGGATGGATTATTTCACCACCTTGCTGCCCCGTCTCGAAGACTTGCCCGAGGACTATCTTTTTTTCTTCGAGACCAAATCGAACCTCAAGCGCACACAGATCCAGCAATTACGGCGTTCCGGCGCGCGCTATATCCAGCCCGGCATCGAAAGCCTGGACAGCCGCGTCCTGAAACTCATAGATAAGGGCGCCCAAGCCTGGCAGAACGTCCAGCTCTTGAAAAACTGCCGCCAAAACGGCATCTGGGTGTCTTGGAGCATGATCGTCGGCTTCCCCGGGGAGGAAGACGAATGGTACGCGAAGATGGCCGAGTTCATCCCTCTGCTGGCCCATCTCCAGCCCGGCGGCTTCATCGGCCTGCGTTACGATCGCTTCAGCCCCTACGTCAACGACCCGGAGGCCTTCGGTCTCGAACTCGCCCCATCGGAGCTCTACCCTTACGTCTATCCCCTGACGCAGGAAAAGATCGCCGACCAGGCTTATTTCTTCGTCGAAAAGAACAAGCCCAACTTTTTCACCACCCTTGTTCAGACGCCCATACCCGGCCATCCCGGAATCGAGGCCGCCCGCGACGCCTTCCGCAAATGGCGCAGGGAATGGCCCGGCCCTGAACTCTGCGCCCGCGAGGTGGGGGGGGAGATTCATCTGCGCGACACCCGCCCCTGTGCGGTAACGGAACAGCACCGCATCACCGGAACCGACCGCCTAGCGCTGGAGGCCTGCGACACCGCCCCCACACAGGCCCGGCTTATGGAAACACTCGCGCAGGACGCTACCCCACAAGACATCACCGACGCCCTGGCCCGGCTCATAGCCAATAAATTTATTTTCGAACTCGATGGCCGCCTGATCTCGCTGGTATTGAATGAGCCCATGGAATCCATGCCTTCCGACAGACTCCCGACCTTTGGCGCGGTGATGGCGCCGCAAGCCGCCCCACGGGATGACCCGAACGAGGATAACGAGGACCAGTCCCGAAAGGTGGCGTGACCGGCAATGATCGTCCATCGGGAAACAGCCCGTTTCGATACGCCTCTGCCCCTTGAATGCGGAAAGTTTCTGCCCGAATTCGAGCTCGCCTATGAAAGCTACGGCAAGCTCAACAACAAGCGGGACAACGCCGTCCTCATCTGCCACGGCCTCACGGCCACCCAGAACGCCGCCGGCATTCCCAAGGGCGAGAACGGAAAAGCCGGAAACGAAAAAGAGGCCAAGCCGGGCTGGTGGGACACCGCCATCGGCCCCGGAAAGCCCATCGATACAAAACGTTTTTACGTGATCTGCGCTAATGTTCTGGGGAGTTTCGGTGGCTCCACCAGTCCCGCCAGCATCAATCCCGAAACCGGAAAACCCTACGGCATGGCCTTTCCCGTAGTCACCATCACCGACATGGTAGACGCCCAGAAACATCTGGCCGACCGGCTCGGCATCGAAAAATTTCATGCCATTGCCGGCGGCTGCATGGGCGGGTTCCAGGTGCTGGCCTGGATGTCGCGCTACCCCGGCTGTCTTTCAAGAGCCGTGGTCATCAGCACCACGCCCCGGGTCTCGGCCCATACCATCGCCCTGTGGTCGGTGCTGCGCGAGGCCATCCGTTCGGACCCGGCCTGGAACGGTGGCGATTATTACGGCGGGTCCGCCCCCGACAAGGGCATGGGGCTAGCCGCCGCCTTCGGCGCCCTGTTCTGGATGAACCGCCAGACCATGGACCGAAAATTCGGCCTCAAGCCGCTCGACCACAGGGAACCGGCTTACGGTTTGGAACCCGAATTCGAGGTGGAGGCCTTCTTGAGCCAGGTAAACAAGAACGCCGCGGGAAAGATCGACGCCAACGCCCTGATTTATCTCACCCGGGCCATGGATTATTTCAACATGACCCGCGGCGGTGTGGAACTGGCGTCTCTTTTTGCGGGCGCGCGCTACCGCGCCCTGCTGGTGAGTTATAAATCCGACTGGCGCTATCCGCCACAAGAGGCCGAGGAAATCCACGAAGCGTTGAAAGCGGCAGACATAGACTCACACCACGAAATTCTTGAGAGCCATTTCGGCCATGGCGCCTTCATCTACGATTTCGAGGGCCTGGGGCCGGTATTAAAGGAATTTCTCCACAGTCCGGCTCACAGCAAACCCTCCAGCCCAAAGACATCTGCGGGCAAAAAATAATCCAGCGACAACAGCGGACACCCCACCAGACCGGTGAGGAAATCATGGCTGGAAAGGGCGATGAATCCGGCCTCCCGCGCCAATTCCCGGTACCGCCCAGCCTCCATCAGATTTTGCCGGGAAAACCCGTGGCTGGCGTCGAGATAGGCCATGAGATGGCTCCCCACATGGGCCGCCGCTGCCTCGGGCGCCACCGTATGGGCCTCAATCACCAGCATGCCGTGGCGCCGGGTCCAGGGCAGCCAACTCTGAAAATGCTCCACCAGATTCTGCGCCATATAACCGGGCTCAATCAGATCACCCTCTTCATCCACGAAGACGCCCGGCGGACCGGTCTCCCGCGAGCGTGTGGCGGCGACGTCACGAGGTGGTTGATAACGCCGGTTGTGGATCACCGACTTGCTCACATGCAGGGCCTGGCGGGCGTCAATCCCGTGACCGGCCAGGGCTTCCCCCAGCCCATCGGGATCGCCGATATCCCCGGCCACCACCAGATGGGGAATCCCCGCCGCCTCAAGGGCCGCCTGGGCGGTCTTCCGCGCCACCGGGTTGTATTCCGCCCCCACCATGACCAGAGGAAACTCCGAGAGCGCCTTGCCGCGCCGGGTTTTAGCGGCGATGGCGTGAAACAGTTCCTTCAACAGCGTGCCGTCGCCACAGCCGGTATCGATCACATAACCGGGCTGCGCCGCCAGCGGCTCGCGGTCGAACAGGGGCAGGGCCAGTTCCATGAAGGGCCCGGCGCAGAGACGCGTGAACACGGCCCCGCTGGCCTCGATATCCAGCGCCCGGTCGAGATGGCTCTCAACGCCGCCTTCGTCCCTGTCGAGAACAGGCGACATGTCACCGAACAGCATCTCCGGCACACGGGAAAAGGTAGGAAGATAGGAAAGAGGCAGGAAATACTGCGCCGCCATGCCTGCCGCCATCTCACCTTCGGGGGTGAGAGCATAATCGCCACTCCCTTCCTCGGCCCATCCCTGCGCCGCCAGCGCCTGCCAGCAAAGGTGCGGCAGCGCCACTTTATCCTGTGGGTCATTGCCCGCGAGCATGCGCAAGGCCACCGCCACCAGCGGACCCGTCACATGCAGCCGCACCCGCTCGCCCATGACGTCGCCGTTAGCCGGTAGATGGTGGAGCGCCGCCTCCCACGCTTCGCAGGCATCCTCATCCGCAGTTCCAGCAAGCAGGGCCATGGCGGCGGCGAGCAACTCCGGAAAACCGTCATAGGCGGAGAGAAAAGGCAGCCATGCCCACCCATCTTCGCTCAAGGATACCCGCGCCACCGCGCCGCTGCCGCTTATCCGCACCAACCCCTGGGAGGCCAACAGCCTGGCGGCAAGATGAAGATAGCCGCGCCGTGCCCCATACCGCGCCGCCAGATCATCCACTGAAAGGGGCGCCCCGGTCCCGGAAAGCTCCGCCAGGATACCTTTTTCCGCCAGGGCGCAGACCGTGGTTCCCAAGGCTATGCCGTCGATGTTGAAACAGACCTTGCGCCAGACCGCACGCCCCAGCGCCGCCTTGTCCGTATCCACGGTCATCTGCCCTTCCTCTGTTTCGCCGGAACATTCCCGGTGTGGGGACTCCGCCTCAGGCCACCTGACGCAGCGCCATCTCGGAGAAATAACCGCCCTGATCCATCAGTTGCTGATAATTCCCGGCCTCGATGACCCGGCCCTTGTCGATCACATAGATCATGTCGGCGTCGATGATGGTGCTGAGCCTGTGGGCGATGACAATGCGGGTGCTGTTGAGGGTATTGAGTCCCTGGCGCACGATTTCCTGGGTCTCGTTGTCGAGAGCGCTGGTGGCTTCGTCGAAAATGAGAATACGCGGCCGATGCACCACCGCGCGGGCGATCATCAAACGCTGGCGCTGACCGCCGGAAAGGGTCGAGGCCCCTTCGCCGAGATAGGTCTCCATGCCCATGGGCATGGCCTCGATATCCTTGTCGAGTCCAGCCAGCCGCGCCGCTTCCCAGGCATCGTCATGGGAAAGATTGGCGCCGGCGGTAATATTGTGGAACACCGAGCCCGACAACAGGCGACCGTTTTGCAGAACCACACCGAAATTGTGGCGCATGGCCCGCTTATCGAGATTGGAAATTTCCTTGTCGTCAAGAAACACCGAGCCCGCTTCGGGCTCATCGAAGCCAAGGATCAACCGCACCACCGAAGACTTACCCGCCCCCGACGGCCCCACCAGGGCCACGAACTGGCCGGGCTTGGCCTCGAAGGTCATGCCGTCGAGAACCAGGGGGCTGTCCTCCTCGTAGCGGAACTGCACATCATGGATCGCCAGCCCCCCCAACACCTCGCCCGGATCCTCGGAGCCTTCCTCGCTTTCCTGCTTCGCCTCCAGGATCGGCGCCACCCGCTCGTAGAGGGGCTTGATGTTGACAAGCTGGATCAGAACGCCGGTGATGCCGAAGACGGCGCCAAGGAACTGCCCAAAGGCCACGTGGAAGGAAACAAATTTCGCGACGGGCATTACCTTTTGCAGCTTTCCGCCGGTGATGTCGGCCCAGTCGGTGGGCGCGTGGTAAAACGCCAGCAGCTCATGCCCCTGCCAACCGATGATGAAAATGATCCCGAACACGGCGAAGTAACTAAAGCCCGACTTGAACACGATGAGCGCGTTGTTCAGGTTCTGCATATAAAAGCTGGTGGACTGGAGTTGGGCATAGGGCATGGCCCATTGGGCAAACGCATTGGGTTCGCTTCCGGTCACCCGCAGCTTGGACACCGCGCCCAGCAATTGCATGACAATTCCCTGAATCCGTCCGCCCAGGAACAGCATCTCGCGGCTGCGCGACAGCACCTTACGGCCAAGGACGTAGGTAATGACGCTGTAAATGGCGCAGATAATCACGGTAATGCCCGCCAGCCGCCAGTTGTAATAGGTCATGAGGCCAAGACTGAAGAGCCCCACCACGCCGTGCATGAGCGACGTCACCACCGATCCCGACAACAGGCTGCGCATGGCATCCACACCCTGGGCGCGGTTCGCCAGATCACCCACCGTATAATCACGGAAGAACGAGGCCGGCAGTTTCAACAGCCGGTCCCATACCGCCGCCTGCACGTCATGGGTCATTCTGCCCTCGATGCGCAGCATGGAAAGCGACTGCACCAGCGAGAAGGCCACCATGGAAAATCCGGCAAGAATCAAGGCGCCCACCATGACGGTGAGTTGATCCAACTGCGCCTCGGGAATTATGGGGTCCATGATCCAGCCGATGATAATGGGCGTGGCCAGCGATAAAAGACCGGCCACCAGGATCATGGCCACCACCAGGCCCACATCCCGGCCACTGCCGCGCAGACCAAACATGAGAATATCCGAAGGACGCATCTTTCCGGGCTGGAAGGGACGGTAGAAATAATAAGCGGATTCCGAGAGGGTGGCAGCCAGTTCGCGTGTCACCTTTGTTCTGGTCCCCGCCACGGGGTCCACAAGTTCGTATTCCCGCGCCGAGACCGGCAACAGGGCGCAGGGTTTCTTGTCCTCGCCGACAAAGGCGAGAATAGGCCCCTGGTCCACCCGCCACCATTCCCCTTCCAAAATCACGGTGCGAATAAAGAAACCGGACTGGCGGGCAAGAATCTTCAAGGGGTCCTTGGCCTTGGCGAGGGGTTGGCTCAATTTCTCCGGCGGCGCCACTTCGATCCCCGCCCTATGGGCCACCGTCTGCGCGGCGGCCACAAGAGGGTCCGAGGACAGGTCCAGAACCCCCTCCGATCCGGATTCTAGAACCCCGGCCAGCGCCCGCAGGGAACCCGTGAAGCTGCGTTTGGAAAAGATGCGCTTTTGGACAAAACGGCTGGCGAAGGATTTTGAGCGGTCCTCAACGGTCTTGGCGAAAACACCGAGGACGCCCGTATGGAGGCAATCCAGATCGCCCATGAGGTTGCCCTTGCCCAGCCACTGTTCCGTGATGCACGCCTCGAAGCTGCCCTCACCGTCACAGGTCATCCAGGAAGCATTGGTGAGCGGATAAAAGACCTCGCCGTCGCCGCTCACTGGGCATTTTCCGAATAACGAGAGAGTCCCAGCCGGCGCCGCGACCCAAACCATATTATGGGCGGCCTCGATGCTGGCCCCGGCGGGAACCGGGGTGGTGGTGTCCGCTGACAACAGAACGGCGTTACCCGGTGGCCGCCCTGGCGCCACACCCTGTAACAGCGGGCCGATCCAGCTTTCCACAAGGGCGGCTATCTGCGGCTTGGCTTTTTTATCTCCTGCCAGTCCCCGCAGATCATGGCGGGTAGTCTCGGCCAATCTTGCGCCATTGGTGGGTACCGCCACGAGACTACCCGGGGTGGAGGTGTCACCAATCCCGAAGACCGCGCCCCCGGCCTCGATCCGCGTTACATGAGTGCGAATGCCGTGAATCCCCTGCGAGGCTTCGGTGGGACCGTCAACCACATAGAACACGTCCACGCCACCCTGGAGAATCAGCCACAGGCGGTCCGGCCTGGAGAGAAGAAAGGGCGTATTGCTGCCCATGGCCTTGGCTTCTCCTTCCACGCCAAGTTTCCCGGCCAGGCCCGCCGCCGGCTCGGCGTTGACGGGTTCCGACTGCGGCTGCGGCTGCGGAGCTTTCGAGGCCGCCGCCTGCGCCAGCCCGCCCTTGCCAAAAAGATCGTCGAGACCGCTCATTGCATCGCCACCAGTTCTGAATAGCGGCCCTTATTGGCCATCAGCTGATCGTGGTTCCCGCGCTCGATAATCTTGCCCTGCTCGAGGACGATGATCTCGTCACAGTCGCGGATGGTGCTGAGCCTGTGGGCAACGATGATGCAGGTGCATCCCCGCCGCCGCAGATTATCGTCGATATGTTTCTCGGTCAGCGGGTCAAGGGCCGAGGTGGCTTCATCAAGAACCAGCACCGACGGCTCCTGAGCCAGGGCGCGGGCGATTTCAAGCCGCTGTGACTGGCCGCCGCTGAAATTGGCGTTACCTTCGGCGACCCGGCTTTCATAGCCCCCGGCGCGCGAAGCGATGATCTGATGCACATCGGCATCCATGGCCGCGCGCACGATGATCTCGTTGGGAATGGTGCTGTCCCACATGGTCAGGTTTTCGCGGATAGTGCCCTCGAACAGAAAAATCTCCTGGTCCACCGCCCCTACCGATGACGTGAAAACGGCGCGAGGCACCTTATTGATAGGCTGCCCGTCGTAAAGGACCTCGCCGCCCGTGGGCTGATAAAGCCCGAGAATAAGCCTGGAAAGGGTGCTTTTTCCGCTGCCCGACCCTCCCACCAGGGCCACGCGCTGGCCGGGTGCCACATCCAGATTAAAATCTTCGATCAACGGAGGGTCCAACGGGTTATATCCGAAGCTCACATCACGCAGTTGCAGCGCGCCGGAAAGTCTGGCGATGGGCGTCTTTTCCCCCTCGCCGTTTTCGGGAGCCTCGTCATCGGCATCTTCGTCACCGTCATCGCTCTGAAATACGCTGTCCAGTTCGTATCTTTGCACATCGCTCAGCCGGTTGAGGTCGCCGCCAATTTCCTGCAGCTGCGATCCGAAGCCCACGAACTGGTGAATGGGTCCGGTGAAATGGACCATCAGGCTCTGGAACGCAATCAGCCCGCCAATGGTGAGCTCGCCGCCGACGATCAACAAGCCGCCGACGCCGAGAATCAGCCCCGTATTGAGGTGGTTGAGCGCGCCGGGAACGCTGGAGAGCTTCTGCATGGTGACGCCCAGCTGTTGTTGGGCGTTGATGCCGTTGGTCTGGTAGCCGGACCAGATATTAAAGAAATCACTTTCGGTGCCGGTGGCTTTCAGGGTTTCAATGGCCTGCAGCCCCGCCATGGAGGCCCCCACCGTCTTGGCCTGCTGGTTGAGAAGATGGCTGTTGGTGTCCTTGATCCGGCGCCGCACCACACCCACCGCCAACAGGTCGAAGCAGGCCAGCCCCACGGCGATCAGCGTCAGGGGGACGCTGTAGATAGCCATCACGGTGAGGTAAAAGACGATCATCAGGCTGTTGGCGAGCGTGCTCGACAGCGGCCCCGATAACAGCGCCGCCACGCGATGACAGGACTGCACCCGCGAGGCCACGTCGCCCACGTAACGCTGGGTATAGAACACCACCGGCACCCGCAGCACATGCCAGAAGAACTGGCCGGCGGAAGATATGGCGAGCTTGATCTGGACCCGCAGCAAATAGCGTTGCTGAAGATAGGTCAGCACCGAACTGAATATAGCCGTTAAGGCCAGCCCCACCAGGATCGGCAACAGCCAGTCGTTATCGCCCCGGGTCAGCACATTATCGATGAAGTTCTTAAGGAAGGCCGGCATCAACAGCCCCGGCACCACCAGCATCAGCGTCACCAGAACCACAAATGCCAGTACTCCCTGGGAACCGTGCAACCGCGAGGCCAGGGCCTTGAACAGGCTTTGCCGCTCACCGCCTTTCTGGAAATCCGGACCCGGCTCCATTTCCAGCATGATCCCGGTAAAGCCGTCGCTGAATTCCTGGCGGGTGATGCGGCGCGGCCCGGAGGCCGGGTCATTAACACACACATGCGTCTTGTCGGCGCCTTCCACCACCAGGAAGTGATTGAAATTCCAGAAAACGATAAAAGGAGTCTGGCTGGCCAGGGCCTCATCGGCTTCGGCCTTGGACCCCTTGGCGTCGAGGCCATAACCGCGGGCCGCCTTGACCACGTTGCCGGCCTTGGCCCCGTCGCGGGAGACGCCAGTGGCCACGCGCAGCTCTTCCAGCGGCACCCAGCGCCCGTAATAGGCCAACATAATGGCCAGCGCCGCAGCACCGCACTCCACGGCCTCCATCTGCAGGACCGTGGGCGTGTGCACCCGTTTCATGGGGCCGGACCAGGCCGCCTTCTCCCCTGTCTTCCCCCCTGGCGCCACCGGTCAGCCTCCCGTGACCCAGGTCTTGAATATGGGAACCACAAGATTTATGGGACGTTCCTCGCGCACCGTCACCGAGGCAAAGGCCGTATCGCCGGTGGTAACCTTCAGAGGCGGACCCTTGGAAGACGACCATTTAAGCCCGCTGAAGGTCTTGGGATCCTTCTTCAGCGAGATCACCACCTTGATGGGGGCCCCGGCGCCCATCATTTTCTCCACCAGCGCCTCGTTACCCAAAACCGCCATCAGCCCGGCCTGGGTTTCCGGCAGGTCGCTCACCGTATCCACCTTGCCCCTGATGCTGCCGTAAAGGTCACGCTCTATGGAGGAGGGCGCCACCTCGGCGGACATGCCGGGATGGATTTTCTTGCCCTTGCCGATCTCAAAATAGGTGACCAGCTCCAAGTCTTTGCCGGACTTCTCGATGACGGCCACTTGGCCATCGGTCTTCACAAGCGCGCCGAGCTTGACGTCGATCTCGGTGACGCGGCCGTCCACGGGGCTGAAGATTTCCTTTTCCGTCTCCAGGGAGGTCTTGACCTCCTCAAGACTGTTTTCGGCGGTGATGACCTGTTGTTCCAGTTCGGACAGGGTGCGGCGCTGTTGGTTCTCGAATTCCACCTGGGCGGAGCGCGCCTCGGCGATTTTGTTGCGGCTGTCGCGGATGGACTGTTCGGTGGCAAAGATATCGCTGCGCGTCTGCTCCAGCTGTTTGCGGGTGATATATCCTTTTGCCAGCTCCTCCTGCTGGGCTTCGTAGAGCGGCTGCAGGAAATCCAGGTGATTCTTATCGGCCGTGATCTTGGCATTGAGGGCTGTGATGGTATCCCGCATATTGGCCTTGCGGCTGCTCACATCCTTCACCGAGAACGCCGACTGGCGGTCATACTGGCCCTGCAAATTATTCAGGGTGCGGTGGGCATCCCGCAGCTGGGCCTCGCGGCTGGGCAGGGACAACACCGCGAGGCGGGCGCCCTTCTTCACCATCTGGCCCACCTTCACGTCGACTGAATCGATACGCCCGGCGGCGGGCGCAATCACACTGTAGACGACCCCGCCACGGTCGAGAATAACACCCATGCCCTTGACCTGGACCGGCACGCTCCCCACCACGCCCCAGACGGTGACGATAGCAACGATGACGAACATCACGGTAAGGCTGAGCCAGCCAATGGGTGAGGTAAGCCTGAGCGCCGTATCCAGCTGCTCCGGACTGCGGAGCTTCCTGATCGCTTCGTCGCGGAAAAGGTCCGACATCTCTCCCCCCTGTGGGCCTCCTTAATTACCTCACTCTGAAGGCCTGACCGGGCATCCTACAATCTTGTGTGCCACAGGGAAACGGGGAGGTGTATTCCGCCTTCCCGCGCCACAGAGGATTATCAGGCTGCCGTCAGGGGATTTCCTTGCCGTCGGGTCCGTACCATCCCTTGTAGATTTCGCCACAGCCATAATAGTCGATATTGGGCGGCACGTAATCAGCCCCTTCATCATCCCGGTGAAGAAGGCGGAGTTCGAAACTGATGCGAGTGGTGTCGCCGCTATGAACGGCACTGGCGTGAAGATGGTGGGTAGCAAAACAGAACACGTCTCCCACCTCCAGGGGCGGGGCCACCACGCGGTCCCGGTTCACCGTCTCGCGGATGGCGGGCGCCAGCCCCAGCCCCACATATTGCCGCCAGATATCGTAGCCGAGCGTAGCGTTTTCGATGCTTTTGAGGTAGTAGCGGGGAAACACCTGCAGCGTGGCATCGGCGGCAATGGGCCAGACCGGCCCCCATAAATTGATCTGGTGCTGGGGCGAGCCGTACCAGGTGTCGCGGTGGGCCGGCAGAAAGCCCGAAACGGTGGTTCGATAAAACCCCGGCGCTGGGCTTCCCTCGGGAAAGACCAGTCGGAATCCCGGCCATTCATAGATCACCCGCGCCGGATCCATTCCCATCTGCTCCACGAGGGTGGTCATAATGGGATGAATTCGCTCGTCTTCAAGAAACGCCTCATAGGTTTCCTTCACGATCCGGGTATAGGTTTCGAGGTCCAGCTTGCCGTGGGCCTCGCGGGGGGCATGGGGATAGAAAGCGCGGACCAGAACCTCCCGGATTACCGCCACCAGGTCAGCAATGGCGGGAACCTGGCGTGCCGCAATGCTCTCGCCCTCCAGGATTCCCCGTCGGTCCAGCGTAAAGCCGTCCTCGTAATCCAGAACCTGCCCTCCCGCGGCGCAGTCCCGGTCCATGGGCACCGGCATCGGGATATCGCCGCGGTCCCGGCGTTCCAAAAGCTCCCGGCGATGGCGCAGATCGCGCTCGCTGAGATCGTTCTCGATTTTCCGTTCCAGATAGTCGCTCAACTCGGCGCCGGTGAAATGAAAGCCATGGGCGTTGGCGAAGGCGGCGATGGCATCGGTGGCATTGGGGGAAAAGTCAATCTGGGACAATTCATCCATGAGGGTAGGCGTGGTCATGACAGCGCCAGTAAAGGACTCGATGCTCCCCCTGCTGATCCAGGCCAGAAAGTCCCGGCCCTGTTCAAGGTCGTTTGCATTGGTTGATTCCATGCTGGCCTCCGATTGAAAAACACATTCACGGCCTGATGTTCACATAACGGGAATGAACTGGCTACTCCCTTTGGAAACCCCTCCCCTGTCCGCGGCCACGGGCGGCCTTATGTTGACCCTTCGGGAAATGTGCATTAAGTCACGGTCTCCCTGATGACTACGAGAACCATGCCCGATCTTCCTCACACCCCCTTTCAAGCTCAGTTGTTGCGCCTGTCTTCCTTGGCGGCGGCGCTGGGCACCGGGCTTGCCGTGCCTCTTGTGGCCTTGGGGCCGGCAACCATGGCCGGGGCCATGACAATTCTTGTGGTGTCTCTTGTGGTGGCCGCGAGCTGTGACCGTGGCGCCTTGATCAAAAACACGGTGGGACACGCCTTTACGCTTGTGGGCGGAGCGGTTTTATTGGTTTTCGCCTGTTGGCTCATAAGCGCCCTGGGCTCGTTCGAACCCGAGCGCTCTTTGGAAAAATGGGGCCGCACGTTGGTTTTTATCCCCGTGGCGGTGATGCTGTGCCGTCATTTATCCAGCGACAGAAAGGCCCTGGAACTCGGTCTTCGCACACTTTTAATTGCCACCCTGCTGTGCGGTATCTTCGTGCTGTTGTGCCGGTATTACGAACCGGAAACCCCCGACTTCCTGAAATACAGCTTCGCCGGAGACCTCTTTAAAATCCTCAAGGGCTATGGCTCCGTTGCCGCCTGTCTCATTCCGGTGACCCTGGTTGCCGGAATTTCACAGGGGGGTCTCTGGCGCTGGCTGGGATTTGCCTGTGTGCCGGTATTGGTGGGTGTTATTTACGTGGTAGAGAGCCGTGCCGGATTTCTTGGCCTTGGCGGGGGGGCTTTTCTTCTCTTCGTCTGGTGGCTGGTCCGCAACCTTCCCCACCGGCTAGCCTGGGGCGCGGTCGTCCTGATTATGGCGTCGTCCTCATGGTCGATCATCGACCGGCTGCCGGCGCCGCCTATCACCAATGATACCAGCTTTGAAATTCCTTTCGGCCTGATTGACAAGCACCGGCAGATCATCTGGGGCTTTACCCTGGAAAAGGCGAAGGATGCGCCCTGGTTCGGCCATGGCCCCGACCTTATCAACCGGCTTCCCGGCGCCAATATAAAGATTCCCAATTTTAATCAGCAATATATCCCGGCCCATCCCCACAACTGGGCGATTGAGATCTTTGCCGAAACCGGCGGAGTAGGCATGGCGGCTTTGTTGGCGGCGCTGTTTTTGTTTTTGCGCGAACTCCTGCGCAGGCCGCCAAACTACCTGATCGGCGGGGTCTTGGCGTTGAACGGAATATATTGGATGTCGGGCCTGGCCAATGTCTCGTTTTGGTCCGCATGGTGGCAGGGAAGCTATCTCCTGCTCTCGGCATTGCTGTTTGCCGTCATGAGGCTGGACGAAGCCTAGAGCGGTTCAGCCCTGTTTCTGGAACAGCATTTTGAGCCCGGCGCCGCGATCGGGAACACGGCGCAGAGAAACAAAGCCATAGCGCCGGAATAACCGGACAAGCGTCTCCTCGGAAAAGAACTGGATATGGATGGGTGGCGAGAACACATCCCATTCCAGAGGATTCTCGGCCCCGCCCTTCCATTCGATATCGGGAGTGGTAATGAACACAACGCCATCGGGACGCATGAGGGAAGACAGAAAATCCATATAGTCCTCCACGTCGTTGACGTGTTCGATTACTTCCGATGAATAGATAAAATCAAACTCCCCGATTTTCCCCCTGAAGCTCCCAAACGAACCCAGGTGGAACTGACATTTCGGGAACCGCCGCCGGGCATAGGCGATGGCATGGCCATTAACATCGAGACCGTGGCTGTCGCCCCCCATCAGGCGGGCCGCATCAACAAAAAAGCCACCCCCACAACCCAGGTCCAGAGCTCGCCTGCCCCGGATATAGCGCCGTAATTTCAAAGCGTTGAAAAAGGCGCGGCGTCTGCGCGACGAGGCTTTGGGAAAAAAATGTTCGTCAACGGCGCCTTCCCCGTCACCGCCCTTATACATTTCGTTCAATTGTTCCTGGGCCGGGCGGGGATGACAGAAAATATAATCGCAGGAAGCGCATTGAATGACGGAACAACCGTTTTTTTCGCCATAGGACGAGAAAACGGAAGACAGGCACACCGGGCAATGGGATGGCGCGCCCCCGGATTCAGGGCCGTTGTCTGATACGGATGAGGTCATAACACCCTCGGGGGCTTGTGTGTTTTTTTGACCATATGACTTTCTACGATAGCTCTCCCCCGTCCGCCACGATACTTTCTATAACCGTTTCCAGACCACTCCGCGGCGAGAGAGACTCAAAGACGTGAACAACTCCATCGATGATACGAGCCTAACAACCAAAAAATGGCCCCTGGACGCCAGCGGATCGGGCTTCGTCTTTTTGGCATTGTGTTATGTGTCCTTCTTCTTTGCCCTGCGGCTGATTCTGTCCTCCACCGTCGGTACCGATGATGTGGAACAGGTTGTTTTCGCGCAAGCCTGGGCGCTGAGCTATAACCCCAGCCAGCCGCCTTTCTATACCTGGCTTCTTTACGGCCTCTTCAAGATCTTCGGCCCCGGCCTTCCGGCTTTGGGCCTATTGCGCTATGGCCTCATGTTCACGGCGCTGGTTTTTTCCTTTTTCTGCGCGCGCCGCCTGATCCCCGATCCGCGACTCGCCACCGTTACCGCCTTTTCCCCTCTTCTCATCTATTACGTGGGATGGGGATGGCATCAGGGGTTTACCCATACCTCTTTGTTGATTCCCGCCTGTTTTGCCACCTTTCACGCCCTTCTCATGGTTTTGGACACAGGCCGCGCCCGCGACTATCTGTGGCTCGGCTGTGCCCTCGCGCTGGGTTTGAACGCCAAATACGGATTTGCCCTGTTCGCCGTGGCGCTCATTCTTGCCGCCCTCATGGAAGAACACTCCCGGAAACGGATTCTCACTCCCCTCATGGGCCTTTCTCTCCTCGTGGCCACAGCTCTCGCCCTGCCTTCGGTGGCCGGAATGATGGTGTCGCCGGATTCCTACAGCGATGTCTATCACCGCACCATGGAGATGGAATCTCCCGACGGATATCTTGGACAAGTAGCCGTGGGCCTTGGCCGTCTCGCCCTCTCCACGGTGTCTTTTCTGTCCCCCTTGTGGATTTTCTGCCTGATCTTCTTCCCCCAGGGCCTCCGCCGCAGAGCCGCGCCAGAGACCACCGAAGAACGCCGGCGCCAGGTTTCGGGACGGGTTCTGGGGCGTTTCCTGATCATCATTTTCGGGCTGGCCGTGCTTGGCGTTTTCGTCATGGGTATCAGTTATTTCAAGGCCCGCTGGATGCCGCCCATCCTCATTCTCGCGCCGCTCTATTATTTCTGGCGCGTCAACCTGGCCCCTGAAAATGGGGAACATCTGCAAAAATCCATCCGCCGTTTTGCCATCACCCTGGCCATTGTTCCGCTCCTTGTCACCGCCTTCTGGACCGCCCAGAGAACCCTCGGCGATCCCTTGTGTAACAAATGCAGACTCAGCGATCCCTATGCAGCAATAGCCGAAGACATCGCCGCCGCCGGTTTTGTTGGCGGCTCCATCCTCGCCCAGGATGAACATATTGGCGGCAATCTGCGCATGCGCTTTACCGATTCCCGCGTCGTCAATCTGCGCTACGGTTATTACATTCCGCCCTTAAGGGAAGGCAAAAACGATACCCCTACAGCGGAGCAATGCCTGATGGTCTGGAGAGCCGAAAATCCTTCCGACCCCTCCCCGCCAGCCGAGCTGGTAGATTTCCTCAACCAGCGCCTCGGCCATGACGGTCAGACCGACCGGACACCAAGCCTTGTGGAGAAAATCAACGCCGCCTCGGGACGCACGTTACGTATCGGTTTTGTGATCCTCGAAGGGGCGGGAATGTGCCGTTAATAGCGGTAATGTGCGGAAAAGATTGGCGTCCCCTAGGGGAGGGGATGTCAAAACCATAAAAACCGCAGAAAACTGCGATTCTCTCCGAAGCTCCATAAGCAATTGCTACGGAATTGCTACAGTATGGAGCCACCAATGTCTCATATCCAGAACCTCCAAAAACGTCCTCATGGTATCTACTATCTGAGAGTCACAATCCCTGCAGACCTCGTTGAGAGATTTGGCTGCAAAGAAATTACACGTAGTCTGGAGACAAAACGTCTCAGCCGTGCTCAAAGACTGGCGACACTCATCAAGGTCGAAACGTGGAAGGTTTTCTCTATGGCCAGGAATGATACGAAGCTGACTCAGGATGAACTGAAGGCTGTTGCCAGGCGATTTTTTGAAAAAACCCTCGCCCAGGCTGAGGCTGACCGGTTGAGCCAATCCCTTAAAAAGAATGAGGCACAACATATCCTCGACCATATAGCTGAAATGGAATCAAATCTTGATCGGTGGATTGGACAAAATCAGTTAAGCCAGGCTTCCGAACAAATAGATGAAATCTCCCAGACCGAGGGAATCTCGCTAGATCAGGACAGCGAAGAGTATCGACAACTCGCACACTATGTTCTCCGTGCCCTGAAGGACATTCAGACCATCCTTTATGATCGAACAGCGGGTGATTTTGATTCAGGACCGAGAGATTCTCTGTTCCAGGAAGAGCCGTTATCCGCTCCTCCACCCAAAAATCATCCCTCAGGCACCTCTATCTGCCTTGATGAGCTTATCAAACGATTCCTCAATGAGCATAAGGACGTCTGGAAACCGAAGACACTGGAAAAATACACGGCCAATCTGGATTTTGCTCGCCAGACCCTTAATGGACAGATTCCCGTTGCATCGATCGAGCGTTCTCACATACGGGAAGTTAAAGAAATTCTGCAAAAACTCCCCGCTGATTGGGCCAAGAAATACCCTGACATGAGTAGTCATGAGGCAGCTTCTCGCTCCGAAAGAGCCGGTGAAAACCCCATGAAGCCCGGCTCTGCCAATGCCTATCTTGGAACCTTATCCAGCTTGTTCTCCTGGGCGGATAAACAGGGCTTTTACGAAGGAAATCCTGCCTCAGGCCTTAGAGTTCCTGATCCCGTCCGGGCAGAAGACAAGCGTCATCCTTTTCAGATCGACCATCTCCAGACCATCTTTCATGCCCCTATCTATACAGGCATGAAATCTGAACGTTTATGGGACCAATCCGGCGAAACCATCGTAAAAAACTACCGCTACTGGTTGCCTCTGGTCGCCCTCTTCACTGGGATGCGCTTAGGAGAGATAACGGGCCTCAAACCTCAACACATCAAGGAAACTTCGGATTCACATGTTATTGAGGTCGTAGCGGCCAAGACCAAGGCGGGTATAAGGATCGTTCCTATTCACCCTATCCTTCTCGATTGTGGGTTCCTGGCACATATTGCAGCCATGGAGGGCAAGGAAGACGTATTCGAGGGCGCGTCACCAAAACCATTCAGCAAACATTTCCGCCGTTTCCTGAACAGCCTAAAAATTTCCGATCCCCATCTTGTATTTCATTCTTTCCGTCATACATTTACTGATGAGTTGAGAGCCGCAAGGATTGAAGAGCCTGTGGCAAAAGCTTTGTTAGGACATTCGGACGGATCGGTAACCAGTCAATATGGTAGGGGTTACCCTGTTGAGGTTCTCTCCGAGGCTGTAGCAAAAATCCGTTATGATGGGCTGGATTTGGCCCATCTAATGAAGCCTTAACATATTGATATTTTTTCTGGTTTGGAGGGAGGCCTTTTTTGGCCATCTATTCCTTCAGACCCACAGTTCGATAAACCAAAATTGATTTTTCAAAATGGATAACAAATGCCATATGACGATGACTATTCAGAACCAAACATAGAAGATTCCCTCAGCGAACAGCAGCATGAAAGAGGCCAAGAGCTAGACTTCTCCGAACCTCTGGATATTCATCTCACAACCACCTCACCTCAGTTTTTAGGGGCCGTTGAGCTATTGCTCAGCCAGCTTCGTCAGACTGAGGCCGCAAGGATAGGTAACCTGGGTAAGATGCGACAGGCTCTGACCATGGTGCTGGCCAACTTGTATCACAATCATGCTCTGCATCCGGATCGCTACACCGCTTATGCCAGAAGCCCTTCTCGCTATTCCGTAATCCCTCGCTATAACAGGCTCGATATCAAATGGACGCCTGTAAGACGTGTTGCCGATGGGCTTGGGGAGTTAGAGTATGCAGAACTTGTCCCGGGTTTCTTCAATCACGATTGGGGGAGAGGGAAACTATCACGCATAAAGGCAACCCAACCGCTCATTAACTTCCTCGAACAGCAAGCCATCACTTTCGACATGATCAGGCCTGCTCCGGATGAAGAGGTCATCATCCTCAGGGACCAGGACAAGAAAGACATCGACTACAAGGACACACCTGAAATCAGGCGAATGAGGGAATCACTGCTTGCCTATAATTCCCACATCGAAGAGGCGGAGATTTTCCTCTCACCAGATTGCGAAGCTCAAATGGCTTCGGCTTCGATATTCATAAATTACAACAAGAAAAGATCGCGCAGAATCTTTAATCGGGAATCTTTCGATCAAGGAGGCCTTTTCTATGGCCCATGGTGGCAAAACATACCGAAACATCTTCGCAAACACATCCTCATCAATGGCAACCCCACTGTGGAACGTGATTACAGCGCGATGCACATTCATCTCCTCTATGGAATGGAGGGGCTAAATTATTGGGATTTTTTTGAGGAAAACGATGACCCTTACTTTCTGCCAAATCAGCCTGCAGGTGTAAGAGATTTCATGAAGAAGGTTTTCTGGACTGCTGTTAATACCGAAAGCTCTACTAAGGCTAAGCTATCTCTGTTTGACAAGTATGGTCTGAACGAAGCTTACAGGGGTATGGATATCTATGGCCTCATAGATGCTTTCAAAGAGAAACATAGCCGTATCAGCCATAATCTCTTCACGTGCATTAGCCGCGAACTACAAAACAAGGGGTCTGGAATTTCTGAATTTGTAATGATGTCTCTGATGGACGAGGGCATTATCGCTCTCAACATACATGACAGCTTCATCGTGGAAACGAACCACAAAGAGATTTTAGATCAAAGGATGCATGAAGCTTTTTTGAATTTAGAGCTTCCTTCAATCCCAAATATTCATTGATTTCAATATATTAAGATTATTTATGTAAAAACCAAGTAAACCTTGATGCCCTACATTATATAATACATACCCTGTTACTAGAACATTTTTTACTTATTAAGTGTTTCACCAGTGTTTATAAGCATCATCAGAATAGAGATTTGTCGTATTGCAAATACGATTTTCCTAGGAAAACTTGGGTTATCAGGCCTACCCTTTTTAAAGGAAAAAGTATGATCTAAGACCAGATAATACGGTTATGACATGGGAACAGTCATGCTCCAATGGCGCAGCAATAATCGTAAATTCTGAGGGATAATAATTATGCAACTCAACATAGACGAAAACAAATTGGGGATTGTCGCGGGAATATTATTCTGGATTATTGTTGCCCCCATGGCATGGGACAGTGTCTCGCCAAGCTATGAATGTCCCCAAAATCCTCCCTGTCAATCATACGAGATGGTAGAGGTAGAGGATACGGGCAGCAAAATTACAGTAGTATTATTTACTACAGCCGCAGCTTTCGGAATATATGAGATGTTCCCGCTGGTGTTTTTTCAATCGATTGGCTGGGTCTTTTCGATGTTTTCTTCCCGACCTCCAGATGACATGACCCCTGGCTTTGGTGATTGTTATTATGATCCCACTATCGCCTCTGAATTGTTGGGTTTTAAGGAACCTGCTTTGATTAAACTTTTAGAGAAGGGAACACTCCGCGGCAGAAAAGACAGTTCCGGCAACTGGGAAGTTGATTTGGTTGAGGGCACATCCAATGTTGCAATCGCCGCATACAAAATGGATCAAAGTGAGTCTGCCATTTATGAAAAATTGGAGTCTGGAGATTTACAGGGATATAAATTACCAAATGGAAAATGGCGAATTATAAATAATTCCAATCCCAAATTATGACAAACCAAGCATTAGGAAAGAATAGACCCATAAAATGCCTCCAGGATGCCCCCAGATTGATGGCATCTATTCTTATGGGGCATAGCAGTCTAGGCCTTCTGATGCGAGTCCTCGGCGCTCTGACAGCGATGCGCCCCTATTCAAGGTCAGAGCTAGGACATATCTATATCTGCTGTTGACCATAAGCGAACATTGAGGGCGGTTTGAGTAGCCCTTAACAAGATTTTCACCTCAAAGAACTTGCCTTTATTTCTGGATAAATCATCCGAAATCCGTCTTAAAATGAACCGCCGGTAAGACGAGGAGGAAAATCAATGCTTTTTCGCATCATAATACTTTCAATTTTTTTTCTACCCCCCTTTTGGGGATCAAATGTTTTAGCCGCTGACACAGAAAAAATTTTTGAAGAGGCCGCCAATTACACGGTGAAAATCAATGCAAGAATACAGGATGCTTTTATCGAGGATGAGCCAGGCTCAACCGAAGGAGCAGGGTTTGTTGTCGATATAGACCGTGGGTGGATCATCACAAACGCCCACATAGTTGGATGGTCCCCCTCTAAAGTAACAGTAACTTTCATTGATGGATCAACGGCAAAAGCAAGAAAAATTTATGTTGATCCCTCTACACACAGAGACATAGCCGTATTAGCCATAAACAAAAACTCTGCCCCTGACGATTTGGTTGCAGCACCATTGGACTGTGATCAATGGCCAGCTACAGGACATCCTGTTGGGGCCTATGGCCATCCGTATGGATTTGAATACACGGGAACCCAGGGAATCATTTCAGGGATATCAGAAGAAGACTCAAGCTTATTGGTGGATGCTGCCATTAATCCTGGTAATTCAGGAGGCCCACTTCTCAGTTTAGATACAGGAAAAGTAGTCGGAATTAACACCTCATCTGTCGATGATGAATATGATCAAAATACAAATTTTTCTGATCCAATATTTTTTTCCTGTGACATCCTCGATCTCCTAAGGGACGGCATTGACCCTTCACCACCAAAATTTCCCGTAATGTTCCTGGGACAGTCCCTGATCGTAGCCAAAAACAATCTCTCAAAGGAGGCATTGGACCTGAAACCTGACGATGAAATCATGGGGGTAAAAGGGTATGACGGCTCAATATATAATTTGTCTGATTTGTTCTATGCCCTTCGTGGCAACTATGAAAATTTCACCCTGATAATCAGAAGAGGAGACAATGAAATAGAAATTCCTGGCCATCTTCAGCCGGAACCCCTTGTTATCGATCGCAAGGGGATAAAATTTTCAGGAATACTCATTGGTAGAGGGCCAATCTTCGACAACTCGGAAATCATTAAAGCAGAAAAATTACCGGTCATACACAAGGTTGCTCCGGGTTCTCTGGCTGAAGAGAATGGCTTCCAAGCCGACAATATCATCTTAGCTGTTGATGGCAGACAATATACGAACCTTCAAATTTTGTATGATTATCTAGATAAAAGGCTTAAAGAAAAACAGTCTGTAACATTTAAAATGGTAACTAAATCATCGTCAGATTGGGCCTTTTTTGACTATGGTAAAAGTGAATTGGAGATTGAAAATCTAGAAATGATTTCAGCCAGGTAAGGAAGTTCATTGAAAACCGTTACTTTGAACCCTTCTTCTTGGTTGGACGTGATTTTGGCTTGGCCTTTCTAACCTTCTGAGGCTTGGCCTTTTTCGTAGTCGTTTTTCCTTTGTCCGCTGATTTAGTGCCTTCTTTTTGTTTAGTCCTTTTACCCTTACCGGCTGATTTCGTGCCAACCTTTTTCTTTATTTTTTTACCTTTTTCGCTCGCTTTCCCGGAAGTTTTTTTCCTGGTCTGTTTGCCTTTTTTTGGCACCGGTTTTTGTTTTCTGGTGGCTATGATTTCAGGTTCCTGTTCAGGTGAACCTGTATCCGGACCTGGAAGAAACATCATTTCCGTCGGCATGCTTATGCCTGAACTAAATAAATACGCTAATTCCTGATATTCAACACTAGATTTGTCCGCATGTCTTGGTTGCAGCTCTTCCTTTAGCTGCCTCAGCCAGGCCTTTCCGTTCATTTTAACGAGAAGATTAAACCCATCACTTAAGTCCATCGCATAGCTCGTCTCCATCCGTTTTTGAGGGACGGACGCTTTCATTAATTCCCGTTGGGTGGCCATTGACATGATTACATGAAAGCCCTGTGGGGCAGCGCTTGGTTCACTCTCAACAAAAATATTAGCCATTATCAAATCTTTAAAAAAAATGCCCCCACCGCCACCCATTCAACATATCTGATGTCAGAAAATGGAAGGAGGAGACTTCCACTTGAGCATTTAAAAAAAATTATATTTCTGACAATTCGATGATCTAACCCCGGCACAGGAGGAGACTGAAGGCATGTTCCATCAGTTGATATGAGAAAAAGGTAATAATTCTTATCAATGTTCATTGCAGGTTGTTCCTATGGGCTGGACATTTTGTATTCTTGGCTTTGCTGATCTAGAGATATTTATCCAATCCGGTGTAGCAAACTCAGCAATTCGGCCTGCTTTGTTCTGGCTTGATCTCTTTGTGTTTTATGGCCCACCACCATAAGATGAATATCCTCTGGGAGGAAAGCAATGGAAGCAATTAAGGATTTTTTTGGATACCTGTTTGGGTCAGCAGTAGGCTTAGCACTAATGGGTTCGATGTCTCTTGGGATGGCTTATTGGGTCTGGATGGCCATTCAATTAGGCAGCTTTCTCATGTTCGCAGCACTGTTTTTCCCACCCACGATGATCATCGCAGCACCCACAGGATTATACTCTTTTATATTTGGAGCGCCTGAGTGGGTGATAAATATGTTCGGTTGATACCACTAGACTCAGCGACTAGACCCTAGACCGAGCAGCAAACGCCTACCTCAAAATTTATTATAGAAATTTCTGAGCCACCTTTCCTTCTCATAAAGAGGCCACCCCTGCCCCCCTGGTGCCCCCTTCTTCGGCTTATCCCTGTGAAAAAACTTCCATAGCAAAGAGGCCCCCCGCACCGTTAAGAAATTACTACAGAATTGCTACGGTAAGGTGTAATATAGGGGTGCTTTTGGGCTTCGGAAAGCCGCAGAAAACTGCATAAAACAGCCGTTTTAGTAGTGGCGTCCCCTAGGGGATTCGAACCCCTGTTGCCGGCGTGAGAGGCCGGTGTCCTAGGCCTCTAGACGAAGGGGACGTAAAAGGCCAGCGCGGGTGAAAAGTCTTACCCCATTGCCCCATCGCCCGCAAGACGGCACCTCTCCGGCCTTGTCTCAATCCCTCCTTCAATGCCCCATCATTTGCCGGCGCAATCAATACAGACGGCGGCGGCCGGATCATGGTCGAGACGGCGGGGATCAATCTCCTCGCCGCAGGCCACGCAAACGCCGTATTCATCCTCTTCCATGCGCGCCAAGGCCGCCTCGATGCGCACCAGTTCCCGCCTGCGGCGGCTTTCCGTCTCCACCTGCATGGCCTGGCCCTGGAGAGCGTCCATGCGCGACACCCGGCCCACCGCCTGTTGGTCCAGTGTCACCGGCTTACGCGTCTCCGCCGTGGCCCGCGACAGAGCCTCCAACTCGGCCTTCATGGCCCCCAATCGATCCCGGAACTTCTTCATAGCGCGCTTGTCCATTACAGCCCCACAACCACCTTTAGAAGGAGGGCGGCGAACAGGCGCTCACCAACTCGCATACCTCGCCACCGGTGTTACGAAAGCGGTGGGGAATGTTGCTGTTGAAGTAATAGGCCTCGCCGGGGCCAAGGGTTCTGGTTTCCTTTCCCACCGTGACCTCAAGACGGCCGCGCAAAACGACGGCCCCTTCCTCGCCTTCGTGGGTCAACAACACGCGACCGGAATCGGCCCCCGGCTGGTAATGCTCATGGAGTATCTGCACCGCCTTGCCGGGGCGCGACGCCGCCACCAGCCGGTAGGAGACCGGCCCCTTGCCAATCTCCACCAAGTCCTCGGCTCGGTAAAAGGCGCTTCCCGAACCGGTAAGCTCGAAACTGAAGAACGTGCCCAGGTCCATGGGAATCCCGGCCAGCACCCGCTTCAAGGCGCCCACCGAGGGATTGGTCTTGCCCGATTCAATGAGCGAGATGGTGGCGTTGGCGACGCCGGAACGGCGCGCCAGCTCCCGTTGCGATAATCCGTGGGCGCGGCGCACCTCACGCAGCCTCTCCATCACATCATCATTCATCACATGCCGTTTCAGCTGTTAAATATAGTTAACATTTAAATATATTAATACATATTTTTCAATGGTTTATTTATTAAAAGAAAGCGTCTTGATATGAATTAGTAAACAGCGTACATGAATCGCCATTCTGGAAAGACCTAACAGGTAAGGAAAAGGCACATGCCGTTCGTCAATATATCCATCCTCAAAGGCAAGCCGCCCGAATACGTCAAGGCGGTCGCCGATGGCGTAAACTCCGCCGTTATCGAAACCATGGGATTTCCCGATGACGACCGCTATCAGGTGATCCACGAAGTAGCGTCCCACTGTCTCGAATTTCAGGGGCGCGAGGGGGACCGGGTGATGATGTTTCTCATCATGCGCGGCGGGCGGGCTCCCGAGAAAAAGAAAGCCTTCTATAAAAAGGTGGTGGAGAATCTGAGCCGTGATCCCGGCATCGATCCTGCCAACGTGCTCATCACCATCGCCGAGAACAGTGATGTGGACTGGTCCTTCCGCGACGGCGTGGCCCAGTTCGCGCCCTGAGTTATCCCTGCCGAACTTTGAAAAGTATGACCGGCGGGGCTATCCCCATCGACCATATTCATAAACCCCATAAAAGGATAAGACATGATCAAGACTTTAATCACCGCATTTTCCTTCATCGTCCTTGTCGGCTCTTCGAGTATCGCCGCGGAAAGCCCTTAAAGGACTGTTGGCGGGCTCAACGAACAGTGGAACGCCGCCTTTAATTCCGGTGACGCAGAAACGCTGGCCAACCTCTATGCCAATAACGGTCAGGTTGTGCCCTCCGGCAGCAATGCCGTCAACGGCAGCGAACAAATCCGCGCCTTTTTCCAGGCGGGGATAGATAAGGGACTGCACGATCATCAAATCAGGATTCTACAAGTGCGGCGCGAAGGGAATCTGCTGATCCAGACCTCGCTCTGGTCAGCCAAAGCCCTAGCGGACGGAGAGACCAAGGTCTTCTCGGGCAATCTGGTCGCCATCCATAAACTCGGCGACGACGGAACATGGCGCATGATTCAGCACACCTGGAACTGAATGCCGACAACAGGCCGATAGTGTGAAGAGAGCCGCCCCCACCCTTAAGGCGCGGAGCCGAGCACGAATTCCCCTATGGAGGTTTCGGTCCAGGGGCTGATGCCGGTGGCCTCGGCGAAGAGACGGGAATCCCCGGTGCCGGTGCCGCAGGGCGCGAGCCCCATATCGGCGGCCACCAGATACAACACCTCGGTCACCACCCCGGCATTGGTGAGGGTGGTACGATAGGCCATGCCCTGGTATTTCCAGGCGAAGCGCGGCATACGGGTGGTAATCACGATTATCATGTCGGGGAACGGCCCCTCGGCCATACCCATGGCGGCTGACGCGCGCCTGACGATTTTATCCACCACCTTTTCCGTCCCCTCCAGAGCCACCAGGGCATGGGCGAGACCGTCATAATGATAGAAAAGGGGTTCCATATCCGCCACCCGGCGCACCGCAATATAAAACTCCAACTCGTTGATAGAGCCGCCCGCGGGATAGGGCCGGGACAAAACATCCTGCAGAGAGCTTTCCTTCACCTCCTTGATCCGCGCCACGCGATAGAGAAATTCCCCAAGGGTTTCCAAATTCATGGGTTCGGGGCCGGATTCGCGCACCGACTTGCGGTTCTCCATGACGGAAAGCAGCGGATGGCTGTCGATGCTGCCGTCCTCGAGGTTGGGCTTGGGCAGGTCTATCACCGTCCCCGGCATGGTGGGTTTGAGTGCCGGGGCCGAGGGAAACGCATCCTTGAAACGGTAGGTGCCGCCGACAATGTCGGTTTCCGTATTGTTGCGGCTCCATTCATGAATCAGCCGGTCCTGAAATTCCCAACAGCGCCGGTCCAGGTCTTCTTCCTCCTCCGCCGGCTCCAGGAACCCCGCATAAAAGAGCAGTTCCCCCGGCCCACCGGCGGAAACGGGCTTTCCGGCCTCACCACCGCCATCGAAAAGAAATCCCGAGAAAGCCTTCGCCGCCCCAGGAAGAACCGTGATGCGGCAGGGGGTTTCGCCCGATTGCAGGACCATGTCTTCCCCGTCGCGGCGCAGATAGGCGAAGCGGGAAAAGCGCCATGCGTCTTTGGGAAGTCCTCCTGAATAAAAGGCGAAGGAATTGGAGGGGCTGACGGCCACCGCCAGGTCCTTGCCGTCGCGGCGCAGGACCAGTTCCAGCAGGCGCGGACGGCACATACGTTCGAGATAATAGGACAGTGCCTTTGCGGATTCCTCTCCGCCATCACCATCTCCGGCGGCGAGTTTCCTTAAATGCTCAAGGGTTGCGCCATCACCGAACAGAGCCAGCAACGCCTCGGCAATACCTTCGGACTCGGGCTTGAAGCGCAGGGTTTTCCAGTCCGGAACCGTAATGGCGATATGATCGCCATCGCGCGCCACGGAGTCCACCTCCGCGCAGAACCGCCAGATAACTTCCGTTTTGGCCGATGCCATGCCGTCACCTCATCACTTTTAAAGAAAGAAGGGGATAGGATTGAGTTCGGATTCCTTGTTCGGCTTGTCGAGCCAGCCCATCTTCACCGGCACGTCGTAAAGACGGCCCGGCGCGAACCGCGCCCAGAAATGCCGTATGCCGGGCACCACCACCCGGGCGCAGGAAAAATCAACTTCCGGCCGGGAGTGATCGAACACCAGCATTTCGAGTCCCTGTTCCTCGAATTTCCCGCGCGCGTAGTCCACATCATCGGCCAGGGTCGCGCCGTTAAAACTGGGCATATCCCCGAGGGCCACGGCGGGAAGCGCATCGGGCTTGAGATAAGTCTGGTTCTCCAGCGTGGCGGTGCGGAACCAGTCGGCAATGGCCCCCTCGGGCTCGGTATCCCCTTCCTCGGCTTCGAGGAATCCGGTTTCCAGTTCCAGCATCTGGTTCAATTCACTGTAAGCCCGGTTCAAGGCCACCAGGGGGTCGAGATGGGCGCCCAGCCCGAACATAATGCTCTTCCCGTCACGATGGCCCACGGCGATAATCACCGGAATGCCGAAATCCTGGGTCAGGTCGAGGGCGTAAAAGGCAAGCCCCAACTCTCCGTAATGGCGCTCCATGCGCCGCAGGAACGGCAACTCCACCGAAGAGGCGTCCTCGGTGAGCACCGGGCGTTCGCGGATTTCCAGTTCACTGGTGACCTCCCAGCGGTTGCCGGGCAGCGGGCGGGCGGCGAACTGGCGGGTGAAGCGGGCCTCGTGGGTGACCAAGCCGAGGCCGCCCAGGAGGTCGATCCCGAACCACTCGCCGCCTTCCTTGGCGTGCCAGCGGTACCAGGCCTCGAACAGGGCGAACTGATCTCTGCGCAACACCCAGCGCACGGAAATCCGGCTCGGCACGCTCGTGAACCGACGCCGCTGCCGCGCCGGTCCCGCTTCCATCTCGGTGCGCAGAATGGCCTCGCCGGGATGGACGCCGTAGCCCTCGATGGAGGGCAACGGCAGGGTGGCGGGCCAGGAGATAGACACGGGGGATCCTTGTATTCCATGGACATCAATCCATATATGAGCTACAATGTAGCCCATATATGGAGGTTCAAATCATGAGCACCGTTGTTCGCGCACGCATCGACGAGAAGGTGAAGGACGATGCCGCCGCCGTGCTGGCTTCGATCGGGCTCACCGTTTCCGACGCCTTCAGGTTGATGATGGTGCGCATCGCCACCGAAAAGCGGCTGCCTTTCGAACCGCTGGTACCCAATGCTGAAACCATCGAGGCCATGAAGGCGGCGCGGCGCGGCGACGTGATCACCGTCGGCGACGTAGAAGACCTGATGGCCGACCTGCATGCGGACGATTAGACGCACCGGAGCCTTCAAGCGCGACTATAAGCGCGAGAATAAGGGCCGGCACGGCAAGACGCTCGACGCTGGCCTGTCGAAGGTAGTGGCCATGCTGGTTGCCGATGAGCCGCTGCCAAAGCGTTACCACGACCATTCTCTGGCCGGGGAATGGAAGGACCACCGGGACTGCCATATTAGGCCCGACTTGGTGCTGATCTACCGCAAGCCGGACGCCGAAAACCTCGATCTGGTACGCCTCGGCTCACACGGCGAACTTGGCCTATGACCTTTTCTCGCTACCGATACGCCCCCGCCGCCGGGTTAAGACCGTAGCGGCGCTCCAGGGTCAGCACCAAGCCCTCGCCGCCTTCCTTGGCGCGCCAGCGGCGCCAGGCCTCGAACAGGGCGAACTGGTCCTGGCGCAACACCCAGCGCACGGAGATGCGGCTCGGCACCTGGGTATAGCGTCTGCGCTGCCGCGCCGGCCCGGCTTCCATCTCGGTGCGCGGAATGGCCTCGCCGGGATAGACGCCGTAGCCGTCGATGGTGGGCAGCGGCAAGGTGGCGGGCCAGGTGATGGGCGTGGGATTGTTCAACTCCATCCCTCTAGATCATATACGGCAATGCCGTATGTTTTTCTTGTGATGTATCCGGCAATGCCGTATGATTGCGTATGCAGATCGAATTTGACCTCGACAAGGACGCGGCCAACCAAGCCAAGCACCAGGTTTCACTTTCCTTTGGCGCTCGAGTGCTGGCGGATACCAACCGGTTGGATGTTCTTGATGTGCGGTTTGACTATGCCGAAGAACGCTTCGTTTCCTATGGCATGGTCGATAAGCGGATTTGGGTCTGTGTATTCACCCCGCGCGGCGACATGTACCGCGTTATCAGTGTGAGGAAAGCCAATGACCGCGAAACACAAAGATACCACGACACCCCCCGGTGAACCGGATGCCGACGCGCCGCTCACTGACGACGAATTCCAGCGGGGATACACCGCAATGCTGGCCCGTCGAACTCGTGCTGAAACCGGCCTTTCACAGCGGGCTTTTGCCGAGCGCTACGGCATTCCAGTGGCCTCTTTAAGAGACTGGGAACAGGGCCGCCGGACGCCCGACAATGCCACGCAAAGCTACCTGCGAGTTATCGCCAAAATGCCTGACGATGTGGCAAAGGTTCTGCACGACGCAGCCTGACGTTTCTTAATGCTCAATCAATAACTCCCCGCCGCCGGGTTGAGACCGTAGCGGCGCTCCAGGGTGGGAGCCAGTCCCTCGCCGCCTTCCTTGGCGCGCCAGCGGCGCCAGGCCTCGAACAAGGCGAACTGGTCCCGGCGCAGGACCCAGCGCGCGGAGATGCGGCTCGGCGCCTGGGTGTAGCGCCGTCGATGGTGGGCAGCGGCAGGGTGGCGGGCCAGGAGATGGTCATGGGATTGCTAAATCCAAGGGAAAATGGCATTCTTTGCCAAATTATGCCATAACCACCAAGACTGGAGGCGCCTATGGCCACGATGAATGTTTCTCTGCCAGATCCCATGCGGGAATGGGTGGAAAGCCAGATAAAGGGCGGCAAATACGCCAATGCCAGCGATTATATTCGTGATCTCATCCGTCACGATCAGCGTCGCCTTCATGATTTAACGGCAGCGATTACCGAGGGCATGGAGAGCGGGCGCAGCCCGCGCAAGGCGGAGGACGTCATGAAGGCAGCCAAGACCCGGCTGCAAAATGGCTGACTACGTCCTTTCCAACAAAGCCGATGCCGATCTTGACGGGATCTATGTCTATTCGTACCGGACCTTCGGCGAGGCCAAGGCCGATGTCTATTTTCTTGGCCTATGCGACGGCCTGAAAAGGCTGGCGGCCAACCCTCGCCATGGCCGTTCCCTTGACCATGTCTGGCCAGGGTTGTTCTGTGATCGTTGCGCTCGCCACATCATCTTCTACACGATCGAAGAGGACGGCATATTCGTTGTGCGTATTTTGCACGATTCCATGGACGCCTCGCGCCACATTGATTTGGAAGAAATGGACAGTAACTGATCGTCATCAATAACTCCCCGCCGCCGGGTTGAGGCCGTAGCGGCGCTCCAGGGTGGGAGCCAGCCCCTCGCCACGCCCGATGTTGCGGGAAAGCCGTCCCTCCACCTTCTCAACCACGATGTCCAGGCCGAGGTTGCCGTTGCCGTCCCGGCGTGTTTGAACCTTGGCTTCCGTTCCCGGCGCCCGGTTGTCCACGTTGACGGTAACCTTGACCTCTGGTTTTTCCCCCAGTCCCGCGCCCAGCACCCGCATCTGGCCGGGCGTGAACACGGTCTCGCCGCGCGTGGCGATGATGGGGACCTCGGAACCGATGACACCGCCGGAATGAAACCGGGGGGCGGAATCGAACACCGCCGGATCAACGGAACGGGCGGCAAGATGGTCGCTCCCAATGACGCCGCCGGCATGGGCGATCTGTACCGGCCCGCCGCCGGCGTCTTGAATGGTCCCGCTACCCCCGAACAGACTACTGCCGATGGAGCCGAACACGTTCTCCAGGAGGCCGCTGAAGGGCTTGATGACGGCCATGCGGTAAGCGGCGCGCAGCGCCTCCTCGGCGATGGTGTTGAACAGGTCGGCGGCGCTGAACTTGCCGGTGGCCGCCCATTGGACGAAGGCGTCCTCGCCGGCCTTCAACGACCGGGTCGTGACCTGTTCGAACTGCTTGGCGGCATTGGACGCCTCGTCGGCGTAATCGCGCAGGGCCCGGATCACGCCCGCCGACCATTCCCGGCTGGCCCGCAGCATGCGGTCATGGGCGTTCTCGGAGGCCCGTGCGAAGGTCTCCTGGGCAATCGCTCCCTCGTCCAGCAGCCGGTTTAAATCCGCGATCTCGGCCTTGTAGGCTTCCTCCGCGGTGCGGAGGCTTTCCGTGAGGGCGCGGCCCTTCTCCTTGAGCTTGGCGGCATCGGTCTCGGCTTTGTTGCGGGCCTCCATGGCCTGTTGCTCGTCGAACAGGGCGCCGGCCAGTTCCCGCACCTGGCTCCGCTCGGCATCGGCCGCCTCCGCCGAGAGTCTCCGTAATGCCTGGGAGACGAACCGCTGCCGGTCGGTCATGGCGAGCGCGTCATGCTCGGCTCGAAGCCCTTCGATGATCTTGCGGTTGGCTTCCGTGATCCGCTCAGTTGTCTCCTGTTCCCTTGCCGCCAATCTCGCCAGCTTGGCGTCGCGGACCGCCGCCGCTTGGGTTCTCAGGGCATCCACTTGGGCTTGGTTGCTTTCGTCCGGGGCCAGCAACGCCTCCACGTCCTTGGCCAGCCGTTCGTACTCGGCCCGGATGCGGTCGGCCCCATCATGGGTCAGGGTGAACAGTTGCCGCTGCAAGTCCTTCTCAATTTGCGCGACCCGCTTGGCCCGGTCCTGAGCCGCCTTGATGTCCACTTCGACGGAACCGGAGGGGCCGCTGGGCTTGATCGCCGGGCCAGGCTTGCCTTCCTTGTCCCTCTGCATCCACGCCAGCTTTGCCGCCCATTGCCGGTAGACGGTTGTCTTTTCCTCCAGCTGGCGTTCCAGGGCCACCTTGCGGCCCCAATCGAGTGCGTCGTCCAGGAACCCGACGTCGCCCAGTTCCTTCAGTTCATGGGCGATCTCCCGGAGCTCGGCGCGGCGTTCCTCGACGATTGCCCGGGTGCTCCCGAGGCTCAAACCTTCGAAGTCGTAATCCCCTCCGGCCAGGAGCTTGAGTTGTTCGTAGGCGACGCCGGCCTGGCCGGCGAGTCCGGCAAGATCCTTGACCGCGGCGGCGACGCCGGGCGCCAGGTCCTCGCCGATGGACCGCGCGAGGGATTTGATGTTGTTCCACATCAATTCCGTCTGGTTGTTCAGGCTTTCGAAGGCTTTCGCCGCTTCCTCGTTCAATGCGGTGGCGTTTTGGGTCTCGCGGTTGGCAAGCTCGAGAGCTTGGGCCAGCAGGTCGGCGCGGTTCGCCAACACCGGGATGGTCTTGAGCAGACGCTGGTCAGCCAGGCCCAATGCCGCCATGGCGTCCGCCGTCGAACCGCCGGCGTCGCTGACCCGCTTCAGCCCCTCGATGAACAGGACAAAAGCCGCCGTGGAATCCTTTTGGAATAAATCCTTGATCTCTTCGCCGGTCCTGCCGGTGATCTTCGTGAGGATGTCCAGATGCTCCCCTCCGCTACGGACGGCGGCGTCCATCATGCGCATAACCCGTCCGATGGAGGTGCCCGCCACCTCCGACTTGACGCCGACGGCGGCCAGCGCAGCGGCCAGAGCCGTGGCCTGGGCGGAACTCACCCCGAAGACGGCGGCGCCGCGGGCGATCTCCGTGGCCATGTCGGCGATCTGTCTTTCCGTGGCGGCGAAGTTGTTGCCCAGCGCGACGATCACCGAGCCCAGCACATCGACCTTGCCCATGGCCTCGCCGGTGATATTGAGAATGCGCGCCAAGGCCATGGCCGCGTCATTGCCGCTGAGGTCCGTCGCCGTGCCCAGCTTGGCGACGGTCTCGGTAAACTTCAGGATGTTGGACGCCCCCTTCACCCCGAGCTGACCGGCGCTCTGGGCGATGGCCAGCAACTCGTCGGTGGCCACGGGCAAGCGTTTGGAAAGGGCGTCGATGTCCTTACCGAGGGACGCCAGTTCGCTCCCGGACAGGTTCGCGGTCTTGCCGACGCCGATCAGCCCGGCCTCGAAATCGGCGTACAGCTTCACCATCTCGTGCAAGCCGCGGACGGCCCCGCCGGCGGCGATCACCCCGTAAAGGAGCTTCATGCGCCGGCCCAGGGATTGAGCGCGGTCGGAGAGCCTGGAGAGCCCCCGGGACGCTTTGCCTCCCGCCGTCTCGATCTTCTTGAGGGACCTGTCGCCGGTCCGGCCCACATCCTTGAGCTCGGCCTTGACCTTGCCGCCGCCGTCTACCGTGAGGCGGATGGCGTAGGTGTGTTTGGCCCTGGCCATCGGTCAGTCCGTGTCCATTGTTTTTGTCCCTGTCGTGCCTTCGGCACTCCTCGCCTCTTGGTCATTCATCGCCTCGACCAGCCCGTTCTCCGCCGCCTGCAGGAGTTCCGAGACCACGGCCAGGTCCAGACCTCGCGCCTCGGCGATTCTCAAGGCGGCGGTCATGTTGATGCCCACCACGAGGCCCGACGGCGCCAGGCGCAACTGCCCGAGGCAGGCCATGAGCACGTCCCAGGCCTGGTGTTCTTCCGGTGTCCGAAGTGCATGTTCACGGTAGGGGCAGCGTTCACCGCTTGCGCCTATCCCGCCTTGCGCGCAGGCCGCGCTTTCGTCCCGGCATCCTTGGCAGTATCCGGGCCCTCCGCCTGGCTTGAAGTGCCAGAGGCAGAGAGCCCTGATGCGTTTTTTGCGGCGTTGAGCAGCATCTGCTGGAGGGTTAGCTTCTGCAGGAACTGCTCGCCCACGGGATACAGGTCCATCACGGCGATGATGTTGTCGCGGTTGACCGGGGGATCGTCCTCGATGCCGGTCCAGGCGGTGACATGCCGCGCCGCCAGTTCGTAGACGACCTGGCATTGCAGGAACCCGTCCCGCTCTCCTTCGTTATCCAAGTCTGGAAGGCCGTCCAGCGGCAGGCCGGATTCCTTGCGGTCGCGGGCCTGGGATTCAACGGCCTCGACCCGCCGCCGCGCCGCCGCTTGGGCCGCCGCCATGCTTGCCGTGGTCAGCGGCTTGACCGTCACCGTGACGCCATAGGGCAGATCGATGTCGTAGGGTTTTGTCTGTTGCTTGAGGGAGATCATAGATACACCGTCCCGTCTAGGTCGTTGGTTAACGTCACCGTGAGCATCCTCCCGGCGGCATCGTTTTTTGCGCCCTGGAAGTCGAAGCTGGCCTGGATGCCGCCCGGCCCGTCGACGGCCAGCTTGGGCTTGGGCAGGTAGACCTCGTGGGCGGTGAACAGGACCTTCGAGGAGCCTATGGTGTAGCCGAACTCCAGATCCACCGGCGTGCCGCCGGCGGCGGCGTCGATCAGGCTGGTGTCAGCGAAGCGTACGTCGATGCGCCCCGTCAGCGCCGCCACGGTCGGATCGGCGCCCTCGATCAGCCCGTCGGAGCGGATGGTCTCGATCTTCTCCAGGTTGTTGGAATAGGTGAGCGAGCCGGAGGTCAGGTTGCCGACCGGCTGTCCGGCCTTGGTGATAGAGCCCTGGAACTGGCTGATGCGCGAGAACGCCAACGTCGTCGGCGTCCCGCCCTGGGTCGTAGCATTGCGGGTTTCGCCCTGGGCGATGGCATTAATGGTCGCTGCCGCCGCGCCGGAGCGCTGGAACTCCAAGGTGATGGAATTGAGCACCACGCCGGCATGCATGAAGAAGGCCGGCACTTGGGCCATGCCGACCTCGATGGAATAGCTGGGCAGAACGTCGATGCCGGAAACAAAGACATGGGATGATCCGCCGCCGGTAAGCGCAGGACCGCCGGCCATGGCCGCCGACGCCGCGAGGGTGAAGGCGTTGCCGGATACGCCCGCCGTGTCGTGTGTCAGCAGCAGCCGCTGGGTGCTGGCCGGACGGCTGTAGGTGGCGTCATCGATGTTGACGTCAACCGAACCGTTGAGGTCGGTGATCAGTTGATCGATGGTCTGGGTCGCCGTCGTCTGGATCTGCGTCTCGTTGCCCGACGGGACACCGGATACGAACGTCCAGGTCGTGCCGCCTACCGTAATCGTGTCGCCGTCCGACGGGTTCGTTGCGAAGTCGATATATCCGCTCGCCGCAACTGCATTCGAAGTAGGATCGCCGAGCAGCCCGGTCAGCCAGAAACCGAGATAGCGGGGATCGACGGGGACGACGATGTCGCCCTCGTCGTTGATCACGTCCTGCAAGGGGGCCAGGGGATCACGCCCCTGGCCAAGGACGGGATCGTCGATCAGGCCTTGCTCACTGCCCAGGGAACAGCTGTTGAAGGGTATGCGCACGTAGTCGCCGGACGCCTGGCCGCCATAGGCGCTCTCGCGCTTCATGAGCAGCGTGGCGCTCGAACCATAGGCTCGGGCCATGATGTTCACTCCTTAAAGTTTGATGATGTTCAGCCGAGTGGGCTGTCGGTCTCGTACTCGACGGTCATCGCGAGGATGCCGTGCTTGATGGCGGACGCGCCGATGACCGTCTCGGTGTCGATCTCCGGACGGCCGTAGGTCATGCCGAAGGCGATCCCGCCGAGGGTCGGATCGGACTCCAATGCGGCCCCCACCGCCTGCACCAAGGTATCGAAAGCGGCATCACGGGCCATGGCGTCACCCTCTTCGACATAGAGTTCGATCTCTACGTCGTGGCTGTAATAGGCGCCGCCGAAACCGCCCAAGGCCGTGTCCGGCTCTCCAGGATTGCCATCGCGCAACACGATCAGGCCGCCGGTGGGGATTTTCTCGGGCACCGCCGTGTTGCGCTCGATCTTGGCGTTGGGCACGGCCTCAAGGCGCGCCTTGATTACCTGAAGAATCTGTTCGGGCTTGCTTGTCATTTTGGGAAATGCTCGCGTTCGGGAAATCGTCCTTGACGAGGAGCCACCCCCGTCCTAACTTCCTCATATACACCCCTTGTGGTTTCGACCGCAGGGCGCGGGGCCTCTTCGGAGGCCCTTGCTTTTTGAGGAGCTTGAATGCGAACCTACGTCTACATCGATGGGTTCAATCTTTACTATCGTGCGCTGAAGGGAACTCCGTGAAAATGGCTCGACCTGATGGCTCTCTTCAGGGCTGTCCTGCAGGGCCATCACAGGATCGAGTGCATCAAGTACTTCACGGCGCGGGTAACAGCCACGCCCGACGATCCCTCGAAGCCCCAGCGACAGGATGTCTATCTCCGGGCCCTGCGGAACCATGTTCCCGAGTTCGAAGTCCATTTTGGCCATTTCCTTACTCACCGTGTTCGCGCGCCTCTCGCCAAACCAACAGAAGGGAAGCGATTCGTAGAGATCATCAAGACCGAGGAGAAGGGTTCCGACGTCAATCTCGCCGTGCATCTGTTGAACGACGCTTGGCTTGACCGATACGACTGCGCCATCATTGTTTCCAACGACAGCGACCTCGCGGAATCCATGCGGCTCGTCAAGGAACATGGCGGCAAGACCATCGGTTTGATCACACCAGGCAAAAGTCATCCGTCTCGACAACTTCTCAAACACTCGGATTTTGCGCGGCATATCCGTGCATCGGCGCTACGAAGCTGCCAACTGCCGAGTCCCATCCCCGGCACGAACATCCGTAAACCGGACCACTGGTGATCATAACGGTTCATCAGTTGCCCAAATGCCGGCCGATCAATCCCGGCAACCGTCTCTCCCAGCGCTTGACCTCTCGCTTCACATCCAGCCGTTTTTTGAGCCGCACCTGCGGCACCATGATGAACATGACCACAGTAGTCATGCCCTGTTTCATGCGCCCGGTCTTGGTGAAGGCGCCGCCCTTGGCGCGGCGGCCCGTCCGTCCGGACTTGTTGACGCGGACCCCGTCCACCACCAGGAGCGACGGACGCCCGCGGCGATAAACGAACCGTAGCGGGCCGTAGCGATGCTCCGGGAAGTTGGACGGGTTGATCCGTTTCCCTCCGACCCCGCGCTTAGGCGCCGATGGCGTCGGAATGGCCAGCCAGAACCCGGACTTGCTTTTGATCACCGCCCCCTCGTCGAAGGTGCGGATGATCTGGGGCGCTTTGGACCAGACCATGGCGGCGGCGTTGTATCCTTTGTTGGGATAGGTGCGGTCCCGCCAAGTGCGAGACAAACGCATGCCGAGGCCCGCCGAAACCACTTGCTTGCGCAGATCGCCTTTGAGCCCACGCCCGGCTTCCTTGATTCCGGCGGTCACGGCCTTGGAAATAGTCCGCATTTCCGTTTCCATTCCGGCCATGATGGAACCGGTGACGGTGGCGGCGAGCTTCATGCCGGTCTCACATCCAGGGTCCAGATCAACCGATCCGGATCGCGGCGTTCCGGTTCTCCCTGGATGACGTAGTCGGCGCCATCCACCGTCAATCGATCACCAGGAAGCGGTGTCGCGACCTCGGATGACCTAACCTCGAACAAGGCGGTTTCGGTGAGGACGCGGGTATCGCCGAAGCCGACGATCTCGTCGGGACGCCTAGCGATCACCCGGACGTTTACCGTCCCGCCACCGTCGGGAGTGTAGCCGGCGTCCACGCCGAAGCAGGCGAACACCGTGTCGACGGCGGCGGAGAAGGCGTTCACCCGCGATCCCCTACACGTTTAGCCGCACGATGACCGTCGCGTCTCCGGACACCGCCGCGACAGTGGCGGCGCCGATCAGGGTGTTGGCGGTGGCCGTGGTGGTGACGTTCTTGTTCGTATTGTCCCAGTAGACCTTGGCGCCCTGCGCAATAGCGCCGGTGGCCTTGGGCAGTTCGAAGACGCCGGTGGTCTGGACTTCGACATTATCGTTCTCCGCCGCGTCGCCGGCGGCGATCCCGAACAGGCTGCCGACCAGGACGCCATCGCCGCTGGCAACGCCCCCGGTGGGCGCGGTCAGGGTCAGGGTATCGCCTTTTTGGATAAAGTTCTTCATGGGGTTGTTCTCCTCGTAATCAGGTTATGGGACCGAGTTAGACACCCGGATTCTTGTGCATACCGCGCCAGTCGATAGCCTTGGCCCCGAAGTCGAGGCGGGCCTTGACCTCGACGCCGTCCACGTCGAAGCCCATGCGGGTCTCGATGTAGACGCCCTCCTGGCCTTCGAGATAGGCGTATTCGATGGTGTCGATTTGGGCCGGGCTGGCGAACAGGTACCAGGGCACGGCGCCTGACGCCGGGTCGAGCCGGGGCTCGGCGATCACCGCCAGGGAGCGGATGGATTGCGGCACCACGTCGCCGCTCTTGGCCGGGACCAGGTTCTGGGCGATGATCTGTTCGGCGGTTAGCTCCAACGTCGAGGGCACCACCAGGTAAGCGGGCCGGATGTTGAGGATGGTCTTGCCGTCCAGCCCCACCTGCTTGGCCATGGCGGCGCGGGCGACGCCCAGGTTGGCGACGTCGAGGACTGCGCCGGCGGCGGCCAAGTTCTTGTGGCTGGCGTGGAACAGGGCCTTGGTGTCGCCCATGGCCGGGTTGGCGGTGATGATCCCCCAGACCACGTCGCTCTCCAGGGTGGCGGCGGAAGTCCCGAACAGCGAGGGCACACGGGTGAAGGCGTCGAGGTCGTCGTTGATGATCACTTGGCGGGTGATGCCGATGACCTTTCCGTAGGTCTCGACCCTGTAGCTTTCCTTGCCCTCGCCCATGGTGCCGCGCTTGAACTCGCCGTTCTCGGCCACCTTCTCCAGCTGTGGGGCCTCGCCCAGTTGCAGACGGCGAATATCCTTGAAGTCGCTGGCGGACGCCCTCCGGGCGATGGCCGGAAAAGTCCGCGGCGCCGCCTGATAGGCGTCCCGCAAGGTCTTGTTGGTAACGGCGGCGAGGATCTCCGGGAAGTCGCTGGTCGAATGCAGCGCCCGCGTCGCGATCTCGTCGCGGCTGAGCCCGCGCACCCGCGTCCCGTCGGTCTCAAGGAAGGCGCGGGCCAGTTCGAGCAGGGAATAGCCCCGCCATTCACGCGCCGGCTCGGGCAGGTCGAAACGGCTGGGATCGAAGCGATGCAGCAACGCCGCCTCCACCGCGTCCCGCCGGGTCTGGCGTTCATCCATGCCACCCATGGTGATCTGGGATCGGGTCTCGGTCTGCTCGTCGCGCTCGGCGACGGCGTCGATCAGGGTCTTGCGGGCCTCGTCCAATGGCGCGCCGCGCTCGACCAGTCCCTCGGCGACGCTGTGCTCGACCCCCAGCTTGCGGGCGGTCTCGTAGATGCCGGCGGCGCGGCCGCGTTCCTCGGCGACGGCGCACTGGGCTTCCGCTCTCGCCTCGATGTTGGCCTCCGCCTTCGGCTCGGCATCGGCCTGAGTGACCGCCTTCTTGCCGGCGGCAGCATCCACAGCCGCGCGCTGCTCGGGCTCCATCTCGGCGGCGGTCTCCGAGCGTTGGTCCAGAACGGGAGCTTCTTCGGAAACGGCATCGGTATCGGCAACGGAACCCGACCGCTTCTCTTCGAGGGGCAGTTCGGCTTCCGGGGTGTCTTGAGGTTCCATGGTGTTTTCTCCTTCAAGGGATAAAGATTCGGGGTTTTGCGATCTGGTGATCAGGCGGCAGGGTTGTGGGTCCAAAGCGGCGGAGCGGAAACCGGCGTCCGGATCGGCGCCGATGGGAACGGCGGAGAGTTCCGCCGGGGTCCAGTCGATGGCCCGCCAGACCGGGACCTTGCCTTCCTCTTGCGCGATTTCGTAGGCGCGAACGCTGTAGCCGACCGAGACGTTGCGGATGATCCCGGCACGCACGTCCCGCCATACCGGCTCCACGTCGTCGCGCTCGCTGAAGCGCACGAGAGCCTTGCCGACCGGAAAATCACCTTCCTCGACCCAGGCCCGCTCGACGACGCCGATGACGCCGTCCAGAGACCAGGCGCCGTGGGTGTCGAGCAATGGCGCGCCGCCGTTGAGGCGCGACAGGTCCACATGCTCGGGGTCCAGGGACAGGAACTCCTCGTAGGCCTCGCCGGTCATGCGGTCCCGGCGCGGGACACGGGCCCCGGACGACCAGACAACCTCGACGGTGCGCGCCTCCTCGTCCACGCTTTCCGGCAGCATGCTGGCCATCCGAGTCTGCATGGGCAGGCTCACTTGGTTACGTTCGGGGCTCCGCTCAGGAGCCGTCGCTGTTTGGGCCATTCTCTTCTCCTTCCTGATAGATTTTCGCCGCGCCCGTCTGGGTCGCCCGGCGCGGATCGCTGTCGAGCACCAGGCCCAACTCGTCGAGCCTGGCGTTGGTGTCGGCGATCTCGGCCAGCACGTCGGACGGGTCGTAGCCGTTGCGCGCGATGGCTTCCTTCAGGGTCATGAAGCCGGAGCGCACGGACATGACGTCGGCCTTGGCGTCCTTGAGCGGGTCCACCGCCTCGAACCGGGGCGCCGTCCACTCGACGCCGAAGTCGCCGGCGGGCAGCCCGTCCACGGCCTGGGCCACCTCCACGAAGCGCCGCCACACCGGGTTGCAGAGACCGGGGATCAGCACCTGTCCCTGCAGGGCCTCCATGCGGCGGCGGAACTCGATCAGCCCGGCCCGGATGCTGGAATAGTTGACCTGGCTGAGATCGCCGGTAAGCAGTTCGTAGGTGAGCCCCAGCCCCGAGGCGATGGCGTGGAGCTGGAAGCGCATGTATTCCGGATAGCCGCCGCTGGCCGCCGGGGCGGCGAAGCGCACGTCCTTGCCCGCCGGCAGGTATTCGATCATGCCGGGCTCGAAAGTCTCGACCCGGCGGCCGGCCTCGTCCTCGCCGACCTCGCCCAGGGTCTCGCCGTCGTCGGCGTCGAGCACGAAGGCGGCGAAGCAGGCCTCGATTTTCTTGCGCACCAGTTCGGCATCATCGTATTCGTCCAGATCCCGCATCTTGATGATGACCGGGGCGAACCAGGGAACGCCGCGCTCCTGACCGGGGCGCAGGCGCTCGAACACATGGCAGACGTCGGCGGCAGGCACCCTCTTGCTTTGCAAAGAGCCCCGGCGGAACGCAGCGACCTCGCCGGGATGGACCGGGTACAGCCAGTACGCCACGCGGCGCCCCAGCCGGTCGAACTCGATCCCCTGGTGAATAAAGCCGCTTCCCTTGGCCTCGCCGGAGCGCAGGGTATCGAGATGGTCGGCCTCCAGCACCTGGAGTTGCAGAGGCACCGCCAGCCCGTCAATGGCGCGGCGGGGCCGCATTCTGACCAGACACTCGCCGCTTTCCACCATGGCCCGGGAAACCAGCGCCTGCAGGCCATGGAAGTCAGTGCGCCCGTCGGCGTCGCATTGTGCCGTGAACCGGGTCCACAGCTTGTCGGCCGCATCGTTAAGGGCGGCGTCGCCGGATCGGGCGCGGGCCTTGAGGCCGCTGCCCACCAGGTTGCCGACCAGGGCGTTCACCCCCTTGGCGGCATAGGGGTTGTTTCGCACCAGGTCCCGCGAGCGGTCCCGGAGCCGGGGCAGTGCGGCGGCGATCTCGGCGCATGCGCCGCTGCCGGGCGTCCTCCAGCCTTCGGTCCGCCGGCCTAGCTTGGCCCCCTCGTAGCCCCGGCGCAGGATATTCATCGCCACGCGGGCGCGGGCGCGGCGAAGGCCGGCGCGGGGCGAGAAGAACCCCACCGTCTGGTCAAGCCAATTCATCGGATTCACCCCTTGCGGAACGACGCCAGGCTGCTCGACGGCCGGGGCTTGCCGATTGCTGTGGCGATCCCGCGTTCGACCACCCGGATACGCCGGATCAGGTCGGCTTCCGAGCCGTATTCCACCGTCCGTCCGTCGTAGGAGACACGGAGCGTGCCGGAGGCATAGGCCGCTTTCAGGGCGTCGAGTTCCGTTTGCGTCCAAGTCATTTTTTGTCCCTGTCCGGGCTCCGCTCGTCCTCGCCTCTTGTCATTTGAGCCAGTTTCCTCTGCGGTTGCCGAGCCAGTCGCCGCGATGTCCTGACGCCGGGCGCGAGGGGCGCGTCTTCGACCCGGATGGGCGTTGTTGCTTGGTCTTGGGTGCCGGATCGCCGCCCAGGGAATCCACGAACTTGCGCCAGTGGCGTTCCTCGAAACGATCCAGGCCGACCACGGCCACCGCCGCCCGGGCGTAGACGTAGCAATCCAGCGCCTCGTTGCGTTCGCGCAGCTTGCGCCATTCGCGAACGGCATAGCCGCGCCTGTTCTTGGTGGTCACCAGTTGCTCGGAGCACAGTTGTTTGCAGTACTCGCCATCGACCTTGGGCAGGTGGACATAACCGGCTGGATAAATCTCACCGGCTTTCAATTCTTCGTCGGTCGGGCGTTCCTTGCGCAGGTTGTTGAATAATTCCAACTTAGCGATGCCGCCGGCCACCGGGCGCACCTTGACGCCGCGCCGGAGCCGCTTGCCTCCCGCCGTGATGTCGACGGCGGTCGGCATGCCGACCAGGGCGGCGCCCCGTTCCACGCCCTTGATGGCCATGACCAGTCCAGCGTGTTGGCGGCGCGCCCAGCTATAGACCTCCTGGGTTGCGTAACCGGAATCGACGGCCAAACGCTTGAGCGGCATCTGGACGCCGGAGGCATGGCTCCAGGTCTCCGACAGCATCTCTGTCAGTTCTTTCCAGACCTCCTCGCGAGATGTGTCGCCGTCGATCACCCGGTGCTCAATTAGCCACGACTCCTTGTCTCTTCCCCAGGCCCAGATGGAAACCTCGATACGGTCTTTCTGAATATCGACGCCGGCGGTGAGAAGCAGGCCGCCCTCGGGCACCGTGCCCTCACGGTAATCCTCGCGGCGGTCATAAAGGCGCTGCCAGTCGGGCGCCTCTCCGACTTCTTCCCAGGTCTCGCCCAGGTCCGTGTTCTTCACCGACTTGACCGCCGCGTCGGAACCCTGCGCCGCCAGCCAGGCCCCGGCGATCTGCTTCCACGACCGCCAACCCACCGGGCTGTACAGGCTGGATAGATGGAACCCCGCTGTCTTGCCGTTGTCGTTCTCCGGTTTGGCCGTCGCCCGCCACTCGCCGTTCTCCAGCATCCAGGTCTTGTGATGCTCCTCGATGCGGGCCTGGCAGTGTTCGCATTCGTAAGATGCGGTTTCCGGCTTGCCCTTCTCCCATTTCAACTGCTCGAACTTGAGCCACTGGTGTTTACGGCAGACCGGACAGGGCACGAAGTAACGGCGCTGGTCGGACGCCTCGTACTCGCGCTCGATCCGGGACGCCCCACGGATGGTCGGCGTCGAGACGATCAGGATTTTGCGCCGCGAGAACGTTCGGGTCCTGGCCTCGGCCAGGGCGACGGGATCGCCTTCGCCGTCAATGTCGCCGGGATAGCCGTCCACTTCGTCCAAAAACAGGTAGCGCACCGGCATGGAACGCAAACCGACGGCCGAGTTGGCGCCGGTCATCACCAGGACGCCTCCGGGGAACTCCTTGGCCAGCACCGTGTTGCCCGCGTCCCTGGAACGCGCCGGCTTGACGAGCTTGCGCAACGCCGCGCTCTCCTCGATCAGCGGGTCGATCCGCTGCTTGGAGTTGCGCTTGGCCATCTCGACCGTGGGCAGCACCGCCAGCATGGGCCCCGGCGCGTGATGGATGACGTATCCAATCCAGTTGTTGCCGGCTTCGGTGTTATGGGTCGGTATCCAGCCTTTTCCGCAAAGGTAAAGGTGATTTGGCGAGTCGACCGAGATGCAGCGAACCGGAACACTCTTTACGGGTCTGATGGCGACTATCCGGCGACGACGGCTTCTGGAAGGACGTCCAGCCCGGATCAAACGCATACGCTCGACCTTTCGGGACAGCTTGAACATGGGTTCTTCCTGGTAGGCCGTCCAGGTAACCCGCCAGCCGGCCAGTGTCTCGCATATCTTATTGCCGCCCGGGAACATTCTTCGTTTTGACGGAGTCCGGTGAACGCTCGGCTTGTAACCAAGGCTGCGAAGCAATTCCGCCATGGAGTCGGCTAGGCCAGCATTCGTGTTGCCGAATTCACACCGCTTGCCATCCGAGGAAATAAATCCATCGGAATCCATCAACCCACGGACAAGCTCAAGCCTTTGCTCTCTGCTTGCCCGCATGTATTGGGGAGGAACATGTTTGTTATCGAGCAAATCGAGCATGAGAAGCCGAACGGTGAATCTGGATCGCCCCTTGGGCGTCACCGGTCGATTGGGGTTTTGATCCAACCTGTAAGTTGGATCGATAATGATGTTGGCGCATTTCCCCTTGCGCCACTTCGGCAGCCTAAATTCGGCAACAACCCCACAGGAGCGGAGATGCTCGGCGGCTTCCGTGTCGTCCTCATGGACACTGATGTGGTTCATGATGGCGTTTCCGTCCCCGAGCCAAAACCCGAGAACATAGGGATGGATGATCAGGTCCTGCTCGGGTAAATCCAAGGGGTCGCAACAATCCACGGCATATCGATAGCGTTTGCTTTTTCCGATACGGACGCGCCAGATCATCTCCTCGGTCCGGAGTACCTTCGCGACGGGCTTGTCGTTGGTGAAATCCATCACCGGCCAGCGGTGTGCGCCATCGCAAACAACCCGTTCTCCATCATCGAAGGTGATTTCAAAGCATTGCCGCCCGGTCATCACCTCGGACACGCTGGTCACTCTGCAGAATCGCCCCTTTTCGTCAAAAAGCGTATCGCCGACCATGAGCGTCCCCATGGTTTTCCAGCCAACCGCCGTAGGAATTGGCGTGTCGACGGCCAGCGGACCGCCGATCTGGGCGCCCTTCATCAGGACCACCCGCTCGACCTTCGAGGCCGGCGCGAGACAGTCCATGATCTCCTTGAGATACGGCGTGCGGCCGGTGCGCCACGGCCCCGGCTCCGAGGCCGCGCGGCCCGACAGCCGCCGGTGCCGGTCGGCCCACTCGGAGACCGTCAGCGTTGGGTCCGGGCGCAGGCCCTGATCGAAGGCCTCGCCGTAGATCTCAGCCGCCCTCATGGTGAGCCTGTCGAACCACCGGAATCACCTGACAGTTCCTCCAGCGCCATCCGGATCTCGGTGGCCAGCAATTCGTGGACCCTTGCCGGATCGTTTTCGGTGGCCAGCATGGCGGCGAGGCGCTCAGGGATATTCAACAACGCATCCCGGACCACTCGCGCCTTGTTGAACGCGGCGACCTTTACGTCGTCGGCGTCTACGTATTTACCGGCCTCGACCTTGGCCTTGATCTCAAGAAGCTTCGCCCTCTCGACCTCGCTCTTGATGCGGGTCTTAAGCAGCAGGGTCGGCAGGTCGCCCCCCGCCCGCGGCAGCACCGGAACGTCCGGAACCGCGGCGGGCGCCTCGCCCCGCCTCTCGGGCCGGACCGGCTCTCTGATCGCCGCCAGGGCGGCGTCGGCCTGATCCGTATCCACCTTGCGGTCCGTGAGCTTGATGACGCCCTTGGCCACCATCTGGCCGACGTACTGGCGGGACACCCCGCGAAGACGTGCGTATTCGGCCTGACTGACGAGCATTCCTGTTACGCGTTCCCATGGTCGGACCGCCCTCAAAAAGCACTGAAATTACAATCGATTAGACTTGATAAGCGCCGTGATTGAAGCGTGTATGCGGTCAACGAAACGCTTGGCCTAGGAGGCGCGAAAATGACCACCACCCACACCCCCGACGAACTCGAAACGATCTTCGCCAAGGTTTGCGACCCAGACGATTGGAAGGCGCCAATCGAGGTCTGCTGCCGGGGCGAGGCGGTGCTGCCCATTTGCGACGCGATCCGCTTTTTCACCGCAACCGAGCCCAGGGTCGAATTGAACACCCGGACTATGCGCTACCTGATCACCTCCGAGGGCTACCGCGCCGGACCGGCGGGCGATCACTGAGCGCCGGAACACAAGGAAAGGAATCACGACCATGGCCACCAACCAAACCGCGCTGGACGCCTTCTTGCGCCACAAGACCGAGATCGACGAAATGCTCGCCCGGATACAGGGCTTAAGCGACGCCCACTTCAACGTCCACCCCGACGACGTCCATTGGGGCCACGTCGGCGATCTTGCCCACCACGCCGAACAACTGCGCCGCATAACGGACGCCGCCTTCCACGAGGGCGAACACGCCGGACCACAGGGAACGCGGAGCGGACAATAACCAACCTCACCCCCAACCAAGGAGACCGAACATGGAACTCAAGGACCTGAAAGTCAGCCAACTCGCCACGGCCTGTGGCGCCATCACCGGCAAGCCGGTCACAGCCAAGAGCTTCAACTACAAGGCCAAGGCCATCGAGCGCGTCGAAGCGCTGATGAAGGAACACGACCTCACCATGACCGACGTGCTCAAGGCCGCCGGAATCACCATGGTCGACGGCTCCGAACCCGAGACCCCGAAACAGGCCAAGGCCCAACGCCGCAAGCGGGCGACCAAACAAGCCATGCTGATCGGCATGCTCAAACGCGACGAGGGCGCGTCCATCGGCCAGATCGTCGAGGCCACCGGATGGCAGCCCCATACGGTGCGCGGCGCCATCAGCGGGGCGCTCAAAAAGAAACTCGGCCTCGCCGTCACCTCGACCAAGAGCGAAACCGGCGAGCGCGTTTACCGGATCGTCCAGGCGACCTGATTTCCCTCACGCTCACAATCACCGCCGGGCCTCCGGGTCCGGCGGTAATCTTTCCGCATACCCGTAAAGGTGCGGCATTGCCGCAATTTTCCGCTTGCGCCAACTGCGGCATTGCCGCATATTGCGATGATGGAGATTTTCACTACCAGAACCTACGAGCGCGCCATTCGCAAGGTGGCGGCGCCGGACGTTCGCAAGGTCATGGAATCGGCCATTGCCGCCGATCCTGTAGCGGGGCCGGTCATTCCAGGTACCGGCGGCATCCGAAAGTTACGTTGGGCGAGCTCGGGCCGAGGTAAACGGGGGGGCATCCGGACCATCTATTTTTACCATGCTGGCCCCGAGGTGATTTATCTCCTGACGGCTTACGCCAAGGCCGCCCAAGAGGATTTATCACCGGCCGACAGGAAAGCCTGGGCCAAGTTGGTTGCCGCCATCAAGAAAGAGGAGAAGCAATCATGACCACGAAACGCACGCCGATCGGCCGCGAAGTCGAAGGGGCCTTGGGCGAGGTCCTAGCTCACGTCCGAGGCGAGGTCGATCTTCCCTGCCGTATTGTCGATGACCCTACCGCGGAACGGATTCGGGCGCTTCGCAAGCGCATGAAACTGAGCCGTCAGAAGTTTGCGGATCGTTTCGGGCTGGACCCTCGCGCCGTGCAGGACTGGGAGCAGGGCCGCCGCGTTCCCGATCGTGCTGCCCGTGTTTTGCTCACCGTCATCGACCGTGATCCGGAAGCGGTCGAACGGGCATTGACCGGTTAAGCCCGCTCCACCTCCCGAGCCGCCACGAGTTCTCCGAACGTCCGGCCATCCTCTTCCAACGTCGCCGCGAGGCCTGAGAACTCTTGCCAGCGTTTGATGATCACGTCCACGTATTTGGGGTCCATCTCCACCAGCCGAGCACTCCGCCCGGCCTTCTCGCAGGCAATCAGCGTCGTGCCGGAGCCGCCGAAGGGGTCGAGCACGGTGTCACGGCTCTTCGACGAGTTGCGGACCGCCCGCTCGACCAACGCCACCGGCTTCATGGTCGGATGCAGATCGTTCTTGCGGGGCTTATCGATAAACCAGACATCGCCCTGGTCCCGCGCTCCGCACCAGAAATGGTCCGTGCCTTCCTTCCAGCCGTAGAGGATCGGCTCGTACTGGCGCTGGTAGTCGGCGCGGCCGAGCGTGAAGGTGTTCTTGGCCCAGATGACGAAGGTGGACCAGTGCCCGCCCGCCTCCTTGAAGGCCTTCTGCAGGGTATGCAGTTCCGAGGATGACATGCAGATATAGGCCGCGCCCTTGGTCACGGCCAGGATGTTGACGCAGGCATCGTACAGGAATCTCTCGAACCCCTCGCCGAGGTTGTCGTTCAGGATGCGGCGATCCTTGCCGCGCATCTTGTCCTTGGCCGAGTTGCCGTAATCCACGTTGTAGGGCGGGTCCGTGAAGCAGAGGTCCGCCAGACCGCCGTCCAGAACCTTCTCCACGTCGCCCAACACCGTGGCGTCGCCGCACAGCAGGCGGTGGTTGCCGAGCACCCAGAGATCGCCGGGCCTGGTGACCGGTTCCTCCGGCGCTTCCGGGACCTCGTCGTCATCGATGTTGCCGGCGGCGGTCTCCCTTCCCTGGAGCAGCCGATCTATCTCGTCGAGATCAAAACCGGTAATATCGAGATCGAAATCCTCCGCCCGGAGTTCCTCTAGTTCGAGGCGCAGCATGTCCTCGTCCCAGCTGGCGTTCTCGGCGATCCTGTTGTCGGCGATGACCAGGGCCCGGCGCTGAGTCTCGGAAAGATGCCCGAGCACGATCACCGGCACCTCGGCGAGCCCGACCTTGCGGGCCGCCAGCAGGCGGCCATGGCCAGCGATGATCACATCGTCCGCGCCAAC
>JADHSZ010000047.1 GCA_016776635.1 Alphaproteobacteria bacterium
TTCATCAATGCGGCGGCGAACGATTTCGATGGACTGCGACATGGTGGCGGTTTCCATCTCGCGCAGGGTTTGCGGAGTATAGGAGACCTTGAAGGCTCCCTCCTCCTGCTCGATCACAAGCCCGGGCTCCAGATCACGCACCAATGTGCGAACCCGATCTCCCTCATGGGGGTCGGTCAGGGTGAAACTCAGGGATTCCCTGGCGGCGCCGAGTCCCCGGTAGCCGATTTTTTCCTTACGCAGGGCGCTGCGGACGGAATCAACCAGCGCCTCCAGCCTCTCGGTCGTTACCGAACCCACATCCACTTCCAACAGAAGGTGGGAGCCGCCCTGAAGATCAAGACCAAGGTTGATTTGCTGATGGGGCAGCCAGTCGGGAAGCGCGTCGGCGGTTTGACGATCGAGAAAATTGGGCAGCGCAAACGCGACGCCCATGGTGCAGATGACCGCGATCAGGATAATTTTCCATTTGGCAAAATAGAGCATGAGGATCAGGGCGCCTTAGGGAGCTATCCGTTTTTCCTGGATCCGCCGCGCTTGCGGCCGCGCTTGCCTTTTGCGGGTTTCTCGTCGGAATCTTCCTCGGGCTCTGAATTGGCCACCGGCTCGGTCTTGGTGAGCACATCGGCCACGGTTCCCCGCATCACGGTCACGCGCACGCCTTCGGAAATATCCACCGAGAGCTCATTGTCGTTGACCCGGGCCACGGTGCCGACGATACCGCCGCCGGTGACAATACGGTCGCCGCGCCGGACGGCGTCAAGCATGGCGTTATGCTCCTTCATTTTCTTCTGCTGGGGGCGGATCAGAAGGAAATAAAAGACCGCAAAAATAAGGATCAGCGGCAGAAACATCTGGAGTATGGATGGTTCCGCCGCACCGGCGGTCTGGGCAAAAGCGTCAGAAATAAACATGCGTGGCCCCGCGATAGGTCAAAGAGTTCGCCGGACTATAACGACAGGGCGCATATTTGCAACCGTCCTGCGGAATTGACCCCCCGCCCGGCTTTGCCCATTATGAGCGCCCCCAAACCGGCATCACACACCATATCCAGCATTTTCATCATGAATAAGACCCCAGAAGATTCTACAGACGATCCCCTGCTCCACCGCATCGCCGACGCCCTTGAACGTCTGGCGCCGCCGCGAGCCTTGGAAAACGATTTCGACGCGGCGGATGCCTTTACCTGGCATCCCGAACGCGGCCGCCTGGAGCCGGTCACAAGGGTCAATCTGGTGGCGCTGCCCTTGCTCAAGGGCATAGATGACCTGCGCGATATATTGCTGAAAAACACCCGCTGTTTCGCCGCCGGCCTGCCCGCCAACAACGCCCTTCTCTGGGGCGCGCGGGGCATGGGGAAAAGCTCCCTCATCAAATCCGTCCATGCCGCCATCAACACGGAGTTGGAGGGGAAAAAAGGCAAGGCGTCATCGTACCCCCTGATTCTGGTGGAAATCCATCGCGAGGACGTGCCCACCCTGCCCGATCTTCTCCGTGTCCTGGGCGGCTGTGGGCGCCGCGCCATTCTGTTTTGCGACGACCTTTCCTTCGACAGCAGCGATTCCACTTATAAATCCCTGAAAGCCGTTCTCGAAGGCGGCATCGAGGGACGGCCCGGCAATGTAATTTTCTACGCCACCTCCAACCGCCGCCACATGATGGCCCGGGAAATGATCGACAACGAAACCTCCACCGCCATCAATCCGTCCGAGGCGGTGGAGGAAAAGGTTTCCCTCTCTGACCGTTTCGGTCTGTGGCTCGGCTTCCACAGCTGTGACCAGGACACCTATTTCGCCATTGTCGAAGGCTATGCCAGCCATTTCGGCCTCAAGATCAAGCGTCAGGAACTTCATGCCCAGGCCAATGAATGGTCGGTGACGCGCGGCGCGCGGTCGGGCCGCGTGGCCTGGCAGTTCATCCAGGACCTGGCCGGTTCCCAAGGTAAAAAACTGGATTGAGTAAAAAACCCGACTGAATTTACAGGTACTTAGCAGGATCCACGGCGCGGGTGCCGCGCCGCAGCTCAAAGTGAAGTTGCGGCTTCGAGACATTGCCGGTGCTCCCGGCATTGGCCACCACTTGTCCCCTTTTTACTTTCTGGCCCCGTTTCACAAGGATGGAATCGTTATGGGCATAGGCCGATGTCCAGCCTCCGGCATGCTTGATCAGCAACAGGTTGCCGAATCCCTGTAATTCGTTTCCGGCATACACCACCACGCCATTTTCCGCGGCCTCCACAGGCGCGCCCTTGTCCGCCAGAATATTTATACCGTCATTGTGGAGCCCTCCCTTGCCGGGACCATAAACACCCACAACCTGACCCCGCAGCGGCCTGTGGAAACGGCTCGAGGCGCGGGGCGGTGGCGGTGCGTAGGAAGGGGGTTTCCTGGGACTATCTCCCGATGTTCCCTGTCTGCTTGCCGCGCCCGAAGAGGAGTCCGTCTTTCCACCCGACGGAGAAGCGGTAATGGCTGCGGGCAGGCTCAGCTTCTGCCCGACGCGGATAGTTTCCGGGGGATTGAGCCGGTTGACGCGGGCCAGCAGACTCATATCCACGCCATAGCGCCGTGAAATGCTGTACAGCGTATCTCCGGCAACCACGGTATGGGTACGGCTTCGCGGCAAGACAAGCAGCGATCCGGTCAACAATGTATAGGGCGGCCGCAGCCGGTTGGCCTCGATCAGATCACGCAGGGGAACGTTATGTTTTCGGGCGATGCCGAACAGGGTGTCCCCGCGCTGTACCCTTACCTCGCCTTCCCCGGTTATTGCCGCGGGTTCAGGGGTGAGCGCCTTGGCCGCGGGAGGGGGCTTGGTTTTTACCGGCTCCTTGCGCCGTCCATAGGGGTCTTCGCCGTAGATATAGCGCTCGCACCCTGTCAGACCCGCACCCAGAGCTGTGCCCAGGACTGCGCACAGACACAAGACTATGAAACGGGCGGAAATACGGCGTGGCATGGATGGAGTGTATATCCCGGCGGGCCCGCCTTCAATCAGTCCCAGAATCAGAAGGGCCGGAATCCGGTTCGCCTTCCACCAGGGGCACGAAGCGTACGCCGAGCAATTCCTCATGGTCGTATCCCGTGGCCGTGCGGGTCACGCGCAACACCTGCTGGTCGCCGTATTCGTCACCCACCGGCACCACCATGATACCGCCCTCGTCAAGTTGATCGGCCAATGCCGGCGGCACATCGGCAGCCGCCGCGGTAACGAGAATGCGGGCAATGGGAGCCTGTTCCGGCCAGCCCTTGGAGCCGTCCCCCACCCGTGTGGTGATATTGGTGAGGCCCAACTCGGCGAATCGTTTCTCGGCCTGGGCCATCAGCCGCTTGTGGCGCTCGATGGTGTAGACCCGGCGGCACAGGCGGGAAAGGATGGCGGTCTGATAGCCCGATCCGGTACCCACTTCGAGAACCCGCATGCGCTCTTCCACCCGCAAGGCCTGGGTCATCACCCCCACCACCAAAGGCTGGCTGATGGTCTGGCCGCAATCGATGGGCAAGGCCACATTGTCGTAGGCGCGATCGTGGAGAGCCTCGGGCAGGAAGACCTCTCTGGGGGTCAGTTCAATGGCCGACAACACCCTGGTATCGCTGACCCAGGACCGTCTCAGCTCCATGATGAGGCGGATTTTCTTGGCCTCTAGATTCACGGGAACACCTTTTTCAAATTTTTAATGGCCGCTTTATGGGTAAGGTCGAGGTTCAACGGCGTCACCGAAATGGCGTTCTCGCGGATGGCGCCCAGATCGCTGTTGGTGGTGGGTTTATCCTCCACCCGCATACTGCCGAACCAGAAATAGGGCCGCCCGTTGGGGTCCACCCTTTCGCACATGTCGCTGCCGATTTTGCGCCCTCCCTGGGACACCACACGGATGCCACTGACGGCCTCGGCCGCGCAGTCGGGGAAGTTGACGTTGATCAGTGCACCCGGTGACCAACTCTGAGTAGTCAGCCGTTCCAGGAGTTGTGGCAGGTGCTTGGTGGCGGTGGACCAGCGCGCGGGTTCCCCATCCGTTGTCACCTGGGAAAGGGCAATGGCGGGAATACCGAGAAGTGTGGCTTCCATGGCCGCGGCAATGGTGCCCGAATAGGTCATGTCCTCGCCCAGATTGCCGCCCCTGTTGACGCCAGAGAGAACCAGCGTCGGCGGCTTCTTCTTGAGAACTTTCTTGATGGCGAGAAGGATACAATCGGTGGGCGTGCCGTCCACGGCGTAACGCCGCGCCGAGAGCTTACGCAGGCGCAACGGACGTTGCAGGGTCAGGGAATGACCGGCGCCGCTTTGTTCGGATTCCGGCGCCACCACCCACACGTCACGGCAGATTTTGCGTACGGTTTTTTCAAGAGCTTTGAGTCCCGGCGCGTGAATACCGTCATCATTTGAAAGAAGAATGCGGGCCGACGAAAGATCCAGCGGCGCTTTAAACATCGGGGGCGATCACTTCCAGCCCTCCCATATAGGGACGCAGGGCTTCCGGCACTTCCACCGAACCGTCGGCGCGCTGATAGTTTTCAAGGATGGCGACCAGGGTGCGGCCCACGGCGATACCCGAACCGTTGAGGGTGTGAACGAAACGGGTACCCTTGTCCTGCGCCGGACGGAACCGCGCCTTCATGCGCCGCGCCTGGAAATCGCCACAGTTGGAACAGCTTGAAATCTCGCGATAGGTGTCCTGGCCCGGCAGCCAGACTTCGATATCATAGGTCTTACGCGCCCCGAAGCCGGTATCCCCGGAACATAAAACAACCACCCGGTACGGCAGGCCGAGCCGTTTCAGCACTTCCTCGGCACAGCCCGTCATGCGTTCCAGCTCTTCTTCCGAGTTATCGGGGTGAACCATACTCACCAGCTCCACCTTGGTGAACTGATGCTGGCGGATCATGCCGCGAGTATCCTTGCCCGCGGCCCCGGCCTCGGAGCGGAAACACCACGTCATGGCCGTATAACGGCGCGGCAGGCTGTCCTCCTCCACGATCTCATCGGCCACCATATTGGTGAGCGGCACCTCGGCGGTGGGAATGAGCCAGTAACCGTCTTCGGTGCGGAAAAGATCGGTGGCGAATTTCGGCAACTGGCCGGTGCCGAACAGGGCATTGTCGCGCACCAGGGCCGGCGGATTGATCTCTCTATAGCCATGCTCCTCGGTATGGAGGTCGAGCATGAAGGCAGCCAGCGCCCTTTCCATCCGGGCCAGAGCACCCGACAACAGGACAAACCGCGCCCCGGACATCTTCGCCGCGGCGTCGAAATCCATGCCGCCCAGACCTTCGCCAATCTCCACATGATCCTTGGGCGTAAAATCGAAGGAAGGCGGATCGCCCACGCTGCGCTCAACCCTGTTGGCGCTTTCATCGGCGCCGTCGGGAACGTCATCGGCCAGGATATTGGGCAGCCCGGCAAGCAACGCGTCGAGCGCCTCACCCTGCTCCCGTTCCTGATCCTCCAATGCCTGCATTTCCTCCTTCAGCGCCGCCACCTGAGCCATGCATTTTTCGGCCTCCGCTTCCTCGCCCTTTCCCTTGAAGACGCCGATTTCCTTGGACAGGCTGTTGCGGCGCTCCTGTTTCTCCTGCAGGGCGGTCTGTATCTCGCGGCGCGAGGAATCGAATTTTATGAGATCGGAACTGCTGGGCTCGGAGACACCCCGGCGCTTCATGGCGGCGTCGAAAGCCTCGGGGTTGTCGCGAATCCATTTGATGTCGAGCATAGGGCGTTTTTGTCCTGTTACTTCTTGCCGGGGTTATACGGGGTCACGAGAGACGCGTCCACACTCGGCACTCATTCATCCTCTTGGGGCTCCGGCTCGGAATCATCCCGGCGTTTTTCAATACAGCGCACAGCGAGAATGGAAAATTCGTAGAGCAGCAAAATCGGCAGGGCGAGGCCAATCTGGCTGATGATGTCGGGCGGGGTCAGCACCGCCGCCGCCACGAAGGCCAGCACAATGGCGTATTTGCGCTTGCGGGCCAGGGACTCGGCGCTCACCATCCCGACCCGGGCCATAAGGGTCAGCAGCACGGGGAGCTGAAACGCCAGACCGAAGGCGAAAATCAGGGTCACCACCAGGGAAAGATATTCATTGACCTTGGCCTCCAACTGTATGGGCAGGGAACCGGTGCTGCCCAGGCTCTCGAAACTGAGGAAGAAGCTCCAGGCCAGGGGGAAAATTAAATAGTAGACCAGCGCGCCACCGGCCACGAAGAGAACTGGCGTGGCAATGAGAAACGGCAGAAAGGCACCCTTTTCATGCTTATAGAGCCCCGGCGCCACGAACATCCAGAGCTGCCCGGCGACGATGGGAAAGGACAGGAATAAGGCGGCGTAGAGTGACACCTTGAGATAGGTGAAAAAAACCTCCGCCAGCCCGGTATAGATCAGCCGCCCGTGGCCTCTTTCCTCCAACAGGGCCGCCAAAGGGTCCACCAGAAAGGCGTACATGTATTCGGCGAAATAAAAACAGACCCCAAAGGCCACCACGAAGGCGCCGATAGCCCACATGAGACGGTTACGAAGTTCCAACAGATGCCCCATAAGGGGCATGGCCTCGTCCGCGCTCTCTTTATCGGTGCTGGTGGGCTGATCGGGTGGATGCTGTTCCGGCACAGACATCTAGCCATTCCCCGGCTTGGACGTGTCGGGTTTCGGAGTTCCCTCACCACCGCCTATATCCTCGGGGGCTACTGTGCGGGGTTGTATGGAAAGCGCCTCTTTTTCGGCGCCGAGACGGAATTTTTCCAGTTCGGGATCGTCGAAGACTGCCTTGCCAAGATCGGCCTCATCGGCCATCTCGTCAATGCTGTCACGAAATTCCTTGGCCATGGCGCGGGCACGGGAAAGTGCCCGTCCTATGGTGCGGAGGACAACGGGCAGCTCTTTTGGTCCCACCACCACGACAATGGCGACGGCCACAAGCGCCATTTCGGTCCAGCCAATATCAAACATGCCCGGTTCTTCCTTCCAGGCTCGAATACAGAAATAAGGATGAAAAAATCCGCGCCCATCCTCGGGGTGTCATGGGATCACAGCCTTTACTCCTTGGCGGCGGTTTTCCCCTCTTGCGAATCCTTGTCACCCGTGGATTCCGATCCCTTGCCTTCCTCCAGGTTTTGTGTGGCGCCAGAGGAGGAATCGGTGGAGGAATCGTCGCTCTCATCCTTGAGGCCGGCCTTGAAATTTTTCACTCCCTTGGCGATATCGCCCATCACACGAGGAAGTTTTCCGGCCCCGAAAATGATCAGGACGATCACTAGGATCAAAATAATTTGCCAAGGACCAATGCTCATCTAAGAAATTCTCCACAAAGGAAACGGCGGAAATTCCCGCCACGGGACGGCGATTTCATGATGGCAGAAAGCCGTGGCCATCGCAATGACCTGAAATGCCTTACAATTCTTCTTCCACGGCCTCCAGGGGCACTTCCCCACCGTCCTCTTCATCGTTTTCGTCGTCTTCTCCGGCTTCTTCCTCCGCGGTCGCCTCGGAGATGGCGTCCTCTATCCCCAGCGCCTTGCGGGCATCGGCGCTGAGCCTGGCATAGGCGGTGATGGACGGGCGCTGGTCAATGAGTCCCGCCGCCTTCAGTTCCTCGATTCCCGGCAGATCATCCACCGATTCAAGCCCGAACTGATCGAGGAACTCGTCGCTGGTGCCCCAGGTCACGGGACGTCCCGGCGTGCGCCGCCGCCCCTTGGGGCGAACCCATCCCGCCTCCAAAAGCGTGTCGAGGGTTCCCCGGCTCAGGGCCTTGCCGCGAATTTCCTCGATTTCGGCGCGCGTTACCGGCTGGTGATAGGCGATGATGGCCAGGGTTTCCAGGGCCGCCTGGGAAAGCTTGCGCGGCACTTCGGTCTCCAGACGCAAGGCTGGAGCCACGTCGGGCGCGGTGCGTAACGCCCATTTCGAGCCCACCCGGACCAGATTGACCCCACGATTGGCGTAATGACCGGACAATTCCTCAAGCAGAGCCGGAATATCCGTCCCCTCCGGCAGGCGCGAGGCCATGGTGGCCTCGGTCAGGGGTTCGGCAGCGGCGAACAGCATGGCCTCGAGGATACGCAGCAACTGGGAATTATCGCCCACAAACTCTTCCGTCATGATCCGCCGTCCTTGCCGTCTTTGGCCGCGGCCTTGGTTTTCTTTACGGCGCGCAGATAGAGGGGGCCGAAACTGTCTTCCTGCCGCAACTGCGCCCGGCCCTGTTTCGCCAGTTCAAGACTGGCGGAAAACGTGGCCGCCACCGCGGAGCGCATCATCAACTCGCCGCCCAGGGCCTCGGGCAGGTAATTCATAAGCGACCCCCAACCTCGCGACTTACCGAGCATCCCCACAAGACGTTGCAACACATCGTCCATGGAAAAAACCATGATCGGGGCGATATGCAGGGTCGAATCGGCGCCCCGCCGTTGCTGGTTGCCATAGGCGGTGAGCAACTCGAAAAGCGAGACATCGATGACGCTGTGGCGGATATTGCGCAGCCCTTCCGGCGCGCCACGGGGAAAGAAATCCCTTCCCTTGCGGGGCCGTTCCATAAGGCGCAGCCCGGCCTCTTTCATGGCGTCATAGCGTTGCAGGTGAAACGCCAGCGCCGCCGCCAGTTCGGGGCCGGTTGGTTCTTCCTCGTCGTCATATTTGGGCAGCAGCAGGCGCGACTTGAGATAAGCCAGCCACGCCGCCATCACCAGGTAATCGGCGGCGATCTCCAGACGCATGGAATGGGCGCGGGCAATATAGTCGAGATACTGATCGGCCAGGGCGAGAATGGAAATATGGACAAGGTCCACCTTCTGCTCCCGAGCCAGGCTCAGCAACACATCGAGAGGCCCTTCGAAGCCGTCAAGATCAAGGATCAGTTGGACCGGGGGCGTGTCTTCCCCAAAAGTCCCTGCCGCCTCGAAACCGTTCTCATCCGTCATGTCTGTACCCTTAAGCCAATCCGGTAAGAGATGTAATCACCCGGATCAGGAAGTCCACCGGACCACCGATCAGCCAGCCCAGAATATTGACGCGCATTCCCAACTGGCCGCCGATCATAGGCAGAATAAACAGGATTCCGACGATCAGGAACAGCCCCCATTTTTCGAGACGCGCCAGGGCCAGCGCATAGGGGTGCGGCAACAGGCCCACGGCGATTCGGCCGCCGTCCAGAGGCGGTATGGGCAACAGGTTGAACACCGCCAGCACCAGATTAATCAGCACCGAATTGGTGAGGTTGGCAATCAACCACCCCCGCAACGGATCGTCGGCCAGAACTGCGAAATGAATCAGCAGGGCGGAAACAAAGGCCAGGGCCAGATTGGTCCCCGGCCCGGCGGCAGCAACCCAGACCATATCGCGCTTGGGATTGCGCAGCCGGGAAAAGTCCACCGGCACCGGCTTGGCCCAGCCGAACAGGAAAGGCGCGCGTATCAACAGCAGCAAAGCCGGCAGCAGGATGGTGCCGAAGCGGTCCACGTGTTTCAGCGGGTTGAAGGTGACGCGGCCCATGACCTTGGCCGTATCGTCGCCCAGCTTCCAGGCCACGAATCCGTGCGCCGCCTCGTGCAGGGTAATGGCCAGAAGCACCGGAACCACCCAGATGGAGGCCGTATAGAGAATCGTTTCAAACATGGCTCAACAGCCTGTTTAGAATGTCATTATTTTCTTTAAAATCAAAGTCTTTTACGACTCTATTCATACTTTGAGAAAGCGCGACTCTGGCGACCGACTGCTGCAAAAGCAGCCGCGCCCCCTCGGCCACCGCCTCCATTTCATCCATCTCGCCGTTACAGTGGAGGGCCAGATCACAGCCCGCCTCCAACGCCGCTGCCGCGCGCGACGCCATGTCCCCGCCGAGCGCCTTCATGGAGAGATCGTCGGAGACCAGAACGCCGTCAAAACCCATATGACCACGAATAACCTCCGCGATCACGACCGAGGACATGGTGGCGGGGTGTTCGGGGTCCATGGCCTCGTAGACCACATGGGCGGTCATGGCCCAGGGCATGTCGGAGAGCTCACGAAAGGGTATGAAATCATGATTTTCGAGTTCCTCCCGCGAGGCCTCCACCACGGGAAGGCTCTCATGGCTGTCACAGGTGGCGCGGCCGTGGCCGGGGATATGCTTGATGACGGGGGTGACGCCGCCATCGAGAAGCCCCTCACAGGCCTTGCGACCCAAAAATACAGCCATTTCTGGATCATCGGCGAAGGCCCGCGAGCCGATAACGTCATGGGCGTCGGGCTGGGGCAGATCAAGCACCGGCGCGCAATCCACATCTATGCCCAGATCGGTGAGTTCCACGGCCATCAAGCGGGCATTGAGATAGGCCGCCTCCCCGCCCTTCTCGCGGTCGCGCCGCGCCAACTCTCCGAGTGACCGGGCGGCGGGGGCGTCACGCCACTGGGGCGGTTGCAAGCGGGCCACCTTGCCGCCTTCCTGGTCGATCAGGATGGGGGCGTCGCCACGGCCCACGCAATCGCGCAAATCCCCGGTCAAGGCCCGGATCTGGCCGGGCGTCCGGCAATTGCGGGCGAAAAGGATGAAGCCCAGGGGATCGACGCGGGAAAAAAATTGCCGTTCCCGCTCATTCAGGGTTTCGCCGGCGCATCCAAAAATCACGGCGGCGGGGGACGAGGTGTTCATTTACAAGAAGCCCGCTCAGGGTCTGATAACAAGACAGCCGGCTTTGCGTTTCGCCAGTTCGGAACAGATACTCTTGGCTGCGGATTCGCTTGCCAGCGGACCGGCGCGAAGGCGGAAAAAGACCCCCTTGGGACCAAGGTCCGCGCGCTGGTACGAGGGAGTCATGGTGGCCAGCAGGTCTTTATGCTGTCCCTGCACGCGGGTCCAGCCCTTGCTCGCGGCATCCTCGCTGCGAAAGGCGCCAAGCTGAACCTGATAACCGCCAGCGGCAGGCGCGGCAACCGCTTTAGGCGCGGGGGCGGCCGGGGCCGGTGCGGGCGCCGCCGGGGCAAGCTGCCGAGGCCTCTGCGCCTGGGATACGGGCGCCGGCGGCGGCTCATCGGATTCGAACTGGGGCGGCAACTGCTGGGGAAGGACCGGAACCGGAATATCGGAAAACTGCCCGGTTTTCGGGAATGACGGCTCCGGAATTTCCGGCGTGGCCGCCGCCGACCGGCCACGAGGCAGGGGAGTTTCAGGAGGAGAGAGAAGCCGTTCCACGGTGGGCGCCTGGGCCGATGGGTCGACGCGGTTGTATATCAGTTTGTCCTGGTTGGGAATTTCCATACCACCCGGCGCGTCGGGACGCACTCTGGTGGGATTCACGTCCGCCTTGATCAGGGGCGGCGTGCTGTCCGAGCCGTCCTGGTGTCCCTGCTGATAACTGAACCAGATAATAAAGGCGAAGAATCCGAAAGAAACAATCACCGCCAGGATTCTCATGGAGCGGCGGCGCTGCGCGGCCGGGTCCACTGAACCGGGAGGGAGGTTTTCCTGGCCCTGAGGCGAAAAGGAGTCCCGCTGCTGCGAGAAAAACCCCGGCTGTTTGCGGGGGGGCTCTCCGGGAGCCCCACCGGGACCGCCCGGATAATTTCCCTGATAATTACCCGGATAGTTTCCGGGAGGGCCTTGATCGGAAGGCATTATCGCATCTCCTCGAGGGGCTCGACGCCGAACATTTCCAGGCCCAGGGCAACGACCAGGGCCACGGAACGCACCAAAGCCATCCGCGCCATGGTCAGTTCCCTGTCATCTTGAACGATAAAACGCAATTGCGCATCATCTTTGCCCTTGTTCCAGAGCGCGTGAAAAGCCGCCGCCAGGTCGTAAAGATAGAAAGCACAACGGTGAGGTTCATGCGCCTCCGCGGCACTTTCAACCATCCGCGGCCAGGATGCGAGCTGCTTGATCAAAGCAAGCTCGGACTCATCGGTCAAGCGGTGTAAAGGCCCCCCCGCCAGAGTCGCCGTGGAAAGGTCAATATCAGGCATATCTTCCTTCACCAACCGCATCACCGAATGGCTTCTGGCATGGGCATATTGGACGTAGAACACCGGGTTATCGCGGGATTGCTCCGTAACCTTGGCGAAATCGAAATCCAGCGGTGCATCGTTCTTGCGGGTGAGCATGATAAAGCGCACCACGCCCTTGCCTACCCTGTCCACCACATCACGCAGGGTCACGAAACTGCCTGCGCGTTTCGACATCTTCACCGGCTCGCCCTTGTCGCTGAGGTTGACCAGGGCCGTGAGCTTCACGTCGAGCGCCCCCTCGCCTTCCGTTATTGCCGCGACGGCGGCTTTCATGCGTTTCACATAGCCGCCGTGATCCACCCCCCAGACATCGATCATGTTGGAAAAACCACGCCGTGCCTTGTCGCGGTGATAGGCGATGTCGGTGGCGAAATAGGTCCAGCTGCCGTCGGACTTCTTCAACGGGCGGTCGCTATCGTCGCCAAAATTGGTGGACCGGAACAGCCATTGCGGGCGTTCCTCCCAGTCATCGGGCTTCTTGCCCTTGGGCGGCTCCAGAACGCCCTCATAAATCAGATCCTGATCGAGAAGAAACTGATAGCAACGCTCCACCTCGCCTGCCTCCTGAAGCGCCAACTCCGAGCTAAACACCCCGTGGCGAACCCCCAGAACAGCCAAGTCCTCCTTGATCAGTTCCATCATCTCCCGCACGGCCACGTCCCGGAAGGTCTCTATCCAGGCCGCCTCGTCCTGATCCAGCCATTTTTCGCCGTCCCGCGCGGCGATCATTTCGCCAACCGGTTTCAGATAACCGCCGGGATAAAGACCCTCGGGAATATCACCGATGGTCTCGCCGCAGGCCTCGCGATAACGCAGATAGACCGAGCGCGCCAGTTGCGCCACCTGGGCTCCGGCGTCGTTGATATAGAACTCACGGGTCACGTCATATCCGGCTTTTTCCAAGAGCGAGGCCAGCACATCCCCCACCACCGCACCGCGGGCATGGCCCACATGCATGGGACCGGTGGGATTGGCGGAAACGAATTCCACATTGACCTTTTCGCCGCCGCCGAGATCGCTGGCGCCGAACTCTGCGCCGCTTTCCAGAATTTCCGCCAACTGGGTTTTCCAGAAAGAAGGCGTCATCCGCAGATTAATAAATCCCGGTCCCGCCACTTCCACATCCGCCACATCTTCGTGCTGCTGCAATTCCCCGGCGATCAGATCGGCGATATCCCGGGGCTTCATCTTGGCCTGTTTGGCCAGCACCAGGGCCGCGTTCGAGGCCACATCCCCGTGATCGGGGTCGCGCGGCGCCTCCACCAATGCCCGGCTGCAATCGAGCCCGCCGGGCAGCGCCTCCCTCTCGGAAAGCCCCTTCACCGTTTCCTCCACCAGCGCCTGAAGCCGTTTATGAAAGGTCATTGCAGCCCCTCATGCACGCCCAGGGCATAGCGGTCCGTCATGCCGGCGATGTAATCGGCCACCGCGCGCGCGGTCTGGGGGCTTCCGGGCGTATCACAGCGCTGCTGCCATTCCTCGGGAAGTTGATCGGGAGTGTCGTGAAAATGGCGGAAAAGCTCCTCCACCACCCGCCGCGCCTTGTCGGTCATGACGTTGACCCTGTCATGGCGGTACATGGAGGAAAACAGAAACTTCTTCAGCGCCCTGTCGTTTTTCCGCATCTCGTCGGAGAACACAGCCGTGGGTGAACCAAGATTGCGGATATCCTGAGCCGATTGGGGCTTGGCATCGGCCAGCCGGGCGCGGGTTTCCTCAAGAAGGTCGGTGACCATGAGATTGATCATGCGCCGCACCGTTTCATGAATCAGGCGCGAAAGCTCGAGACCGGGGTATTTCTCTTCCACCCCGCTCAGCACGGGACCGGCAAGAGGCACTTCCTTCAGGGCTTCGATGGAGAACAGCCCGGCTCGCAAACCGTCGTCGATATCGTGGTTGTTATAGGCGATATCGTCGGCCAGCGCGGCAATCTGGGCCTCCAGTCCGGCATGGGTATGAAGCTCCAGATCATGTGTTTTCACATAGTCGGCGATGGTGGTGGGCAGGGGGTCGCATCCCTCTCCCACCAACGGTCCGTTATGTTTCACCACCCCCTCCAGGGTCTCCCATGTGAGGTTAAGCCCGTCGAACTCGGCATAGCGCCGCTCCAGCGTGGTCAGGATGCGCAGCGCTTGGTCGTTGTGATCGAAGCCGCCATAAGGCTCCATGGCCTTGTCCAGGGCGTCCTCCCCGGCATGGCCGAAGGGCGTATGGCCAAGATCATGGGCCAGCGCTACCGCCTCGGCCACATCCTCATTGCCGCCCAGCGCCCGGCTTACCGAACGGGCGATCTGCGACACCTCGAGGCTGTGGGTAAGCCGGGTGCGGTAGTTATCCCCTTCGTGGAAAACAAAGACCTGGGTCTTGTATTTCAGCCGCCGGAAGGCCGCGGAATGGATGATGCGGTCACGGTCGCGCTGGAACGGTGACCGGCTCGTGCTCTCCGGCTCGTCGTGAAAGCGGCCACGGCTGGTCTCGGGCCGGCAGGCGTAAGAGGCAAGGTTGAGGACGGCGTTCATACTGCCCGGAAACTACCGGCTTCCCCTCTTTCAGGCAATCATCCTTTGGCCGCCGAAAGGATGGGAGGGAAATTTGATATTCGCGATTTGGCGCTTACATAAAGAGACGGGGTATAGCCTTAGTGACTGAGCGCCGACACGGGTCAAGCGACCCCACAGCGGCTGGCGTTTAACAAGTTGAACTAAGGAGGTGAACCATGGATCTCACAGTATTCGAGATCAGCCTCGCCACATTGGTGGTCCTCGTCGGGACCGTCGGTCTCTTTATATGGTTTTATGGCGGCCAGATCGCCGCCGCGTTTGGGCGCATGACATGCATGATGACGCGTCTCGGCCTCGACCCTGAGATTGCAACACAGGGCGACCCGCAAACCAAGGCCATGTTGAAGGAGGCTCAGCAGCGCTGCCGGAGATGCCGGGTCGAGGACTTTTGCGACAGATGGCTCGCCGGAAAAGCCAGAGGGGATCACAGATTCTGCCCCAATGCGCATATATTTGACGGTTTGACATAAACCGCGCCGCGCACCGGGTATGGAGGTAGGCGACCCCAGGGACGCCTGCGACGCTCTCCTTTTGTGCAACCCCATGGATGCGTGAAAAATTGACATTTAGGGGTTTCGCCCTACATAAGGAACAGTATCTAGTCTCAATCACGGGATAACATCTCCCTATGAACGAAGCATCGCAGGAAACTCATCCCTCTCCCGAACAGGGAGCCACAGGGACCGCAGAAACCGCGGAACGCGCCGTAAGCCTCAGCGCGGCTGCGGCCAAGCGCGTTCTCACCCTGATGGAGAGCGAGGAACACAAGGGACAGAATCTGCGCATCGCCGTATCCGGCGGCGGCTGTCAGGGCTTCTCCTATGGCTTTTCCTTCGACGATGCGGTCAACGGGGACGACCATACCTTTACCCGCGACGGCGCCACCCTGGTGGTTGACGACGTGTCACTGGATTTGCTGGCCGGTTCCGAGGTGGATTTCGTGGAAGACCTTATGGGCGCCTATTTCCGGGTCACCAATCCCAATGCCGACTCCACCTGCGGCTGCGGCACCTCTTTCTCCGTATAGCCGCCTGTACCATCGTGCTAGGCTGGAAGCCCGCGTATCATACGCGGGTTTTTCATGCGCGGGAGCCTCGATAAACCAGTGAAAATCGCCACCTGGAACGTGAATTCGGTGCGGGCGCGGCTGACCCATCTGCTGGACTGGCTGGAGAAGGCCAAACCCGACATGGTGCTGTTGCAGGAACTCAAATGCCAGCAGGACGCCTTCCCGGTCCTGGAAATCGAATCCGCCGGCTATAACTGCGCGCTGCGGGGCCAGAAATCCTATAACGGCGTGGCCATCCTCTCGCGCACGCCTTTAGAAGACGTGATCACCGAGCTGCCCGGCGATCCTGCCGACGAACAGGCGCGCTATGTGGAGGCGGTGACCGGGTTCGGCGAAGGCGTGATCCGCGTCGCTTCCATTTATCTTCCCAACGGCAATCCCGTGGAGAGCGAGAAATACCCCTACAAGCTGGCTTGGATGGAACGGCTGACCGCCCATGCCGGAAAGCTTTTGGAATACGAAGAGCCGATGGTACTGGGCGGCGATTACAACGTGATCCCCAGAGACGATGACGTCTACAACCCAGACTCCTGGCGTGAGGACGCCCTGGCCCGGCCCGAAACCCGTGCTCACTTCCGCGCCCTTCTCAATCTCGGATTCACCGACGCCGTTCTGGCCACCGACCCGAATGGCGGCGCTTATACCTTCTGGGATTACAAGGCCGGGGCCTGGAACAAGGATCACGGCCTGCGCATCGACCACTTCTTGCTCTCGCCCCAGGCCGCCGACCGGCTTTCGGGGTGCGGCATCGACCGCGGGCCGAGGGGGCTGGAGAAACCCTCCGACCACACCCCGGTATGGTGCGAACTGGACGAAGCAACCCCGTACTGAGTTCTATCCGTCCCCCCTCTCCCCGCTTCTCCCCGTGACATTTTGCGGCGGGCGGATTGCCTGGGCCGGTTATAAACCTTATATGATGTCGGACAGAATCCATTCCCGCCTCACAGGAGACCACCATGCAGTGCCACAATACCAAAGATGCTTACGGAAAAATGTCCATCGCCCTGCATTGGCTCATCGCGTTGCTGGTTCTGGGCATGCTGGCGGTGGGCTATGTGATGGAGTTCGCCCTGCCCGAGGGCAGTGACGACATCGAAGACGTCATGAAATTCTATCACGTCTCCACCGGCTTTCTGGTGCTGGGCCTCATGACCTTCCGCTTGATCTGGGTCCATGTGAGCGGCCTGCCCGACCCCGCCCCCGACCTGGAGGGATGGGAAGCAAAGGTGTCAAAAGCCGTGCATTGGGGCCTCTATGCCCTGCTTATCGCCATGCCCCTCACCGGTTATGTGATGTCGGCCAGCGGCGGCAAGGAAGGCGAACCGGAGCGCATCCTGCCCTTCTTCACGCCAGGGGTGGTGCCCAATATCGTGGGCCGGGATCACGACCTCCACGAGTTCATGGAGGACGTCCACCTCTATCTATCCTTTGTGGTCCTGGCGGTTGTGGCGGCGCATATAGGCGCCGCGCTGAAGCACCACTTCGTGCTTCATGACGGCGTGCTGGCCCGCATGATTCCCCATCTGGCCAAGAAGGATTAACCCTTCCAGGGTGTGAGGCGCGGCAACCAGCGCGGCACATTGGCCTTGTAGCGCAAATAGTCGGCACCGAAACGCTTCTCCAGCCCCTTCTCCTCGAAGAGGGGGAGGTAAATGCTGTTAGCGAGAAAGAATACCGCCAGCCATCCGGCCAGGGGCAGTGACCCGAAAAACAAGGACTCGGCCACCAGCATAAAGAGCACGCCCGAGATCATGGGGTTGCGCAGATAACGATAGGGGCCGCGCACCACTAGTCTTTTCGGCGGCGCCCAGGGGGCCGGAGTGCCCTCGCCCACAGTCAGGAAATCGCGCACCGTCCATACCGCCAGCACCAGCCCCAGCGCCGCGCACCCCAGCGCCACCCAGAACCGCCACAGTTGTGGCGCGGCCTGGTCCGGGGCATAAGCCCCCTCCACCGTCCCCCATGTGGCCCAGAGGATGAGGGCGGGAATCACCACCAGAACATTGCCCGGCAGGATGAGAAGCGCCTTCACGAATTCCTTATTCATCTCCGCCTTTTTGCCTTCGACCGGTGCCGTTCCCACATGGCGGCGGCGGCCATGGTGAGAAGTGCGCCGAGCATGGCCAGGGTGGAATCCTTCTGCGCGTCGAAGACGTCGCCCTGGGTGCCGAGAAAGGCCATGGCCGCCTCGGGATCGACGATGGAGGCGGCCCACCATTCGATGATTTCGTAACAGGCGGAAAAGGTGGCCACCATGCAGAAGGCGAGGAAATTAGCCCAGCCGGTGGGAATCTTCGCCGCCCGCAGGAAAATCTCGCGGAAGGGATAGGCGATCAGGACGCCGAAGGCGAAATGGATGACCCGGTCGTAATGGTTGCGTTCCCAGCCCCAGGCCTCGCTCATCCAGAAACCCAGCGGCGTCTCGGAATAAGTGTAGTGGGAGCCCACCGCATGAAGGGCGAGAAAGACCGCGATCAACACATAGGAGAGTTCGGAAAAGGCAAAGCGGCGATAGGTCAGCACCAAAGACGGCACGGTGATGAAGATCAGAATATTTTCCAGCAGCCAGTCGGGACGGTGCAGCGGCATCACCGCCAGCGCCAGCCAGAAGACCCCGTAGAGCACAGCCACGCCTTGCAACAGACGGTTGCTGTGGAAATCATGGGGAATGCCGGCGGAACGCGCGGTGGTGATCATGGTGAATGGCCCCTCGCCCAATGGATGACGGCGATCACATTGCTCGATAAAATGATAAAAACTTAAACAAATCGGATTCCATCATTTAGCCCGTTGGCCCGGTTGATTGGCAAGGCTGACAAAGAATGTGAGACTAAAATGATCTGGTTCTCGATCATTATATTTATAATAATAATTTTATTTATCTTCTACAGAAGATATAGCAAGTCACGAGATTACAAAGCATTCAATATGAATGTTGTTGGAGAATCATTTAATAATGAAGATGGATCGTCTCGTCAGAAAGTAATTTCTTCTTTATATCCAGGAGATACTATTACATTAAATCCTGAACCCAATAATCCCTATGACAATCATGCCGTGGCGGTAATTTCAAAAAAGGGGCAAATCGGTTATTTGCCACAAGGCCGTTGTCATGATGTTTTTAACGCCCTTCAAAGAGGGGAATCCGTTCAGGCTTCTGTCGAAAAAATTACCGGGGGAACTCGTGGTAAGCCCTCCCGTGGGGTAGTTCTACTCATCGAAAAACCTAATTAATTTCGCTATTTCTCCACCTGGCTCACGTCGCGCACCGCGCCCTTCGCGGCACTGGTGGTCATGGCGGCGTACGCCTTGAGCGCTCCGGAAACGGCCCGCTTGCGTGGCTTGGCGGGCTTCCAGGCGCCGCCGTTTTTAGCCTCCATGGCCTCGCGGCGGCGGGCAAGTTCGTCGTCGGCCACGGCCAGGCGGACGGAGCGCGCCGGGATATCGATCTCGATGGTGTCGCCTTCCTCGATCAATGCGATGGCCCCGCCCTCGGCGGCCTCAGGCGAAATATGGCCAAGGCACAGCCCCGAACTGCCGCCGGAAAAACGACCGTCGGTGATGAGCGCACAGACTTTTCCCAGACCCTTGGTCTTGAGATAGCTGGTGGGGTAGAGCATTTCCTGCATGCCGGGACCGCCGCGCGGCCCTTCATAGCGGATCACCACCACCTCGCCCGGCTTTACCTTGTCGCCCAAGATTCCCTCCACCGCCGCGTCCTGGCTCTCGAAAATATGGGCCGGACCGCTGAAGGTGAGGTTGTCCCCGTCCACCCCGGCGGTCTTCACGATACAGCCCTCCTCGGCGATATTTCCCTGCAACACCGCCAACCCGCCATCGGCGCTGTAGGCGTGGGCCACATCGCGGATACAGCCAAGCTCGCGGTTATTGTCCAGCGAGTTATAGCGGTTTTCCTGACAGAAGGCCTGTTGCGTGGGCACACCACCGGGCGCGGCCATGAAGAAACGCTGCACGGCCTCGTCCTTGGTGCGGCCGATGTCCCAGGCCTCGATGCCGTCTGCCAATGTGGGCGCATGGACCGTGGGCACTTTCGTATCGAGGAGCCCGGCCCGCTCCAGTTCGCCCATGATGGCGAAGACACCGCCGGCGCGGTGCACATCCTCGAGATGGAAATGGGAACTGGGCGCCACCTTGCACAGGTTCGGTACCTTGCGCGACAAAGCGTCGATATGGGCCATGGTGAAGTCATGACCGGCTTCCTGGGCGGCGGCGAGGATATGCAGCACCGTATTGGTGGAGCCGCCCATGGCGATATCCACGGTCATGGCGTTGGCGAAAGAACTGGGGCAGGCGATGGAACGCGGCAGAGCGCTGTCGTCGTCTTGTTCGTAATAACGGCGGGTGAGTTCGACGATGCGCCGCCCGGCCTCAAGAAACAGTTCCCGGCGGTCGCCATGGGTCGCCACCAGGCTGCCATTGCCCGGCAGCGCCAGCCCCAGGGCCTCGGCCAGACAGTTCATGGAATTGGCGGTGAACATGCCCGAACACGACCCGCAGGTGGGACAGGCCGAGCGTTCATAGGCCAAGGCCTCCTCGTCGGAAACGTCGGGGTTGGCTCCCTGGATCATGGCGTCGATCAGATCCAGCGCCTTCTCCTCGCCATCCACCTCCATCTTGCCCGCCTCCATGGGCCCGCCGGAAATGAAGATGGCGGGGATGTTGAGGCGCAACGCCGCCATCAGCATGCCGGGTGTGATCTTGTCACAGTTGGAGATACAGACCAGGGCGTCGGCGCAATGGGCGTTGGCCATATATTCCACGGAATCAGCGATGATCTCGCGCGAGGGTAGCGAATAGAGCATGCCGTCATGGCCCATGGCGATGCCGTCATCCACGGCGATGGTATGGAATTCACGGGGCACGCCGCCGGCGTTCCATATCTCTCCGGCCACCAGCTCACCCAGGTCTTTCAGATGCACATGACCGGGCACGAACTGGGTATAGGAATTGGCGATGGCGATGATGGGCTTGCCGAAATCATCATCGGTCATGCCGGTGGCGCGCCACAGGCCGCGCGCGCCGGCCATGTTGCGGCCATGGGTGGAGGTGCGGGATCGGTAGTTGGGCATACCTCTTACCTAAAACCCCTCGACTCTCACTGCAAGCAAGAAGTTTCCCAAACGCCGAAAGGACGGCCCCTATTTCTTCCAGGGAAACAGCATGGGCACCTGTTTCTGATACTCCCGGTATTTGTCGCCGAACAGGGTTACCAGGTCATGTTCCTCGAACTTCAGGGCGATCAGAATGTATCCGGTGGTGGCCACGGCGAACAGCAGATGACCCTGGGTCATAATCGGCGTCGCCCAGAAGGCGATAACGAAGCCCAGCATGATAGGATGACGCACCAGCTGGTACAGCAGCGGCGTCTTGAAACCGATTTTTGTTTCCTCTTCCCCGCGCCACAGGAACCAGACCTGGCGCAGACCGAAGAGATCGAAATGATTGATCATGAAGGTGCTCAAGAGAACCACGCCCCAGCCCGCAAAAAACAGTATTTCCAGGGCAAGCGCGGCGGTGGAGTCATGGACATACCAGACGATGCCGATCATGGGACGCCACTGGCAGAACAACAGCGCCAAAACCAGGCTCGAGAGAAGCACATAGGTGCTGCGCTCCAGCGGCTCGGGAATGATCTTTGTCCACCACGCCTTGAAGGCCGGCCTCGCCATGACACTGTGCTGAACCGCGAACAGGCCGAGCAAAGCCACATTGATGATCAGCGCCGTCATCTCCGGCGCATAGAGACCGCCGGAATCAATGGAGCGGGGCACGAGGTAATTGCCCACGAACCCGATGGAATAAAGAAAAACCCCGAAAAACAGGGCATAGCTCACCACTCCGTAGAGAAAACCCACAGTTTTCAACATGGTTCCCACTCCTTGCTCGACAATGTATTGGGGCGAAAAGAAGTATATCGGGATTTAGAAATATTAAAAAGAAAAACCCTGGAGAGCTATTCTTGCCCCTCACCCGTTGGTGACGAGTCAGTTGTTGCTGATGATGCGGGCCACGGTTTCGTGGAAGAGTTCGCTCTGATCGGTGGTGAGAAAGTGGCCGGCGTCGCCGATCTCGATCTTATGAATGCCGTCCAAATGGGCGATCACATCGGTATTGGCGCTGTGCTCGCCGTAGATATAGACCTTGGGCACATCAAGGGCGGCGAACATTTCGTACAAGCGGCCGCTGTCTGACCATTCCACCAAAGAGACCGCCGAACGGTGGAAGGCGTGAGGGTCGGTGCGCTGCGCCATTTTCGCCCAGCCGCGGGTATCGGCGGCTTCCGCCTGGGAGGCTTTTTCCAGCAGTTTGGCGAACTTATCGGAAGCGAAAAGCGCCTCCGGGGTTTCGGCGGCGCGGCGTGAAAGCATGCCGCAGTCATGTTCGAGAAGATTGCCCTCAACGCTGATGAAGGAGGCCAGCGGCAGGTCGCCGCGCTCGGCAAGCATCAACCCGATGGCCCCGCCCATGGAATGGCCGACAATGTGGAGGCGTTCAAAAGCCACTTGTTCGAGAAGACGGAGAATAATCTCGGCATGGTCCTGAAGGCGATAGGCGAGATCCTCCATGGCGCCGGAATCGCCGTGGCCGGGAAGATCGGGCGCGAGCAGGGAATAGCCCTCCAGCCCTTCCTCGGCCCAGGCCCCGGCGAATGAGGAATGGTCACAGCCCAGCCCGTGCAGGAACAGCACCAGATCGCCCGGAGAGTCATCAGGCGCGTCCTTGGGTAAATCAAGGAGCCGTTCCTCGCAGGAAAGGATGAGACTGAATCCTTCTCCCAACTCTATCTGGTGCATGGCCATCT
>JADHSZ010000048.1 GCA_016776635.1 Alphaproteobacteria bacterium
TGGTCCTCCAATATTTTCGGCTATGACCGTGAGGCGGGGAAGCTGATCCATAACCCCGGGAATCCCATGGCGAATATCGATCCCGCCACATTGCCCTCACCCTATTTGACCGGCCTGTTGGACCCGTTTCTCGCCAGTGAAAACCTGTCGCCCATTATCGAGACCAATCGCGGATGTCCCTATGCCTGTTCTTTCTGTGTCTGGGGAGGCATGGGCGCCAAGCTGCGCAAGTATGACCTTCAGACCATCATCGACGAGGTCTATTACATTGCCCAGAAGGCGGCAAACCCGACGCGTGTGCTTTATATCGCCGACTCCAACTTCGGCATCCTCAAGCGCGATCGCCAGATTGCCGAGGCCATCATGGATTGCCGGGAGAAATATGGGTTTCCGCAACGGCTTTCCCTTTATTCTCCGAAAAACCCCACAGCCCACAGCATCGAGACCTGCGAGCTCATAAGTTCCCTTACGAGCATGAGCATGTCGCTGCAAAGCGCCAACGAACAGGTGCTCGAAAACATTCGCCGCTCCAACATCAAACACGACAGATATGACGATCTGCGAATCGAGGCGGAAAAGAGGGGAATTCAGACCGATTGCGAGTTGATCTACGGACTTCCCGGAGAAAGCTATGAGAGTTTTCTGCAGGGGATAGTGGAGGTCACGCACAGCGGCCAGTTTGTCCAGCTCTATGAACACACCATATTGCTGGGCGCGGAATCCGCCAATCGTGAATACCGTGAAAAGTTTGGAATTAAATCAGCCTTCAGATATGCCTATGACATCGAAGGCACGTACAAGAACATCTCCTCGATCGAATTCGAGGAGGTTGTGATCGAAACCAATGCCATGCCGCAAAAGGATTATTTCCGCCTTCGCCAACTCCATTTCCTTATCGCCACGCTTTCCGCTCGTCTCTTCCAGGAATTCCGCCATGCCTTGAAATACAACGGGCTTGAGATCGCCACCCTTGCCGGAAAAATTATGGAGGATGAGGCCAACTGGCCGGAGCGGTGGCGCGAGATCATGCTTCAGCTTCAGCAGGCCTGTCGCGATGAGCTCCTTACCACCGATGTGGATGAGCTCAGGGCGGAATTTTCCGAGGAAGATCTTTCAGAGGTCAGAAAAAAGGCGCGGGCGTTGATCCCCTCATCCATGTGCGCCCTGTTTGCCAGAAAGGGTAATATGAAAGAGCTCAGAGATTATCTTGTGAGCTCTTTCCCCCGGTTCTTCCCCGGCGTCTCCGAAGAGGACTTAGGGGATTGGACTGCGGCCCTGGATTTTTCCATGGACCGGGCGTGCTGCTATGACGAATTGGAGCAAACCAGGGCGGTCACATATGCTTACGACCTTGATGCGTGGCTGGGCTCCGAGGGGCAGCCTCTAAGGGAGTATGCCCTGCCGGAGCCGGTCGCCTATTCCATTGAGCTTCGTAACGGTGTGTGGGAAGCCTTCGAAAAGGCCAAGGAGGCGGGCTCCGATCTGGAAAACGCCGTCTATCTTCTGAAAATGAAATATTTTCCGAGTTCCCACGACCGTATCTATTATTACCTGCGGCGCTCGAAAGATGGCGTCGCCGTCAACAAGGATGACGAAATAGAAAGCAAGCGCGAGACCCGGCTGCCCCTGTACAGCAGTTGGAACGCGGGTGGTGAGGCCAAGCCGGAATCGGCCGAGACCTGACCCGCTCTAATTAAAGAGCTTTTTCAAAGCCCTTCTTCCTAGCTTTAAACCCTATGAACAGCACCATCACCGTTGGTAACGCGGGCGACCTCGGCGTCGTCACCGAAGACATGTGCCGTTTCTACGGCGACAACTGGAAGCGCCGTATCGCCCTTGAGGTGCCTTCTTTCTATCGCTGGCAGTTCATGGAGACGCCGCGCAACGGGGGCCATGACAGATGCTGCGTGGTGGTGGACGACGGCGATATTCTGGGCGTCATGGGGCTTAACGAACGGCCCTTCCTGCTCGACGGCGTGGGGCGGCAAGCCGCGGAGCTCACCACCTGGGTGGTGAAGAAAGAAGCGCAAGGCCGTGGCCTCGGCAAGAGGATCATTGCTTATCTCCAGGACCGCTACGAGGTGCTTCTGGGCATGGGTATCACAAGCGCAGCCCTGCCTCTCTACCGTGCCAGCGGTTTTTCCTATATGCGCCAGATTCCCCGTTTCGTGCGTGTGTTCGATGCCGAGGCCATCGCGCCTTACGCGCAGATGGACCGCCTCGCCAAATCCCTCATCAGGAAATATCGTGATCCCGGGCGAGCCGAATACAAGGCGCAAACCAAACCGGCCCGCGATCTGGCCGTCATCGCCGCCGGTATGGAAAGCCGCTTCAACCATTTTCTGCGTGACGGCGATCACCTGCAATGGCGTTACGGGGATCACCCCGTCTTTTCCTACCAGGCCTTTGAAGTGCGCGGCGGCGGCAGTGGCGCCGGCGTGGTCTTTCGCAGCGATGAGGTGGAGGGCATGAGGATCGTTCATGTGATGGACTGTTTCGGGGACGATGCCGACATGCCCGCCGTGTTGACCTTCATTGACGATTATTGCCGCGAGGCGGGCGCCCATGTGGTGGACTTCTATTGCACCAGCGGTCACGTGAGCCGCCACTTCCGTGCATGCGGCTGGTTCTCGGTTCAGGACGATGAATGTTTCCGCTTCATCCACCTTTTCCATCCGCCCGAACTTCGCGAGCCCCCCACCACCTCGCTGGTTTATTGGGCGCGCGACGGCATGCCTTCGTTGATGGATAGCGACCGGCTTTACGTCACCAAGCAGGATCTGGATCTGGACCGGCCCACGGCGGTCACCTATGAAACACTTGAGACAGCCAGGGCGGAAGGGGCGGCACAGTAATGAAGGTTCTCTATTATCATTACGTGCGTCCGGCCCCGGCGGATATGCCCCATTTCCGCTATCTCCACCTGGAGGACTTCCGCGCCCAGCTTGATTTCCTCGGTGAAAATTATGGCTTCGTCGAACGCGCGGACTTTTTGACCGCCGTGCGCGATGGAACGGACATGCCCCAAAGTGTACCTCAGAGCGTGGTGCTGACCTTCGATGATGGGTTTCGCGACCACGTGGATTACGTGCTCCCCGAGCTGGAACGGCGGGGGCTGTGGGGCATGTTTTTCATCCCCACCGGCATGTACGAAAGCGGCGAGCTTCTGGCTCCACACCGGGCGCATCATCTTCTGGGAGCCCATGGCGGGGCGGATATGCTGGCGGCTCTGCAGGAACGGATTACCCCGGACATGCTGGCAAACGAACACCGGAAGGAATTTAGCGAGAACACTTATGCCGGCCAGGACAACGATTCCGCCACCGCCGAATTCAAGCGCATCCTCAATTATTTTCTGGAGCCTGATGCGCGTAAGACCGCGCTCGATTCCCTGATGGTGGACTATTGCGACGAGGCGGCCCTGTTCGAGGCGCTCTATATGAAGCCGGTGGAAATCCGCCTGCTTGCGGATAAGGGCATGGTTGTGGGCAGCCACAGCGTCAGCCACCCCGTTTTCAGCACGTTGTCGCCCAAAGAGCAGGAGCGGGAAATCATCGATTCTTTCGATTTTCTGGAAGAGGCTTCGGGCGGGCTGGGCTTGCGCACATTCTGTTACCCCTATGGTCATTCCCATACCTATGACAGCGATAGCGTGCGGCTGCTTGGTGAATCCGGCTGCCGCCTTGCCTTCACCGCCGAACATCGCGACGTGACGGCCGACGACATGACAGATGCGCCGCTGGAACTGCCGCGCCATGACTGCAACACCTTTGCCCACGGCCGCGCCAGTTACGGTCCCCGGCGGCCCGGAGAGGATAAGGGAGAGGATAAAATGGCTTCGGAAGACGCAGGAGCCGGGGGCGTGTCATGAGTGACCGTGTCATGGCCGTGATCCCGGCGCGTGGTGGGTCCAAGGGCGTGCCGCGCAAGAATATCCGCGACCTCTGCGGCAAGCCGGTCATTGCCTGGACTATCGAGACAGCCTTGGCCGCGGGGGATGACCTGTGCCGGGTTATCGTCTCCACCGATGATCCGGAAATTGCCGTGGCCGCCCACGCGGCGGGAGCCGAGGCGCCCTTCATGAGGCCGGCGGAGCTTGCCACCGACGAGGCCCCGGGGCTGCCCGTGATTCAACATGCCGTGAAATTCGTGGAGGAAGAGGAAAGTGCGCCCGTGGACTGGGTTATGATTTTGCAGCCCACCGCACCTTTCCGAAACGCCGATGACATCTCCGAAGCCTTGCGGCTGGCCCACGAAGGCGGCTGCGATTCGGTCATCAGCGTCACTCAGGTTATGGCCGAACATCCCATCCTCATGAAGAAGATCGAAAACGACCGTCTGCTTCCCTATTGCATTGAGGAAAAGGAAGGCACGCGCCGTCAGGACTATGACCCGCCTGCCTATATTCGCAACGGCGCCATCTACCTCACCCGGCGTGACGTGCTGATGGAGAACAATTCCATCTGGGGCGAGGTGATCCGGCCCTATGTGATGCCCGAGGAACGCTCCTATGACATCGACAGCGAACGGGATTTCAGGCTGGTGGAACTGGTGATGCGGGAACGTCTGGAGGCAGCAGACTAACTTATGTGCGGCATTTGCGGAATTCTCGGCCCCGAGGTGAAGGCCAGGGAACTCGACGCCATGACGGCGGTACAGCATCATCGCGGTCCCGATGACCGGGGGGTAGAGCTTCTCGAAAACGGCACTGTGGGGCTCGGCCACAACCGGCTCAGCATTATTGACCTGTCGGAAACGGGCCATCAGCCCATGTCAAATACCGGCGGCAGGCTCACCATCGTCTTCAACGGCGAAGTCTATAATTATCTCGAACTGAAACGGGAACTCTCCGGTTACCCCTTCCGCGGCGACAGCGATACCGAGGTGGTGCTGGCGGCCTATGAGCGCTGGGGCGAGGATTGTCTGCAACGTTTCGTGGGCATGTTCGCTTTCGCCATCTGGGATGCGGAGAAGCAGCACCTCTTCTGCGCCCGCGACCGGCTGGGGGTGAAGCCCTTTCACTATACGCGCCATGGCGGGCGGTTCTTGTTCGCCTCCGAGGTCAAGGCGCTGTTGGCGGCAGGCGTGCCGGCGGAGCCTGACGGGGAAAGCTGGGGCCTTTATCTGACCCACGGGGTTTACGAGATTCCCGGCCGCACCTTCTTCAAGGTAGTGCAGAGCCTTGCCCCCGCTCATGCCATGACCGTGGCCGCCGACGGTGTGTTGAAGCAATGGCGCTATTGGGATTTGGCCGAACGGGCAGGGGAGCCTCTCGATCCAGACGACGACACAGCTGCTGATGAAGTGAGGACGCTGTTGGAGGATTCGGTGCGTCTGCGCCTGCGCGCCGATGTGCCGGTGGGGGTGATGCTCTCGGGTGGTCTCGATTCGGCGGCGGTGATGACCACGGTGGATCGTCTCTTGCCCCAGGGCGGAGAGATCGAAACTTTTACCGGCGTCTTCGGCGATCCGCGCTATGACGAGGATGATTTTTCCGAGAAGGTGCCACGCCAGGCCCGCTGGCGGCGCAACCTGGCCTCCTTCCCGGTGGAGAAGGTATGGGAGCTGACCGACCAGGCCGTCTGGCACCAGGAAGCACCCTTCGGCGGGGTCTCTACCCTGCTCTATCACCAGGCCCACGAGCTGGCGAAGGAACGCGGTATCACGGTTCTTCTGGAAGGCCAGGGCGGCGATGAACTGTTTGGGGGGTACGGCTATTTCCGTCCGCCCTATTATCTCGACTTGCTGGAATCCGGCGGCTGGCGGGCGCTACGGCGGGAAGTGAAGGCCACCCCGGGAGAGAACCGCGACTGGTTGTCGCAGGCGCGGCTTTTACGGGAAGGCCGCGAGGCACAGGTCTATTATGATGGCAGTTCCCATTTGCGCGCCGATTGTATTTCGGGAGATATCCGGAAAAATGCGGCCTCACCTGACTATCCTACGCCCTTCGGCGATCGGCTGCGCAACGTCCTTTACCGCGATCTCTGCATTACCAAATTGCCGCGGGTGCTGCGCATGAATGACAGGGTGTCCATGGCCTATAGCCGTGAATTGCGCCAGCCGCTCATCGACCACCGCCTTGTGGAATATGCGTTCAGGCTTCCGGGCAAACAGAAAATCCGCGGTGACCAGGGCAAGTTCCTGCTGCGCCACGCCATGCGGCGCGATCTTCCCGGCGAGGTGCGCGGGACACCTAAACGATTCGTGGTCACGCCACAGCGTGAATGGCTTTCCGGGCCTCTGTCCGGAGCCGTGACCGACATTATCGAGAGCCGGGAGTTTCGTGAACGCGGGTTGTTTGACGTGGCGGAGGTGCGCCGGGCCTGGAAAAAATTCCGGGGAGGAGATTCGGAAAATGCTTTTTTCGTCTGGCAGTGGGTCAATACAGAGCTGTGGTTCCGCCGCTTTGCTGACGGCAGGGCGGATGTTCTTAACGTTGCATAAGAAAGGAGATCATCGTGTTTCTTAACAATCCGTTGAAAATGTACATTTACGCCTATGGGCTGAGGGCAGGAATGTCCTTCCAGTTTCTAAAAGACGTGGTGGACTTTCTTGATGCGCTGAAACGGCCCCTCGACTGGTGGCGGCGCCGCCGGATGGCGAAATCCGTGATCGCCGGGTCAAAATGGCGGGGGTTTTTCACCAAAGAAAAAGGCATGGCGGCCCTTGCCCTCGGTGAGATTCCGGGCCTCGAAAATGTCCATCTCCTCGGCCAACGCATCTACAAGGAACGCAAGGACGAAGTTCTCAAGACAGGGCGTGGGCGTACCGAATACAACCCCTTTCACTTTCTCCTCACCGACGAGGAAGTGAGCGCCTATCCTGAACTGATGGAGGCGGCGCTGAGCGATTCGATGATGGAAATCATGACCGATTATTTCGGCACAGTGCCGCGGTTACAGAACGTCAATTTGTGGATCGCCACCCCGGATGAAGAGAATGTCGGCAGCAATCTGTTCCATCTCGACAAACCCGATGTGCATTTTGTTACCGTCTTCATAAATGTCTTTCCGGTGGAACTCGAGAATGGCCCGGTGACGGCGCTTCCCGCCGACCTGAGTCATCAGGCCTGTCTCGAAACCCACTATGAATCCCTCTATTACAGTGGTGACGGTCGCCTGCCCGACGTCAACATGCTCAGCCATTGTAGCGAGGAAGACCTCTTCCGCCTTATTGGTCCGGCGGGGGCGGGGGCTGTCTGCGACACCTCCACCTGCCTGCATTACGGCAGCCGCTGCCGTTCCGGAGAACGGGTCTCGGTGGTGTTCCGTTATGCACCGGCTCATAAGATAAAGGGAAAGGGTACGGAACTTTTACCCCGCCCGGAAAAAATGAATCCGGTACAGGAGATGTTTCTCGGGGCATGATGGCAGGGTCGCCCATGACGGGGGAGGATGCTTCCGTGTCCACCCCGCCCCATGCACAGTGTGAATTTGACGGCATCCCGGGATGGCGCCGATGCGAGTCGCAAGGACTCACCCTGTGGCTCAAGGGGTACCTGAGCGGTGACAACGCGGAAGGTTTGGCGCGGCACTTGGCGGCGCTTCCCTGTGAGGACTGGGCACAGACGGTAGCCGGGCTCGACGGCCATTTTGCTTTGGTGGCGATGCGGGGGGGCGAGATTCTTGCCGCCGTGGACCGTATCGCCAGTATTCCCATTTTCTATGGTTTCGACGGCGGGGCATGGCGGGTGGACGGGAATGCCCGGCGGCTGGCGGCGGGGCTTGACGCCACAAGGGTAAACCCGGATGCAGCACTTGCGCTGGCTATGTCCGGCGCCACCATCGGTTCCGCGACGCTTTTCGACGGGATAGAAGCGCTGGGGGCCGGAGAGACGGTCTTGCTCACCCCCGGTCAGGAGCCGCAACGGCGAAGACTGTACCTTTATATGCCGCGCCCCGACCACAGTATTTCCGCCGACGATCCCGAACTACGCCGTCGTCTGGCTGACGTCACCATGGGAATTTTCGAGAAGACGGTGGCCTCGCTGGAGGGGCGTGCGGTGGCGATTCCCCTCTCGGCGGGGCTTGATTCGCGGCTGGTGGCCTGCGCCCTGAAGGAGCTGGGGGTGGAAAACGTCACCTGTTTTTCCTATGGCCGTCGCGGAAATTTTGAGGCCGAGGGCGCGCGCCGGGTGGCGGCGAGGCTGGGCTATGACTGGGTTTTCGTGGAACACACCCCCCGCCAGCAGGCCGCCACCTTCGCCAGCGGGGAATGCCGCGCCTTCGAGGCCTTCGCCGATCCCTTGAACGCCATTCCTTTTCATCAGGACTTCTATGCCGTGGGCAGTCTCAGGGCGGATGGGAGGATTCCCGGAGGGACGGTAATTATCAACGGCCAGTCGGGGGATTATATCGCCGGCAACCATATTCCTCCCTCGCTCTGCACCGTGCCCGGGGATTCGCTCGGGGATTTATCAGAGGAAGCACGCTGGGTGCGCATTACATCTGCGTTGCTGGATAAGCATTACGACCTGTGGAAAATCCTGCGCAATCCTGAGAACGAGGCCCGGATTTCCCGGCTCCTGCGTAAGGAAATGGAAACCACCGGGGGCGGCCTGGGGAAACAGGAAAATGATTTTGCACTTTATGAAATGTCGGAATGCCTCAACCGCCAGATCAAATACGTGGTGGCGGGACAGCGCAGCTATGAATGGCATGGCTATGACTGGCGGTTGCCGCTCTGGGACAATGACTTTCTCGACTTCTGGAAGGCCGCGCCATTGGCCGCCAAGGCGGGGCGGCGGCTGTTCCGCGAGACCTTCGCCGAATGTAACTGGGGCGGTGTCTGGGGTGGGGAGTGGGAATTTCCCCAGACCATTACCCCGTCTTGGCTGCGCCCTGTGAGATTGGCGGCTAAGTTGATGCATGCGCCGCTTGGCCATGCGCGGTGGCATCGTTTCGAGAAAAATTATTTCGGCTGGGCCATGGACGAGGTGTGCAATTACGCCGTGGCGCCTTACGGCCGGGTAGCCCGTGACCGCCGCGGTCATCGCAACGCCACAAGCTGGCATGCGGAAAAATATCTGGCCGGCAAGGGGCTGGGCTTCGACGGCCTGCCGCTGGGGAGTATCGCTTGATCCGGGTCATGGTGGTGGCGCGGCTGTTCTCGGGATTTGCCGACGGGCTGGCCGAAGGTGTGTGGCGCCCCCGGGGCGCCCCGGCAGCCTATCGTTTGTTGGAGGCCCTCGCCGCCGATGAAGATACGGAACTGCTTACGGTTTTCGCCAGTAAAGATGAAAATGACCGCCGCTTTTGCCGTGGAAAGTCCTTGCATCTGCAGCCGCTGGGCCGGGTCGTCATCCTCCCTTGGGCGCGCCGTCCCTGGCTGGCGGCGTTTCGCCTCGACGGCAAGCTGCGGGAACTGAGTCATCTTCTGCGTTGTTTGTGGCTGTGGCTGCGTTTTCGCCCTCATGTGACCTATTTTACCAATGCCAGTTTTCCGGTGGCCGCCATTTTCGCACGTTTGGGTCTAAGCCTGGTGGTTCTGCGCCTGCTGGGGCTGCATCCCCACCAGTACAAGGTGGCGGACGCGGGAAGCGGGCTCCAGCACTGGTTCTACCAGTCCCCTTTCGATCATGTGATCTGTTCGCTGGACGGCAGCGGCGCCGATTATTACCTGCCCCGGTTGATCGCATCGGAGGTGCCGCGTTCGGTTCTGTTGAACGGGGTGGACCCACAGCCTCCCGACCGCCAAGCCGTGGCGCGTATCAACGCCGAGTATGGGCAAAGCGGAGTGCCCATGGTTCTTTTTGTCGGCCGCCTGGAATGGAACAAGGGCTGCCGTGAATTTGTGGAAGGCGTGCTGGAGCTTCTCTCTCGCCGGCCCGGATCGCTGCGTGCGGTTCTGGTGGGCGATGGCAGCCTGCATGACGAGCTGGCTGGGAGCATCGCAAAGGCCGGCGCCGGAAATGCTGTGCATCTGGTTGGAAGTGTGCCCCATGGCGAAGTGGCGGCCTGGTTGGAGCGGGCGGATGTCTACGTGTCACTCAACCATCTGGGTAATCTTTCCAACGCCAATCTGGAAGCCATCGCCGCCGGCAAGTGCATGATCATCCTTGATGCCGATCCCCAGACCCATACCGACATGGAAACCGTGCGGTTGATCCCGGAGAGTGCGGTCCTTCGTATTGGCCGCGAAGAGATGGCGGGGAATCTGGCGCGGGCTCTTGAATCGCTTCTTGATGCGCCCGAAAGGATCACGTCTTATGCCGTCGCCGCCGAGCGTCTGGGAGAGGAATTATTGCAGTCCTGGGATCGGCGGATCGAAACGGAAGTAGAGCTTATATGTCATCTTGCGAGGGAGGATAAGGCCGCCCCATGTCGGTCAACGGCACTTTAGGATTCGCGCTGGTGGGCTGTGGCCGCATCGCGGTCAAGCACGCGCAGTTGCTGGGCGGGGGAGAGATTCCCGGTGCGCGGCTGGTGGCGGTCTGTGACATCGTCCCCGAGCGCGCCGAATCCCTGGGCACGAAACACAGTGTTCCCCATTTCACCCACATGCACGAGATGATGGAGGCCCATGACGCCGACATCGACGTGGTCTGCGTTCTTACCGAAAGCGGGCGTCATGCCGAACACACCGTGGCTCTTTCCCGGCACGGCAAGCATGTGGTGGTGGAAAAACCCATGGCCCTGACCCTGCCCGATGCCGACGCCATGATCGCCGCCTGTGACGAGGCCGGGATCAGGCTCTTCGTGGTCAAACAGAACCGCTATAACCTGCCCGTGGTCAAGATGCGCGAGGCCCTGGAGGCGGGGCGCTTCGGCGATCTGGTCATGGGCACGGTGCGGGTGCGCTGGAGCCGCGACCAGGCCTATTACGACCAGGATTCCTGGCGCGGCACCTGGGCCCTGGACGGCGGCGTTTTCGCCAATCAGGCAAGCCACCATATCGACCTGTTGGAATGGTGCATGGGTCCGCCCGCCACCGTGTTCACCCGCACCCGTACCGCGCTGGTGGATATCGAATCGGAAGATACGGGCGTGGCTGTCATCACATTCAAAAACGGGGCGCTTGGCGTGGTGGAAGCCACCACCGCCACAAGACCCGTGGATTTGGAAGGGTCGCTTTCTCTGCTTGGCGCCGACGGCAATGTGGAGATCGGCGGCTTCGCGGTGAACCGGATGCGGCAGTGGAATTTCACCGAAAGCCTTTCCGGCGACGCCGAGGTTCTGGAGAAATACAGCGAGAATCCCCCCAATGTTTATGGCTTCGGTCACGTGGCCTATCTGTGCCATGTGGTGGATGTCTTGAGCAATGGAACGCCGTCTCTGGTGGATGGGTCCGAGGGGCGCAAGTCTCTGGAATTGATCCACGCCATCTATCAGTCGGCAGAAACCGGAAAAGAAATCACCATCGACCCCGATTCCCACAGCGAAAAGCTGGGCCGGAAATGACCGCGAAGATGATTCCGCTGGTGGATCTGCGCGCCCAGTATCTGGCTCACAAGCAAGAGCTGGACGCGGCGCTGGCCGAATGTGTGGAGAATGCCCGGTTTATCGGCGGCCCCGATCACGAAGCCTTCGCCGGGGAGTTCGCCGACTGGTGCGGCGGCGGTCATGTAGCGCTGGTGGGCAACGGAACCCATGCGCTGGAGTTCGCTCTGCGCGAACTTCTCGGCCCCGGCGACGGCGTGGGCGAGGTCATTACCGTCAGCCATACCTTCATCGCCACCGGGGGGGCTATCGTCAACGCGGGCTATCGTCCGGTTTTCGTGGACGTGGACCCCCGCACCGGCCTCATGGATGTCGCCGCGCTGGAGGCTGCCATCCGGCCCGATACCCGGGCCATCGTTCCGGTGCATCTCTACGGCCAGATGGTGGAAATGGACAAGGTCATGTCGGTGGCCAGACATCATGGGCTCAAGGTAATCGAAGACGCGGCCCAGGCCCATGGCGCCGGGTGGCAGGGCAAGCGTCCGGGTGAGTGGGGCGATGCCGCCTGTTTCAGCTTTTATCCGGGAAAGAACCTGGGCGCCTGGGGCGACGGCGGCGCCGTGTTCACCCGCGATGCCGGTCTGGCCGGGAGTATCACCCGCTATGCCGATCACGGTCGCGAGGATAAATACCGGCACGATGTGGCCGGAACCAATTCCCGCCTCGACGGGATTCAGGCGGCGGTATTGCGGGTAAAGCTGCGCCATCTGGATCAATGGAACGAGGCGCGAAGGAATGTGGCGGCCTGGTATGACGAGCTTTTGGAAGGGGAAGAGGCGGTGGAACGTGTTGAAACCCGCGAGGGCGCCGTTCATGCCCGCCACCTCTATGTGGTACAAATCGACGACCGCGACCGCGTGCTGGCGGCGCTGAAGGAAAAGGGCATTCATGCCGGGGCGCACTATCCCATTCCCCTTCACGAACAGCCGGTTTTCGCAGGGCTGGGCTATGCGCCCGAAGACCTTCCCGTAACATCCCAGGCCGCACGCCGGGTGCTCTCGCTTCCCCTCTATCCCGAACTGGAGCGGGTGGATGCCGAACGCGTGGTTTCAACCTTGAAGGAGATTCTGTCCTTATGACCGATAGCGCGCAAATCCACGCCAGTGCGGAAATTCAGGACGGCGCCAGTATTGGGCCGGGCACGAGAATCTGGCAGCATTGCATCGTCATGACGGGGGCGGTTATCGGCGCGGACTGTAAGCTGGCCCATAATGTGTTCGTGGAATCCGGCGTGGTGGTGGGCGATGGCGTGACCATCAAGGATAATGTGACGCTTTACGACGGCGTCACCATCGGGCCGCGTGCCTTTATCGGGCCTAATGCGGTGTTTACCAATGTCCGCAATCCCCGCGCCTTCATCATCCGCAAGCACAACTATGCCGCCACGACCATCGGCGAGGGCGCCAGTATCGGCGCCAACGCCACACTTGTCTGCGGCGTGACCGTGGGACGGTATGCGCTGGTGGGGGCGGGGTCGGTGGTTACGCGTGACGTGGCCGATCATGAAATGGTAGCCGGTAATCCAGCCCACGCCATAGGCTGGGTGGGCTGCGCCGGAGAGCGGCTGGACGACGATCTGGTGTGCCCGGAAACGGGAGAACGTTATGAAAAAACGGAGAACGGCCTCATGTTGAAGGACGATCAGGGGGAATCATGACCAAGTCAAAAACCAAATTTGACACCGCGCGGGTAGACCTGTCGGGCAAGGCGGTTCTCGTGACCGGGGGAACCGGATCCTTTGGGCGGCATTTCGTGAAGACGGTTCTGGCGAGCCACAGGCCGAAACGGCTTATCGTTTTCAGCCGGGACGAGGCCAAACAGCACGATATGGCTCAGAATTTCACGGCGGAGGAAAAAGAAATACTGCGGTTTTTCATCGGTGACGTGCGCGATCGCGACCGTCTGGAAATGGCCATGCGCGAAATCGATGTGGTTATTCACGCCGCCGCGCTGAAACAGGTTCCGGCGGCCGAATACAATCCCTTCGAATGCATCAAGACCAACGTGCATGGTGCGGAGAACGTGGTCCAGGCGGCCATCCGCACGGGCGTGAAACAGGTGGTGGCGCTGTCCACCGACAAGGCGGCCAGCCCGGTCAATCTCTATGGCGCGTCCAAGCTGGCCTCGGACAAGATTTTCGTGGCTGCCAACAACCTTTCAGGCAGCGTGGGCACCCGTTTTTCCGTGGTCCGCTACGGTAATGTTCTGGGCAGCCGCGGCAGTGTGGTGCCGTTTTTCCAGAAGCTTATCGCCGAGGGCGCGGCATCCCTCCCCATTACCGATCCGCGCATGACACGGTTCTGGATCACCCTGGACCAGGGTGTGGCTTTCGTTCTGTCCTGTTTTTCCATGATGCGCGGCGGCGAGATTTTCATCCCCAAGATTCCCAGTATGAAGATGGTGGACATGGCCACGGCGCTGGCGCCCGACCTTCCCCATGAGGTGGTGGGCATCCGCCCCGGTGAAAAACTCCACGAGGTGATGATTACCGAGGACGACGCCGTCACCACCGTGGAGCTTTCCGACCGTTACGTAATCGAGCCGGCCATCCATCTTTGGGACGGGGAGTCCTCGACCAGCGATGGAAGCAAGCCGGTGGCCGAAGGGTTCCGTTACGCCAGCAACACCAACGAGGACTGGCTGGATGCCGAGACCCTGCGTGAACTGATGACCCATATGGAACAATGACCTCACCGCCGCGCCGCTTCCTTCCCTATGGCCGGCAACAGATCGGTAATGACGACGTGGCTGCCGTCACCGATGTGCTGCGCAGTGATGTGCTTACCACCGGGCCGAAGGTGGCCGCCTTCGAATCTGCGCTTGCCGGAGTCACCGGCGCCTCCCATGCGGTGGCCTGTTCCAGCGGCACGGCGGCGCTGCATCTGGCGGTCATGGCGCTGGATCTGGGTCCGGGAGACAAGGTGGTGGTGCCGTCGCTCACCTTTCTTGCCACCGCCAATGTGGTGCGCCTGATGGGGGCCGAGGTGGTATTCGCCGATGTGAACCCGGAAACCGGTCTCATGGGCGGGCAAGAACTCTCCACTGCACTGGGCCGAGAGGGTCCGGGAAAAGTGAAGGCCGTGGTTCCGGTCCATTACGCCGGGCAATGCGCCGCGCCGGACGAGCTGGCGGCGGCGGCCGATGGCCTTCCCGTGGTGGCCGATTCCTGTCATGCCCTGGGCACGGCTTATGGTTCCGGTGGAACGGTGGGCGACTGCCGCCATGGGATAATGGAGACCTTTTCTTTTCACCCGGTAAAGACCATTGCCGCCGGGGAAGGCGGTGCGATCACCACCAATGACGGCGCGCTGGCGGAACGGCTGCGCCGATTGCGCAATCACGGTATGACTCGTGACCCGGACTCTTTCGTCCGGGATGATCTGGCCCGCGACGGTAAAGGGGAGGCCAACCCCTGGTATTACGAGATGGCGGAGCTTGGCCTTAACTATCGCCTTAGCGACATTCACTGCGCCTTGGGGCTGAGCCAGCTGGCGAAGCTCGACGCCTTCTGTGCTGCCCGCCGCGCCCTGGCCGCGCGTTACGATACGGCTCTGGCCGAACTGGCGCCGCTGGTGCGGCCGCTGGGTCGTGTGGAAGACTGTGATCCGGCCTGGCATATCTACGTGACGCAAATTGATTTTACCGCTCTGGGGATGGAGCGGGCGGCGGTGATGGCACGGCTGGCGGAGGCCGGAATCGGTACCCAGGTCCATTACCTGCCGTTGCACATGCAGCCCTATTACCGGGATCGCTATGGCGAGATATCGCTGCCCGGCGCAGAAACCTTTTACCAACAGGCGCTTTCCCTGCCGCTGTTCCCGGACATGACAGAAGAAGAAGTAGATTACGTAGTGGAAACGCTGGGTAACATTGCCACCGAGGCCACATGAGCCGCTCGGTCTGCATCGTCCAGGCGCGTATGGCCTCGACCCGGCTTCCTGGCAAAGTGCTGCTGGAACTGGCCGGGCGCACGGTACTCTCCCATGTGCTGGAGCGCTGCCAGGCCATACCGGGAATTGACGCCGTATGCTGCGCCTCCCCCGAAGGGGCCGATTGCGACCCGGTGGTGGCGGAGGCTAAACGCTGTGGTGTGGAGATATTCCGTGGTTCCGAGAAGGATGTACTCGATCGCTATTACGGTGCAGCCAAGGCGCTCGATGCGGATTTCGTACTGCGCGTCACCAGTGACTGTCCCCTCATCGACCCCGAACTTTGTGGCCGTGTGCTGGCTGAGGTGACGTCGGGCCGCGCCGATTTCGCCGTCAACAACGTGCCGGTGAGCTGGCCCCACGGGCTCGATTGCGAAGCCTTTACCTTCGCCTTGCTGGAACGGGCCGCCGCCGAATCACAGATTTTTGCGGAGCGCGAGCATGTGGGGCTCTTTATGCGCCATGCGTCGGGCGTGCGCCGCGCCAATGTGGCTGCCGAAGGAAAGGATATGAGCCATCACCGCTGGACCCTGGACACGCCCCAGGACTACGCCTTCTTCGATGCGCTGTTTCCCAGTCTTCCCGAGGGGCCGGAAGGCTGGGGCTATGGTGTGCCTCTGGCGCTGGTTGAGGCCGATCCCGATCTGGCGGCCATCAATGCCGGCCATCAACATCCCTTAAAAAATGAACATTCTGTTTCGCGCTGACGCCGGTATCGACATCGGCTCGGGGCACCTCATGCGTTGCCTTGGCCTGGCCCAGTATCTGCAAGACGAAGGGGCGTCCTGTTCGATTCTTACAACGGCTGTGAAAGAACCCGTTGTGGCCCGCTGGCGCGAGGAAGAGATAGACATACAGGAACATCAGGCCAGGCGCGGTTCACCGGAGGACGCCGCGGCCACGCTGGCGGCGGCGGCAACCAGCGGGGCGCAGTGGATTGTGGCCGACGGCTATGATTTTGGCCTCGACTGGCAACGGGCGGCGAAAGAGGGCGGAGTTGGGCTTCTCTGCTTTGACGATCTAGGCGGCGCGTCTTTCGCCGCCGATCTGGTGGTCAACCAGAATCCGGGAGCCCAAGACCTATCCTATGATATGGAGGGAGATGGCCGCGTTTTAGCGGGGCCGGACTATGTGATGCTGCGGCGGGATATCCGCCGCCTGAAGCGGGAGACCTCCTCCGGCCTCCCGCGCCTCCTTGTCACTTTCGGCGGCTATGACGAGAACAATCTCGCCCTTGCCGCCATGAGGGAGCTTGCCGGGGTGGACGCGGACTTTACCGCCACCGTGATCTGTGCGGCGGATGGGCGCGGTCTGGAAGAGACGCGGGCCTTCGCGGCCTCCCATCCGGACCGGTTCCGCGTCCTGCCGCCTGGCGATATCGTGTCTCTGATGGCGGCGGTTGATCTGGCGCTTTGTGCCGGGGGCACCACGGCGCTGGAACTAGCCTCTCTTGGTGTGCCTATGGTGCTGGTGACGGTGGCCGACAACCAGGAGCCCGGCGCGGCGGCCCTTGCCGGGGCCGGATGTGCCCGTCTGGCGGGCCGTGGTGTGGAGGCGCTTCCCGATGCCGCCAGGGCCCTGAGTGATTTATTGTGCGACGCGGTCGCTTGCGGGGACATGGGCCGGGCCGGAGCCGCCCTGGTGGACGGAGACGGGGTGGAACGTATTGCCAAATCCATAGGGCTGAAATAACCACTCTATGAATTCCCCTCACCTTAACAAGCGCATTCCCTTTGATCCTGCGGCTATTGTGGATATGCCGGGGTGGCGGGAGAATCTGGTCTGGCCGATTTCACAACAGGAACAGCACCACATTCTATCGCGGCAGTTCCAGGGTCTCTTTGATCACATCACTGGTGTAACAGACTCCATCGAACGCGATGTATTGCTTTTAGGGACGCCGCCGCTGATGCACATGGTGCGGATTCTCAGTGAAGCGGCTCTCGCCATACAAAAAGGTGCGGCCTCAGAGATTCACCTTGTGGGGGAACGCCCCGAGCTGGCTTTTTTGCGGGGAGAAATTCACGAGGTGGAATTTTCGCCGCCTCCACCCCCAGCCGCGCACCCTCCCCAAATGGCTTTTTTGCGTCGGATTGCACGCACAGCAAGCTGGACTCCCTGGTGGCGTTTGGCGCCGGTGTTTCTTTCCCCCACGGCCACGGCCGTTAGTCACAATCATCTTCTTTGTGAGATTGCGAAGGAATCACCGGAAAGACTCGTTTTTAATCATGCTGAAAGCTGGCTGGCGGAGATTCGCGAAAGTTCGGTAACGAAAAAACCGGATTTGGATGTAACGCGCCTGGCGCTGGATGTGGCGGCGCTTTTGGCGGATATAGATGGGCTGGAAGAGCCGTGGAAGGAGCGCTTGCGGCGGCTCATCCTGTTTCTTGCCGAGCACTTTTTAGCCTATGCCGCTTTGGACCTTGATGCTTTGTTGCGGAGGAAAGACCTGCCCGGCATGTTGTGGTCAGCGGGAGGAGGCTATTATCCGGCCCGTGCCGTCGCTCTGGCGGTTATTCGGAAAGGGGGAACGGTAAGGGGATTCGAACATGGCGGCACGCTAGGGTTCATGGAAGACAAGTTGATGCTTGCTTTTGGTGAATTTGCGGCGGCTACGGAATTCGTTGTGAGTACAAAAGCAAAAGCGGCGCTGACGAACCTGACCCAGACTGCTGAGATGGTTCATCCCCTGCATTCTCTGAAGATTTCACATCACCGGGGCGACCCTTCATTCCGGCTGTCGCGGAAAAAGCGGACAACACAAAATCAAAGGCCCCGGGTCGTCTATGTTTCAACGGCGTTGCTGGGTTTCCGTCAGCTATACCCCCCGCTTCTGCCTGACGCTATCTATCTTGACTGGCAGTTGCGTCTTGTGGAATTTCTCAAGACATTACCCGTGGATTTGCTGTGTCGTCCCCATCCTGAGAGCAATGTTCCAGGAGCACGCCATCCCCTGGAAGATGTGACGGCAGTGGCAGGCGGTCCGTTTTCTCAGGTCTGTGAGGCGGCGGACATCTTCATCTTTGACTACCCGCGCACTACGTCATTTTGGGAGTGTCTGTGTACCGACAAGCCGGTGGTCTTCATGAATCTCAATCATGAATCCTTTAACCCTGAGTTGCGCCCTACTATCGAGCGGAGATGCCGGCTCGTTCCCGTGACCCATGACGAGCGCCATTTGCCCCAATTCGATCGCGAGGCGCTTTCTCAGGCCATTATGACGGTGACGGACAGTGCGGATTCCGGAGAAATCCGGGAACTCCTTTCGGGAGATCAGGAATGACGGCGTCTCCCGTCGCTTCGGTTGCCTTGAAATTGCGTTCGGCCAGTGCCGGCGATGAGCAGTTGTTTCTGACCTGGCGGAACGATCCTCTGGCCATCAAAAACTCCGGGAATCCACAGCCGGTTTCTCCCGAGGAACATGGAGCGTGGTTCCGTGCCGCCCTTGCCGATCCCGGCCGCCTGTTTTTTGTGGCCGAATCACAAGGAAATGCCGTGGGAATGGTGCGCGCGGACAAGGAAGGCACGGAATGGATTTTGTCCTGGTCGGTGGATGCCGGAATGCGCGGCAGGGGATTGGGCGCGCGTATGGTTGCCATGTTGGTGGAAAAACTGGAGGGTACTGTTTGCGCCAGAATCAGGGGCGAAAATCTTCCTTCCCTGAAAATAGCCAAGGCCGTGGGTATGCGGGAAGTGGACAGAGATGAGTCGATGACATATTGGAAGTTGACCCGGCCTTCCGGGGGAGCGCGGGCATGAAGCTGGAAGCTCTGAATATTGGCGGCCACCCCATCGGGCCTTCGCATCCACCTTTTGTGGTCGCCGAAATGTCAGGTAATCACAACGGAGATTTGGATCGCGCCTTTGCCATTATGGAGGCGGCAAAGGATGCCGGCGCCGATGCGGTTAAGCTCCAGACCTATACCGCCGACACCATCACCATTGACCATGATGGGCCGGAGTTCCGCATCAAGGGCGGGCCTTGGGACGGGCGCAGGCTTTACGACCTTTACCAGGAAGCCCATACCCCCTGGGATTGGCACCAGACCCTGTTCGACAAAGGGCGGGAACTTGGGCTGATTGTGTTCAGCTCCCCCTTCGACGCAACGGCGGTGGATTTTCTGGAAGGGCTGGATTGCCCTGCCTACAAAATTGCTTCCTTCGAAGCGGTGGACCTGCCTTTGGTCGCCCGTGCCGCCGCGACGGGAAAGCCGGTGATCATTTCCACCGGCATGGCGAATCGTCAGGAGATCGATGCAGCGGCTCGCAGCGCGCGGGAAAATGGCGGCGGCGGACTGGCGCTGTTGCATTGTGTCAGCGCCTATCCGGCGCTGCCGGAAGAAGCCAACCTGCAGACGATCCCCCACATGATGTCTAGCTTCGAGGTGGCGGTGGGTTTGTCCGATCACACGCCCGGTATTGGCGTTTCCGTGGCCTCGGTTGCGCTTGGGGCCTGCTTTATTGAAAAGCATTTTACCCTAAGTCGTGACGACGGAGGGGTCGATGCGGCCTTTTCTCTGGAGCCACGGGAGTTCGAGGCGCTGACAAGGGAATGCCGTGCTGCCTGGGAGGCGTTGGGTAACGTGTGTTACGAACGGACGTCCGGCGAAAAAGAGAATGTCCTCTTCCGGCGTTCTCTCTACGTGGTGATGGACATTGCGCAGGGCGAGGCCTTCACGGAAGAAAATATCCGTTCTATTCGCCCCGGCCATGGTCTCCCACCAAAACATTATGAAGAGATTCTTGGACACAAGGCCAAGTGTGCGCTTGCAAGGGGCGAGGCGCTGCAATGGCCGGATATTGAAGGAATGGAAACAAAGGGTGCAGAGAAATCATGACTGACGGCAACGCCCCCATTGACGCCTGGAAGGGTGAGTTCGGCGACGACTATGCGGCGCGCAACCGCGCCACCGAGGAAACGGTGGGCAATGCGGCGCGCGCCTTTGGCGAGATTCTTTCCCATGTGGAAGACAATCCGCCGGCATCCATTCTCGAGGTGGGCGCCAATATCGGCATCAACCTGCGGGCGATCTCAGGCCTTACCAGCGCCGAGCTCTTTGCCGTGGAGCCCAATGCCCGCGCCCGCGACCGGCTGGTGGCGGACAAGGTGGTGGCGCCCGATCATCTGTTCGACGCCATGGCCACCAAGCTTCCCCTCGATGATGGGGCCGTGGATCTTGCCTTTACCTCGGGCGTTCTGATCCATGTTCCTCCCGAGGATCTTGAAACGGCCTATGGCGAAATTCATCGCGTGGTGGCGCGCTATATCCTGTGCATGGAATATTTTTCTCCCACGCCGGTGGAAATCCCCTATCGCGGCCATAAAGGCCTGTTGTTCAAACGCGATTTCGGCGGCATGTGGCTCGATCTTTTCCCCGAACTCGAGACCGTGGCCAACGGCTTCTTCTGGCGGCGGACCACCGGCCTCGACGACATCAACTGGTGGCTTTTCAGAAAACCTTGAATACGTCTCCCTGCCGTATCCTGTTCTTCCTGCCCGATCTTGATGGCGGGGGGTCGCAGCGCACCCTGGTCAATCTCGCCGGGGCCCTTCCGCGCGACCGTTTTAGCGCTACCCTGGCGGTGGGGCGTAGTGACGGTCCGGCGCGGGACTGGCTCGCTGGTCATGTGCCGCTGGTGGACCTGAATGCGCCACGCCTGCGCTGGACGCTGGGGCCTTTGCGTGGGCGTGTGAAACGTGAGCGCCCCCATATCCTGTTTTCCTCCATGCCCGACGCCAATGTGGCGGCTTCTCTTGCGGTGGCGGGCCTGCGGTCGCGTCCCGGTCTTATCCTGCGCGAGACCAATTCACACCGCCATCGCGGCGATCTCGGCTGGCTGCGGCGCAAGCTGATCGGCTGGGCCTATGCCAGAGCCGACGCCGTGGTGGCTCTGTCGGAAGGCGTTCGCGAAGAACTGGTGGAGGATTGCGCCCTCGATCCCGAACGCACGGTCACCATCCACAATCCCGTGGACGTGGGAGGCATCGCCGCGGCGACCCAAGCGGTGAAGGACAGCATCCAGGAAGTGCCCTTAAACGGTCCCCTGATTGTGGGCTGCGGGCGGCTGCACCGGCAGAAGGGCTTCGATCTTCTCATCGAAGCCTTCGCCGATCTTGATGATGCCAGGACGCGGCTCGTGATTCTCGGCGAAGGGCCGGAGCGCGAGGCGCTGGAAGCCCTTGCCCGATCCCGGGGCGTGGCCGACCGGGTGTTGATGCCGGGTTTCGAGAGTCATCCCGAAAAATGGCTCGCCCAGGCTACTCTTTTTGTTCTGCCGTCGCGCTGGGAAGGGTTTGGTCATGTGCTGGTGGAGGCTTTGGCCGCGGGGGTTCCGGTGGTTTCGGCATGGGCGCCCCACGGGCCCGCCGATATTCTCGATGACGGCGAGACCGGCCTGATGGTGCCCACGGGAAATGCCGCGGCTTTGGGCGCGGCCATCGACCGTCTTCTTATCGATAAGGGGCTGCGGGGGCGTCTGGCCGAGGCCGGGCGCAAGACGGCGGAGCGTTTTTCGCTGCCGGTGATCGCCGGGCGTTACAGCGACCTTATTGAGAACGTAGCCGCAAAGAACCCAGTCGAGGAAAGTTCCTAGACCCCATGTGTGGACTCGCCGCCCTGTTCGAGCCGGGACGCCGTTTCGATCCTGCCCTTTTGGCCGGGATGGAGGACGACCTGTTCCATCGCGGTCCCGATTCCGGCGGCTGTGTATCGGAGCCAGGTGTGGCGCTGGTGTTCCGGAGGCTGGCCATTCTCGATCCAGGGTCACAGGCCGACCAGCCCATGAGTGATGCTTCGGGTCGCTGCAGCCTGGTCTTCAACGGCGAGATATATAACTACCGCGCCCTGCGCCAGGCCCTGGAACAGGAAGGGGTGCGCCTACGCACCAGCGGTGACACCGAGGTGGTACTCGAAGGCTATTTGCACTGGGGTGAAGATGTTCTGAATCGTCTGGAGGGCATGTTCGCCTTCTGTCTTGTGGACCGGGAGCGTGGCGTGGCGCTGGCGGCGCGTGATCCCCTGGGTATCAAGCCGCTTTATATGAT
>JADHSZ010000005.1 GCA_016776635.1 Alphaproteobacteria bacterium
ACTTCATCCGTATGCATGAGAGCGAGGACCGCAATCGCGTGACGGCGGCCCTGCGCGAGGAAATGGAGGGGGATTCCCTCGCCCGCGTTTTCGGCATGACCCGCGCCGGGCTGGTGGAGGTGAGCCGACGGCGCCAGCGTGCGCCGCTGGCGGAACTCCTCAGCGAACCCTGTGATGTCTGTGGGGCACCCGCGCGCGCCAAGACTCCGCAAACAGTAGGCTATGACATCCTGCGCGCGGTGATGCGCGAACAGGCGGCGCGGCCGAGCGGCGGCTGGCATGTGACCGCTGCGCCGGAGGTGACGGAGATGTTTCGGAGTGCCATGGAAAACGACCTGAAGAAACTGGAAGCCATGACCGGGACCACGGTAACGCTGAGCACCGATGAGGATTTTCCGCCCGAGCGTTTCGACATGGCTCCTGGGGGTGCGCCGGGAGAATCATCAGGAGAGGACTCATGAGTTCGAAAGCGCCCGCCTGTCCCGTATGCGGCCGTCCACGGGTGGCTAAACACCGCCCCTTCTGTTCGGTGAGATGCGCCCAGCGCGACCTCGGCCACTGGTTGAAGGGCAGTTACCGCATCCCCACCAACGAGGAACCGGGCGATATGGATGGCGGCGAAGAAGACGGCCTGGACCGGGAAGACTGAGGACGATCGTTTGGAGCGGTTCGGGGTTGATAGGGGATGGGAATTTTCCTATAAGCGGCGGCAACCGGGAAACCCTACTTATTCAAGAATGCCATACAAAAATATTTAATCCTCTTTCTCTTCGCCCAGGTAGCTCAGTTGGTAGAGCAGCGGACTGAAAATCCGCGTGTCGGTGGTTCGATTCCGCCCCTGGGCACCATTTCCCCGCCCCCCCAAACCTCAGGAGACAGAGCCGTGATAAAAACACTCTTTTCCACCATAGGGGCCGCCGTGCTGTTGGCTGGCCTCGCCTTGCCCATGCCGGCGTCGGCTCACGGGCCGTCCCGGGTCAAACAAACCGAGACCATCATCATCGCCGCGCCGCCGGAAAAGGTGTGGGAGCTGATCGGTGATTTCGGCGGCATCCACCGCTGGCATCCCAACGTGGAAAAGACCGAGAGCACGGGCGGCAACGCACCCAAGGCGACCCGCACCGTCACGCTCAAGAACGGCGGCGTCATCCATGAACTGTTGAAGAAATACGACGCCGAGGCCATGACCTATCAGTACCGCATCACCGAGGTGGACGTGAAGGTGCTGCCGGTGAAGAACTATTCCTCCAAGGTGGTCCTCACGCCGACCGACGACGGCGGCACCGAAGTGATGTGGCAGGGGGCTTTCTATCGCGGCTTCATGGGCAACGACCCGCCGCCGGAGCTTAACGAGGAAGCGGCCCAGAGCGCCGTCAGCCAGGTCTATACCGCCGGCCTTGAGAACCTCAAGAAACTGGCCGAGGGCGGCAACTAGAGTCCTTATCATGAGCGCGCGGGGAACCTTCGGCGCCGGGTGGCTGTTTCTGGCGGCGGCTTTGGCAGCCGTCCCAGCCGCATCGCAGAAATCCGGCCCCTACGCCTATATCACCAACCAGAGCGCCGACACGGTCTCGGTGATCGACACCGCCAGCGGCGAGGTGGCGGCCACGATCCCGGTGGGCAAGCGCCCGGCCGGGGTGGCGGTGCCGCCCGATGGATCGCGCGCCTATATCACCAATCCCGAGAGCCGGGATATCCACGTGATCGACGGCAAGACCCTGAAGGTAACGGCCACCGTAACCGTGGGCCAGGGGCCGCTGGCCATCGCCGTGCACCCCTCGGGAAAATGGGTCTATGTGGCCGACTGGTACCAGGACGTGGTGCGGGTGCTGGATGCGCAAAGCCTGACGGTAAGCGCCACGGTGGCGGTGGGAAAATCGCCCTCGGGCCTGGTGGTGAATGGCAAGGGAACGCGCCTTTACGTGACCAACCGCGACAGCCATTCGGTCTCGGTGGTGGAGACCGCCGGCAATGAGGTGATCGCCACCATCCCCACCGGCGAGCGGCCCTTCGGCCTGATGGTGGATGCCGGGGATACCCGCGTCTATACCGCCAATGTGAAAAGCAACGACGTGACGGTGATCGATACGCAGGCACTCGCCGCCATCGCCACCGTCGCCGTGGAGGAGCGGCCCTATGGGGTGGCGGTGACGCCCGACGGCGGTCGCGTCTTCGTCACCAACCAGTATGACAACACGGTCTCGGTGATTGATGCGGGAGCGTTGGAGGTGACGGCGACACTGGAGGTGGGCGACTATCCCGAAGGCATCCTGGTCCATCCCGACGGCAAGCGGGTTTACGTGGCCTGTTGGTTCGACAACCAGGTGCGTGTGATTGACGCCCGGACCCTGGAGACCCTGGACACCATTCCCACCGGCGACGGCAGCCGGGCCTTTGGCGTCTTCATCCCAGGAGGAAGTTAGAGCCGCCGGAGGAGAGCCGGAAAACTTTCCATAATCCAGTACAAAAGCCAAACTGTTGACATTTGTTAACATGGGGCCTGTAAGCCAGGTGTGCCGGGACTTTCAGGGTGCCGATACGGCCCAAAATGGGGGGTGGCATGTTGGCATTTGTTAACATTTGTTGACATTTGTTGACATGGCAAGTTGCGCTGCAACAAGGAGCCACATGCATGCAGGGGCCGTAGCCGCGCGGGGAGACGGCACCATTGGAGAAAGCCCCCTTCCCTCTTCTTCACAATGTCAAAGAACTGAAATCCCCCCAACTATTCAAAACAGTTAGAGGATAATATTCCTATCATGAGAGAGGGTAGGAGTCAAGGGGGGTTGTTGGCGCGTCGTCAAAAACGAGTAATTTCTGGCGGGGGAAATCCCCCCCCCGCCTCTTGTCTTGGAGGCGCGGGAGCCTCTACCCTTGCGCCTGTGAAATTCGGGATGCAGGGCGGGGGCATGAAGAGATGAGCGAAGCGCGGGAGGCGTTCCTGAAGCGAGAGGCGTTGCCCCGGGGGGCGCGCCTGCTCTGGGGCGGCGCGTTGTTCGTGGCGTTGAGCGCGTTCAAGGTTTTCGTCGCATCCCATCTCGACCTCCATATTGACGAGGCCTTCGCCTGGCAGGAATCGGAGCATCTGGCCTTGGGCTATGCCCTTCATCCCTATCTCTGGGCGCTGTATACGCGGCTCGGCACCGAGTTGTTGGGCGATACCACGCTGGGCCTGAGGCTGGTGCCCCTGATCTGCGGCAGCGCTTTTCCCTTCGCAATTTATTTTCTCGCCCAGCCCCTGGTGGGACGGCGCGATGCGGTCTACGCCGCCGGGCTGGCGCTGGTGATTCCACCCCTGGGCCTGTTGGGCGCGGTGGCCTATGAAGCGCCGTTCCTGTTGTTCGCGGTGGGGATGCTGGGTTGTTTCGAGCGCGCTCTGCGGCTCGACCGGACCACGTGGTGGGCCGCCGCGGGGATTCTGGCGGGGCTGGGAATGGCCACCAGTTATCGCTTCGTGGTGCCGGTGTTGGCGCTGGTGCTGTTCCTGGTGCTGACGGCGGCGGGACGCGCCGCCTGGCGCAGACCGGGGGTCTACGTGGCGGCCGCGGTGGTGCTGGTGATGAGCGCGCCGACGCTGATTCATGTGCTGGATTCCGATTTCGTGTCCCTGCGTTTCCAGTTCATGGAGCGCCATGGATGGGAGTTCCACGCCAAAGGGCTGTTCTATCCCCTGTTACAGGCCGCGGTGATGACGCCGCTGATTTATGGCCTGTTGATCTGGGCGCTGGTGACGGCGCTGGGCGGGGCGCGGCGCGGTGATGCGCAACTGGCACTGGTGGCGGTCACCGCGCTCACGCCGCTGGTGTTCTATTACCTGGCGGTGCTGTTCGCCGACGCCCAGCGCACCAATATCCACTGGGCGCTGCCGGGTTATGTGCCGCTGGTGGCGCTGGTCCCGGCCCTGTTGCGGCGGCTGTGGGAGCAAGGGTTTGCAGGCCGGCGGCGCGGGCTGGCGCGGGTTCTGGCAGTGGCGGCGCCGGCGAGCGGCGCGGCCGGCGTCGCCGTTGTGGCGGCGTGGCTGGGTGTGATGGCCGGTCCCGAGAGCGCCTATCCCGAAACCATGCTGCGGACCTCGGGACAGGACTTCATGGGCTGGTCGGGGCTGGCCCGGCGCAGCGCAGAAATCCGTGGGGAAATATATGACGGATCGCAGGCGGAATTTGCCGCCGAGCGGGCAGCGGGAATTGTGGAAGAGCGGATACCCATCGTGGCCGATCACTGGCGCATCGGCGCGCAGTTGGAGTTCGTCTTTGCCTCCGGTGATGGGGACCCCAAAGGCGGAATCTATATGCTCGACCATGCCAAAAACGCCCTCGACGGAGTGGGGCCGCAATATGTGCTGTGGGGTATGGACGAGGAATCGCTGCGCCGCGAGCAGGCGGGAAAACGCGTGCTGTTCATTTTCCAGGAGCCCGATTATCTCTTCTTCAGCGGATCCCTGCGCCGCTTCGAGCATATCTGCCGCCTGTTTAAGGAGATGCGCCTTCTCGGCAGCCATGACATGCCCGGCGGCCAGCGCCATTACCTCTATTTCGCCGCCACCGTGAGGGGAGAGGCCGAGATGCGGGAGCTGGCCCCCGAAGTGGGGCGATCCTGCGCCGCCTTCCCCAGCGCCGAGATTGTCCAGCCCCGGCGCGGCTCCACGGTGACGGGCGTCCTCAACCTGTTCGGCTGGGCCACAGGGGGGCCTTCGGGGGTGAAGGAGATTCAGGGGCTACTCGACGGCGAACTGATAGAGGCGGTTTCCTATCCGCCCCCGCCCCATTCACCTGAAGCCGAAGCGCCCGAGATAGAAATCCCCGAGACAGAAATCCCTAAGGCGAGCTTTCACTTTATCTGGGACGGCGGCCTGATCGCCGAAGGCCCCCATGATCTCGCCATCCGTATCGTGCCCCATGAGGGAGAGCCGCGCCTGTTCGGCGAGCGCAGGATTTTCGTGGTCCATCCGTAAGCACAGGAAAGACGCCCCCTCCCGGGTGGAAGGGTGTGGCGGAACAAGCGGTGGAGTCAGGAAGGGGGGCGGTTGAGCGCCCGGCTATTCCACCAGGCTGAGATTCTGGGCGGCCATTTTGCCGTTATTCCCCTCAGCCAGTTCGTATTCGACCTTCTGTCCCTCGTTCAATGTGGGCAGATTGGCCTGTTCAACCGCAGAAATGTGTACGAAGGCATCGTCGCCGCCATCTTCAGGGGCGATGAACCCGAAGCCCTTTTGGGCGTTGAACCATTTAACAGTACCTGTGGGCATATTTTTTACTCCGTAATTGGAGACAACAACACCGTCGTCTCCTGGCTATCCGAGCAGGAGAGACCCCCATATTTCTAGCCATTATCAAGGGGATCGAAAACGCCCCGACAAGGGGCGGAAACGGCTCCCTGTGTTGGAATTGGGCGCCTCTGATGCTCAAGCCGTAATCATACAAGAGCTTTGTCGCGGGATTCAAGGAATCCGGTATTTTTGGGCAGGGGGGAAAGACGGGTGAAGAACCCTGGTTTTTTTGGGGCCGACGTACCCTGGCCCTAGGCGGCGGTGAAAATGCGCGAGGCGCCCCGGTTTGCGGCGGCTAGAGCAGAAAAGGGAAGAGGGTCCGGACCGCCCCGGTCAAGGAATCGGCGGAAATAGGCTTGGTGAGGATAGCGGTAGCCCCCACCTGCTGGCTTACCTCGTGCACCAGAGAGTCCTGGTCTCCGGTAAGGACGATAATGGGAACTTGCACCTGGATCAGGGTTTTTCCCCGGCGGATGAGGTTGAGCAGCCCCAGCCCATCCATTTTTTCCATATGAAGGTCGGTGATAATCAAATCGGGCTTGGGGAAAGCGATATTACTTAATTTTTCGGCAGCCTCCTCGCCATTTTCCGCCTCGTCGATATTTCTGATACCGCATTGCCCCAGCATCAGACGGACGAAAGAACGTATTTCCCTTTCGTCATCCACCACCAAAACCCGAAGATCAACCCCGTCGCTCATTTCCTTTCCCAAGCGATGACGTGAAGTCTCCCTGTGGATTCATATGGAGATTTATTCCCATATGGGAAGCGAATATACGCGAGCTTGAAACCCAGCCATGCGGAGCGCCCCTATTTGAGGCGGCGCGTCACTGCCTTGTTGAGTTCGTCGAAGGCGGCGTCATCGAGGTCGAGAAAGCTGCAGGAGAGTTCCTTGGCCTCGAGGCTGAAATGAACCACCACGGCCAAGGCCCGCACCGTCGTCCCCTCGCTGGTGGGCCCCGCAATACAGGTTACCATGAACTCGTTATCGCGCCGCAGATCCCCTTCGTAGCCGGTGACGCGGAACCCCCCGAAGCCCCAGTCCAGGGTGGTGTATTGGGTGCCTGCGATGGTCACGCGCAGGGGGAATTCATACCGCCTGTCCTTGCGGGCCTCCTTGGAGAAATGACCGACCACTTTTCTCTTCGCCATTACAGACCGCTGCGGGTTGTTGAGGACGCGCTCCGGACCTGACGGCCCGGTTCCAGAGGCTTTTATAGCTCTATATTCCTAAAAAAACGACCCTTTTTCCGGAAATTTCCCTTTCGGGTGCGGAAAAAACAGGGAGAAGCCGAAAGCCGAGTTACCCGGTGGCGGCCTGGCGCGACTGGCGTTTGCGTTCATGGGGATCGAGCGCCCGCTTGCGCAGGCGGATGTGTTGGGGCGTCACCTCTACTAGTTCGTCGTCCTCGATATAGGCGATGGTCTGTTCCAACGACATGCGGCGCGGCGTGGTCAGGCGCACCGCCTCGTCGGTGCCCGAAGCCCGGATATTGGTGAGCTGTTTGGCCCTCATGGGGTTGACCTCAAGATCATCGCCACGGCTGTTCTCGCCGATAATCATGCCTTCGTAAACGGTGACGCCGGAATCGATGAACAGGACGCCCCTCTCTTCCAGGTTCATCAGCCCATAGGCCACCGAGCTGCCCCCGGAGTTGGAGATCAGCACCCCGTTGCGGCGTCCGGCAACGGGTCCGGCATGGGGGGCGTATTCCCGGAACACGCGGTTCATGATGCCGGTGCCCCGGGTTTCGGTCATGAATTCACCGTGATAACCGATCAGGCCCCGTGACGGCGCGACGAAACGCAGCCGCACCTTGCCGCCGCCCGAGGGGAGCATTTCCTCCATTCGGCCCTTGCGTTTGGAGATGGCCTCCACCACGGCGCCGGAAAATTCCTCATCCACGTCCACCAGTACATCCTCGAAGGGTTCCAGCAGCTTGCCTGTGTGGGAATCTTCGCGAGTCAGCACCCGGGGCCGGCTGATGGACAACTCAAAGCCCTCGCGGCGCAGAGTTTCAATCAGGACGCCGAGCTGCAATTCGCCGCGGCCCGCCACCTCGAAGCCGTTGCCGTCCTCGGTTTCGCGCACACGGATGGCCACATTGCCTTCGGCCTCGGCCATCAGCCGCGCGCGGATGACCCGTGAGGTTATCTTTTTGCCGTCGCGTCCGGCCAGCGGCGAATCGTTGATGGAAAACACCATGGCCAGGGTCGGCGGGTCCACCGGATCGGCGGGGATGGGATCGCTGACCTCGAGATCGCACAGGGTATCGGCCACGGTGGTCTCCGGAAAGCCGGCGATGGAGACGATGTCGCCGGCCTGGGCCGATGTGACCTCGGCGCGGGACGGCCCGCGAAAGGCCTGTATCTTGGTGACGCGCGCCTGTTCTATCTTGGCGCCGTCGCGGTTCAACGCCTGTATGGTGGTATTGGCCGCGAGCGCGCCCGAGGCGATACGCCCGGTCAGCACCCGGCCCAGATAAGGGTCGCTTTCGAGCGTCGTCACCAGCATGCGGAAGGGGCCGTCGGTTTCCACGTCGGGGGCCGGGACGTACTCCACCACCTTATCGAACAAACAGGCCATGTCATCGCCGCGAATATCCGATTCCGTGGACGCCCAGCCCTCCTTGGCCGAGGCGAACAGGGTGGGGAAATCGAGCTGTTCCTCGTTGGCATCAAGCAGCGCGAAGAGGTCGAAGACCTCGTCATGGACCGCATCGGGGCGGGCGTCGGGCTTGTCGATCTTGTTGACCACGACGATGGGCCTGAGACCCAGCGCCAGCGCCTTCTGGGTGACGAATTTGGTCTGCGGCATGGGGCCCTCGGAAGCGTCCACCAGCAACAGCACGCCGTCCACCATGCCGAGAATGCGCTCCACCTCGCCGCCGAAATCGGCATGGCCGGGGGTGTCGACGATGTTGATGCGCACGCCCTTCCATTCCACCGAGGCGCATTTGGCGAGAATGGTGATGCCCCGTTCCCGCTCCTGGTCGTTGCTGTCCATGATCCGTTCGGCCACCTCTTGGTTTTCGCGGAACTGGCCGCTTTGATGCAGCAGCGCGTCCACCAGGGTGGTCTTGCCGTGGTCCACATGGGCGATGATGGCGATATTGCGGATATCCAAGGTCTTAAAATCCTTCGTCAAAAACTGTGCATACGGCTGCCGCCTTATGGGGGGCGTCCGGGGTGGTGGGAACGGTGTCGGGGTTGGCGATGGTGTGGAACTGGTAGTGCGGGCGCAGGCCCGGTGCGGGCACAGGCCCGGTGCGGGCATAGGCCCGGTGAGCGCTTCATATAGGCTTTCGGTCGAGGTTAATCAAGACCGGGCGTGTCTCAGAGGACGGACGGGGGAAGTAATGTTAGTGGTGGGTGCGGAGGGCGGACTGTCCTCGCTTCGCTCGTTCATCTCCGCTGACGCTCCGATGCCAAACCGCGCGGTTCTCGTCCGGCTCTTTTCATTACCAATAAATAACCCCGGTCTCGTGAGAGGCCGGGGTTATTTATTGGTAGCGGAGGGCGGACTCGAACCGCCGACACCCGGATTATGATTCCGGTGCTCTAACCAACTGAGCTACTCCGCCACAGAGGTACAGATAGTAGAGTGAAGTGGCGTATACGCCGGGGAGGCCGGGACTGTCAAGCCGCCGCCTGGCGAGCGATCCAGCCGCCGCCGAGCACCCGCTCGCCGTCATAGAAGACACAGGCCTGGCCCGGGGCAACACCGGCCTGGGGTATGTCCAGGGCCACCTCGGCGCCATTTTCATGACCATAAAGGGTGGCCGCCGCCGCCGGCTGGGCCGAGCGCAGCTTGACCGAGACCTTCATGCCCTCAGGAGGAATGCGCGAACCCGGCCCCAGCCAGTTGACTTCGCGCACGCGCAGGCGGGCGCATTTCAATGCCTCGAGCGGGCCCACCGTGACCTGGGCGGCCTCGGGGTCGAGACCCACCACGTAGAGCGGCGCGCCGTCGCCGTCTTTCGTGCCGCCGATACCCAGCCCCTTGCGCTGGCCCACGGTGTAATGGATGACGCCCTGGTGGCGGCCCAAAACAGAACCGTCCACGGAGACGATATCGCCGGGCCGCGCGGCGCCGGGACGCAACTTCGCCACCAGGTTGCCGTAATCGCCGTCGGGCACGAAACAGATATCCTGGCTGTCGGGCTTGGCGCTGACGGGGAGCCGGAACTTGCGCGCCAGCCCCCGGGTCGAGGTCTTTTCCATGTCGCCTAAGGGAAAGCGCAGAAGGTCGAGCTGGGGCCTGGTGGTGGCGAAGAGGAAATAGCTCTGGTCGCGCGAGGGGTCGGCGCCCTTCAGCAGTTCCGGGCCGTCCGCGCCGTCCGTGCGGCGCACGTAATGGCCGGTGGCCAGGGCATGGGCGCCGATATCCATGGCGGTGTCGAGGAGGTCGCGGAACTTCACCGTCTGGTTACAGCGTATGCAGGGAATCGGGGTTTCGCCCTGGATATAGCTGTCGGCGAAATCCTCGATCACGCCCTCGCGGAAACGGGATTCGTAATTAAGCACGTAATGGGGAATGCCCATATGGTCGGCCACCCGGCGCGCATCGTGGATGTCCTCGGCGGCGCAGCAGGTTCCGGGACGCATCACCGCCTCCCCGTGGTCGTAGAGCTGGAGCGTAATGCCCACCACGTCATAGCCTTGGTCCACGAGCATGGCGGCGGTCACCGCGCTGTCGACGCCGCCCGACATGGCCACCACCACCCGCGTTTCCGCCGGAGGCCGGTCAAAACCCAGAGAATTAATGGGGTCATTCATTGCCGGAATATGGGGCTTACGGGAACCGGAAACAAGGATTCGTCGCAGTGACGCTCAGTCCCGTTCCTCGATCCAGGCGGCCTGGATGGCTTCGAGGATTTTCTCGTTGGAGCGTTCGGGGTCATCGTCGAAACCGGGAAGTTCCGTAACCCAGCGGTGAAGGTCGGTGAAGCGAAGGTTTACGTTATCCACCTCGGGGTGGCGTTCCTCGAGCTCGATGGCGATATCGTGGATATCGGTCCAGCGCAGACCCATGGGATCAGTCCACCATCATGTTGCGGGTAGAGGCCGGCAGGGTCACGGTGAGCCCGTCGAGCTCGGGGGTGATGATGATCTGGCAGCCCAGCCGCGAGGTATGGGTCAGCCCCCAGGCGAGGTCGAGCATGTCTTCCTCGTCTTCGGTGGCTTCCTTTAATTTGCCGTAATAGGAGAGATCCACCACCACATGGCAGGTGGAACAGGCCAGCGAGCCCTCGCAGGCGCCTTCGAGCTCGATATTGTTGCGGTGGGCGATTTCGAGCACGGACAGGCCCTCGGGCGCGTCTACTTCGTGGCGGTTTCCGTCGGCGTCGATGAAAGTCATTTTAGGCATGGGAAATGTTTTTTCTGTTGGAAATGGGGTGAACTTTATCTTCGATCCTTAACAACCACAGGCGGGCACGGGCGGCAAGTTCAAGATTCAGCGCGCCGCGGCCGCATCGTCATCGTTCTTGTCCCCGCCTTCCCCGGAAGAAGAAGAAGACCCCTCTTCCGCCAGTTCGGACACCTGTTTACCCTCCAGCGCCTTGCGGATGCCGCGGTCCATGCGGCGTTCGGCGAAGGGACGCGAGGCCTCGTCAAGATCGCCGATGGCGGCATGAATAGCGTCGCGGTCGGTTCCGGCAATGGCTTCGCGCAGGCGGATGACGGCCTGGTTGATGGTCTCACGGTCGGCCTCGTCACAGAGGTCGCCATCCACGGAAAGCGCCGCGCCCAGCGCCGCCAACACGCGCTCGCCATCGACCCGGGCCTCGGCCAGAAGACGCTCGGTCATGTCCGACTTGGCGTGTTCCATGCTGTCGCGCAGCATCCGCGTCATGTCGTCCTCGCTGATGCCGTAGGAGGGCTTGACCTCCACATTCTGTTCCAGCCCGGTGGTCTGTTCGCGCGCCGAGACGGTCAACAGGCCGTCGGCGTCAATGGTGAAGGTGACGAGGATGCGGGCGGCCCCGGCGGTCATGGGCGGGATGCCGTGCAGTTCGAAACGGGCCAGCGAGCGGTTCTGGTTGACCATTTCGCGCTCGCCCTGGACCACGTGGATCATCATGGCGGTCTGGCCGTCCTGGTAGGTGGTGAATTCCTGGGCCTTGGAAACCGGGATCGGGGTGTTGCGGGAAATCACCTTTTCGGTGATCCCGCCCATGGTCTCGATACCGAGGCTGAGCGGCGTCACGTCCAGCAGCAGGCTGTCGGAGCCCACGGTCAGGGCCTCGGCCTGAAGCGCCGCGCCCAGCGCCACCACCGAGTCGGGGTCGATATCGGCCAGCGGCTCGCGGCCGAACAGCTGCGCCACCTGGTCGCGCACCAGAGGCACCCGGGTGGAACCACCCACCAGCACCACGCCGCAAACCTCTTCGGGTTTGAGGCCGGCGTCTTCGAGCACATGGCCGCAGATATCGGTGGTGCGCGCCACCAGGGGCGCGATCAGGGATTGATAGGTCTTCTGGTCGAGGCGGTGACGGGTGACGGCGCCGCCGGCATCGATCATCCATTCGCCGTCGGCGGCACTGGACAGGCATTCCTTGGCCAGACGCGCCGACATGAGCGCGGTCTTGGCCTCGTCGCTGGTGAGGGTATGGGACGCGTCCTCTTCGGCTCGTTGTGCCAGGAAGTGTTCGGCGATGGCATGGTCGAAATCATCGCCGCCCAGCGCCGCGTCGCCGCCGGTGGCCAGCACCTGAAAGACGCCCTTTTCCATACGCAGCAGGGATATATCGAAGGTGCCGCCGCCGAGATCGTAGACCGCGAACACGCCTTCGGCGCCCTTGTCCAGCCCGTAGGCCAGAGCCGCCGCCGTGGGTTCGTTGACCAGCCGCAATACCTCGAGCCCGGCGAGCCGGGCGGCGTCGCGGGTGGCGGTGCGGGCGGCGTCATCGAAATAGGCCGGTACCGTGACCACGGCGCGGTCGACGGTGCGATCGAGAGCGGTTTCGGCGCGCAGCTTCAGGGCGCGGAGAATATCAGCCGAGACTTCCACCGGAGTCAGGGTGCGCCCCCGCACCGTCAGGCGCACCATGCCGCCGCTCTTATCCTTGGCGTCGGCGCCGTCCTCGCTATCCTCACTATCGGCCGCCAGTTCGAAAGGCAGGGTTCCGGCGAGCGTCTTGATATCTTCGGCGCCGCGTCCCATCAGCCGCTTGATGGAACTGACCACCGCTTCGGGCTCGCCGAGCAGGAGTTGGCGCGCCGCTTCGCCCACCAGCGGCAGTGTCTCGGGCTTTTCGCCATAGGCCACCACCGAAGGCACCAGCAATGATCCGTCTTCGCCGAGCAGAACCTCCGGCTGGTTATCATGGGCCATGGCCACCACCGAGTTGGTGGTACCGAGATCGATACCCACGGCGAGATTTTGCTCGCCTTCGTGAGGCGCCGGGGTGGCGCCCGGTTCGTGTATCTGGAGCAGGGTAGTCATGATGGTCTCAGGTGGTTTGGGAAAAACGGATGCGGGCGGCGCGCAGTTCGTCTTCGAATTTCATCAGGTATTTGAGCCGGGTGGTGAGGCGGTCGGCGGCGGAGAGGTCGCTGGTGTTGAAGGCCTCGGCCAACTCCGCCAGACAATCGGTCTTTTCGCGCGTTGCCACGGCGGCGATGGTTTCCACCTGATCGGAGGTTTCAGCCTCCGCCAGGGCCTCGCGCTGTTCCATGGCCTCCATCAGCAGCACCGGGTCGCTCATGGTGTTGCAGCCCTCGGCGTGGATGGTGACGCCCTGCATTTCCAGCAGGGCGATGGCGCGCTTCACGGGATCCTGAAGGGTTTCATAGGCAAGGTTGATGTCGGCGGTCAGCGCCACGGAAATGGCCCGCTCGCGGGAGGTTTTGGTGGCGAAGCGGTCGGGGTGAAGGCGCCGTTGCAGATCGAAATAGCAGCGGTCCAGATGCTCCGGCGCCACCTCGAATCCGGGTTCCAGATCGAGCCGGGTAAAGGGGTCCACCGGGCGCGGCGGCTGGATCGCCTCGCAGGTATCGCAGAACAGATCCCCCGCCGTTACCGGGCCGCGGCACGACCAGCAGGCGGTGACCCCCGCCGGCGTCATGGCTTCCACCGAACCCGAAGAAGAATCCGGAGAAGAAGCCGGTTGTCCAGATGCCGATGAAGCGGCATCGGAAAGCGGCGCGGCCTCAGCCACACCGTTATCGTCGGGCTCCTGGTCGGGGAGATTTTTTGCTGTCTTATCCATCATGGTCTGGGGAAAACGGAAGTGCCGCGCCGGGCGCGTCCCTTATACGTGAAAGGACTCGCCACAGCCGCAGCGTCCTTTCTCGTTGGGATTATTGAAAACGAAACCGGACTGGAGGCCGTCCTCGACGAAATCCATTTCGGTGCCGATCAGGAACATGATGGCCTTGGGGTCAATGAACACCGTGACCCCGTCCTGTTCCACCACGTCGTCATGGGGTTCCTTCGCGTCGGCGAATTCCAGCGTATAGGACATGCCCGAACAACCCTTGGAGTTGATGCCGACGCGGATTCCAGCCGAGGGCTTGCCGCGGCCGTCCAACAATTCCCTGACCCTGCCCATGGCAGCCGGAGTGATGGACATCAGCCCCGCTGTGGCCTGTGGGGCCGGCGCGGCCTCGTCTTTTGTGGCCTGGGAATCTTTCTGGGGAGCATCCTGCATGGCGTTTCTCTGGTTCCTGTTCGCTCTGTTTAACCCGCGAAAGAGCTAGGCGGAGCGGGCTTCTTCCGCATCAGCGGCGTCCGTGGCGTCGGCGTCGTCCGCCGTCCCGCCGTGTTTGGTCTTGTAATCTTCCACCGCCGCCTTAATAGCGTCCTCGGCCAGGACCGAGCAATGAATCTTTACCGGCGGCAAGGCGAGTTCTTCGGCGATTTCGGTATTCTTGATGTCGGAAGCCTGGTCCAGGCTCTTGCCTTTGACCCATTCGGTGATGAGCGAGCTTGAGGCGATGGCCGAGCCACAGCCGAAGGTCTTGAACTTGGCGTCCTCGATGATGCCTTCGGGCGTGACCTTGATCTGCAGTTTCATCACGTCGCCGCAAGCCGGGGCGCCCACCAGCCCGGTGCCCACCTGGGCATCCTTCTTGTCCATGGACCCCACGTTGCGGGGATTGTCGTAATGGTCGATCAGTTTGTTGCTGTAGGACATGTCTTTCTCTCTCTCTACCTTAAAAAGGTTTTTCCTTGTTGTTTCACAATCGGTTTTAATGAGCCGTCAATGGGCGGCCCATTCGATTGAAGCGATGTCGATTCCTTCCTGCGCCATTTCCCAAAGCGGGCTCAACTCACGCAGTTTCTTCACCTGGGTAACGATTTCATCCACCGCCGCGTCCACCTCTTCCTCGGTGGTGAAGCGCCCCAGCCCCAGGCGCAGGCTGGTATGGGCCAGATCCTCGGTGACGCCCAAGGCGCGCAGCACGTAGGACGGCTCCAGCGAGGCCGAGGTACAGGCCGACCCCGACGACACACAAAGATTCTTGATTCCCATCATCAGCGATTCGCCTTCCACGTAGGCGAAGCTGAGATTGAGATTTCCGGGAATGCGCTGGTCGAGGTCGCCGTTGATATAGACCTCGGGCAGTTGGTCGGTGATGCCCAGGTAAAGGCGGTCGCGCAGATAGTGCAGGCGTTCGGATTCCTGGGCCATTTCCCTGCCCGCGATGGCGCAGGCCTCGCCCAGCCCGACGCAGAGCGGCGTCGGCAGCGTACCCGAGCGCATGCCCCGTTCCTGGCCGCCGCCACTGAACAGCGGGGTCAGCCGCACCCGGGGCTTGCGGCGCACGTAAAGGGCGCCCACGCCCTTGGGCCCGTAAACCTTGTGGGCCGAGATGCTCATCAGGTCGATGTTCATTTCGTTGACGTCGAGGGGAATCTTGCCCACCGCCTGGGCGCAGTCGCTGTGGAAGAAAACGCCCTTCTCGCGGCAGATGGCGCCGATCTCGGCCATGGGCTGGATGACGCCGATCTCGTTATTGACCCCCATGATGGAAACCAGGGCGGTCTGGTCGGTGATGGTCTGGCGCAGATTGTCGAGGTCGATGAGACCGTTCTTGGCCACATGCAGATAGGTCACTTCACAGCCTTCCTGGCCCATATGGCGGCAGGATTCGAGCACGCATTTATGCTCGGTGGCGCAGGTGATGATGTGATTCTTGCGGTCCTTGTAGAAACGGCCCACGCCCTTGATGGCGAGATTGTTGGATTCGGTGGCGCCGGAGGTGAAGATGATTTCCTTGGGGTCAGCGCCGATAAGGGCCGCGATTTCGGAGCGCGCCTTTTCCACCGCGTCTTCCGCTTCCCAGCCGTAGGCATGATTGCGGGAATGGGGATTGCCGAACTTCTCGGTGAGAAAGGGCATCATCACGTCGAGCACGCGGGGGTCCGTGGGCGTGGTCGCCTGGTAGTCGAGATAGATCGGTTTCCCGGCCTTTTTCATCACTTTTTTTTCCTTTGTTTTCTCAAGAGTATTCATCTGGGGTTTCTTCTTCAGGCGGCCTTGGTGGATCTGGCGGGTTCGGTAGAGTCTGTAGGCTTGGCGGCTTGCCCCCCCTTGCGGGAATAAAGCGCGCCCCAAGCCTGGAGGAAATGGTCAATATGGGCTTTTTCACTGCTCCAGCCGAGGCTCACGCGGATCGCGCATGCAGCCCGGTCCTGGTCCACGCCCATGGCGTGCAGCACCCGCGAGGGAGCGACCTTGCCCGAGGAACAGGCGGCGCCGGCAGAGACCGCCACGCCTTCGAGATCGAGCGCCATCACCTGGGTCTCGGCGAGGACGCCGGGCATGGTGAAACAGGAGGTGTTGAGCAGGCGCGGTACGGCGCTCCCGAAAATCTCGACTTCCGGCGCCAGTTCGCGGATGCCCGATTCAAGGCCGTCGCGCAGAGAAGCAAGCCGGCCAGCGCCGGCCAGCCCCTCGCGGGCCAGTTCCGCCGCCAGACCGAAACCGGCGATGGCGGCCACGTTTTCGGTGCCGGCGCGCAAGCCGCGTTCCTGGCCGCCGCCGTGGATTAACGGCGAGGCCCGCAATGCCGGTGTCTTGCTCAGGATCAAGGCGCCCGCGCCCTGTGGTCCGCCCAGCTTGTGGGAGGAAAGGGTCAGCAGGTCAATCCCCAGCGCGTCCATATCCACGGGAATTTTTCCCGCCGCCTGTACCGCATCGCAGTGGACCAGCGCGCCGAAAGCATGGGCCAGCTCCGCCACCTCGCGCAAGGGGCTGATGACGCCGGTCTCGTTATTGGCCAGCATGACCGAGACCAGGATCGGTGCTGTTGAGTCCTCGCGCAGCCGGGTCAGCCGCTGGCGCAGGTTTTCAAGATCAATTATGCCGTCGCGGCCCACGGGAATCTGTTGCGCATCGGGCGCGGCGGCGATCACCGAGTCATGCTCCACCGCGGAAACCAGAATGGTGGCGTCATGGTCCCGGCTCATGCAATGTAACGCCTGATTGTTGGCTTCGGTGCCGCCGCTGGTGAACACCACCCGGGAGGGGCTTGCCCCCACCAGGGCCGCCAGCTGGACACGCGCAGTCTCGACCCGGTGCCGCGCGGCGCGTCCGAATCCATGCACCGAAGAGGCATTGCCCGTCTCGGTCAGGGCCTCGGCCATGAGGGAGCGGACCTGAGGCAGCAGAGGCGCCCCGGCATTGAAATCGAGATAGGTTGACTGGTTGTTACCCGTCATGGTCATGCATTCCCAGCAGAGATGGTTTTCTTTATTCCGGCCGTCTAACGGTTGGCCGCCACGGCGACCTCTTCCAGGGTCTTGGCGCTATCGCCCGCCGGGAACTGGGACACCTGGGCCAGCTGGGGGCTTGTGGCGATACGGCCCTCGCAGATATCGGCCACCGATACGGAACTGAGATACATATGAATCTGATGGCCCAGTTCCTCCCACAGGTCGTGGGTCAGACAGCGCGTCTTGTTGCTGCGGCAGCCCGAAGGTACGCCGGGCATACAACGGGTGGCGCGGATGGGTTCATCCACAGCCAGGATAATGTCCGAAATGCGGGTCTGTTCCGGGGCATGGGCCAGCATGTAGCCGCCGCCGGGTCCGCGAACGCTTTTGACCAGACCGCCCTTGCGCAGACGGGCGAAGAGTTGTTCGAGGTAGGAAAGAGATATTTCCTGACTTTCGGCGATATCCGCCAGCGCCACAGGCTTGCCGAGACTGCGGTTGGCGAGATCGACCATGGCCATTACGGCGTATCGTCCCTTGGTGCTTAGTCTCATCGTCTTTCTCCTTTCACGGAATCATCCGTGTTGTCGTCGTCAAAATCGACAGTGATGGAATCGGGCTTGTTTTTGAGTTGGCGTTCCAGGTCTTCGATACGCGCCGACATGGTGGCCACCTGTTCGAGAAGGCCGTCAACGGCGCGCGCCATGGGATCGGGGGCGTCGAGATCGGGCGCGCCATAGGCGGCGAACTGGCCGCTTTTGGTGGCGGAGCGCGGAACCACCACGCGGGCGGGAATACCGACCACCGAAACACCCGGGGGAATATCGTGCAGCGCCACGGCGTTGGCGCCCACGCGGGCACCGGCGCCCACCGTGATGGGGCCGAGAATCTGGGCCCCGGAACCGATAATGACGCCGTCTTCGAGGGTGGGATGGCGTTTCTGGTTTACCTGGGAGGAGCTGTCCACCGCCGGGGCGATTCCGCCCAGGGTCACAGCATGATAGAGAGTGACGTCATCGCCGATCTCGGAAGTTTCGCCGATAACCAGACCGGCACCGTGGTCAATGACAAAGCGCCGTCCGATGACGGCGCCTGGATGAATTTCGATTCCGGTAAAAAGGCGGGAAATGGTGGAGAGAAAGCGGGCGGTGAGCTTCCAGCCGCGAACCCAGAGGGCATGGGCCTGGCGATGCATGAGAACCGCGTGGAAACCCGGATAGAGCAGGCCCACCTCGAGCTTCGACCGCGCCGCCGGGTCGCGCTCCATAACCGACTGAATATCTTCACGAATGGTCTTGAACATTGCCGTCCCGAATATGATATGATCCCCAGACGTTGGCCGTCGGGTACCGATTAGCTGGCGAACCCCGGTTTAAACTCCGGTTTCTCCCGTTGCCCCAGTCCTTGGCGCAAAGCCTTGGTTTTCAGGGGTGTGGCGGGAAAAAACCCACCTTTCATAGGGGCATATAATAAACCCGACTAATTTAGTCAAGTTTTATCTCACATAATTCGTCGCGGGGTCGCACGGAGACCCTGTTTTTTTCGCTCACAGGCGCGTCAAACGCGCTGTTTCCCTGGTGTTCGCGGAACATCAGATGGACGGGAGGCATTATGCCGGAAGTGATTATCAACGGCCCGGAAGGGCGAATCGAGGCGCGCTATCACCATGTGGCGGAATCGGGCGCGCCCATGGCCCTGTTGCTCCACCCCCACCCCGAGCATGGCGGCAGCATGCACAACAAGGTGGTGTACGCGTTGTTCCAGGCCTTCGTGCAGCGCAAATTCTCGACCATGCGCTTTAATTTCCGCGGCGTGGGACGCTCCCAGGGGGAGCATGACGGAGGCGAAGGCGAGCTCTGCGATGCGGCGGCAGCCCTCGACTGGCTCCAGACCTATAATCCCAATTCCAATGTCTGTTGGGTGGCGGGATTTTCCTTCGGGGCGTGGATCGCCATGCAGCTGCTCATGCGGCGCCCGGAGATTTCCGGTTTCATCTCCCTGGCCCCGCCCGCCAATACCCATGATTTTTCGTTCCTCGCACCCTGCCCCTCGTCGGGGCTGGTCCTGCACGGCACCAAGGACGACGTGGTGCCCGAGGAGGCGGTGGATAAGCTGGTGGCCGAGATTAACAGCCAGCGCAATATCGAAGTAGATCACCGCACCATCGACGGCGCCGACCATTTCTTCAACGACAAGCACGACGACCTGGTGGGCCACGTGAACGATTATCTCGACGAGGCCATGGCCGAGAACGAGGCGGCCTGAGGCTTATATCTCTCTATTGCGAGGGCCAGGTGACGGCGCCCCTGCCATGGCGGTACAGGGTGCCGCCGCTGACCGGCTTTGACACCCCGGTGGTGGTGGGCAGGCTCAGCGCCATGTCTTTGAGGGAGCGCACCGCCAGATAGGCGAAGGCCTGGGCCTCCAGGGCGTCGCCGTCCCACCCCACAGATTCTACGGATTCCACCGCTGCCACCTTTGCATCATCCTCCAGCGCTCCGGCCAGCGCCTTCATCAGCACCGGGTTGTGGCGGCCGCCCCCGGCCACCAACCATTGCAACGGCGGCGCGGGAAAGAACTCCCGCGCCTGGGCTACGCTGCGCGCCGTAAAGGCGGTGAGGGTAGCCGCCCCGTCGGCGGCGGAGAGGCCTTCCACCGGAGCCAGCGAGAAGGCATTGCGGTCGAGGGACTTGGGCGGCTTTTGGTCGAAAAAAGGATGGTCGAGCAGTTGCGCCAGCGCCGCTTCGTCCACCTTTCCCTTGGCCGCCAGCGCCCCGTTGGTGTCGTAGGGCCGGCCCATGGCGCGGTTGGCCCAGTCATCCATGAGAGCGTTGCCGGGGCCGGTATCGAAAGCCAGAATTTCATCCTCTCCGGGGCCGGTCGCAGAGCCAGCGACAGAATCAGAGACAGATCCGATCCAAGTGACGTTGGCGACACCGCCGAGATTGAGAACCGCCAGGGGCTTTTCCATCTTCGCCGCCAGGGCCCCATGATAGAGAGGAGCCAGAGGCGCCCCCTGCCCGCCCGCGGCGAGATCGCTGCTGCGGAAATCGGCGATCACGTCAATACCGGTCTGGGTCGCCAGCAGGGCCCCGTCGCCGATCTGCCAGCTCCATCCCTGTTCGGGACAATGGTTTATGGTCTGGCCGTGAAACCCGATTATATCTATGCGCTCGGCTTTCAGGCGGGCCTTGAGCAGGAGCGCGGCCACCGCCCGCACGTGGACCAGGGTGCAGTCACGCGCGGCCTCGGCCACCGCGTCGCTCCAGTCTTCGCGGCGGGTTCCCAGTAACGCGCGCAACCGGTCCCGCAGCCCTCTTTCGTATTCCAGGGTCAGCGCCGGGCCGCATTCCACATGACCCTCACCATCGCTGCAGACCAGGGCCGCGTCGACGCCGTCGAGCGAGGTGCCGCTCATCATGCCGAGCGCCACCAGGCGGCCTTTTTTATGCTGCAGGTGAGGAAAAACCATAAAGGAAGCAAGCCGGGGCGGGAGCGGCTTGTCAAGCCAAGGCGGGGGGTGCAGCGCAAGGGGCGCGGCCTTCGTTGTGCGGCTTCGCCACATATGGTAACTGCATGGGCATGAACGGAGCCCATCCATGACCGCCGCCACCTCGGATTTCCTGCGCGCCGTCAGCGAGCGCGGCTTCCTCCATCAGTGCACCGACGAGGCGGGCCTCGACGAGGCCCTGGGCAAGTCCCCCATCTCCGCCTATATCGGCTTCGACTGTACCGCCGACAGCCTTCATGTGGGCTCCCTGGTGCCCATCATGCTGTTGCGCCTTCTCCAGCGCCACGGCCACAAGCCCATCGTCCTCATGGGCGGCGGCACCACACGGGTGGGCGACCCGTCGGGCAAGGAGGAAACCCGGCAATTGCTGGACGACGCCCAGATCGCCAGCAACATGGAGGGCGTGCGCAGGGTGTTCGAACGCTTCCTCAGCTTCGGCGACGGTCCCAGCGACGCCATCATGGTGGACAATGCCGACTGGCTGTTGGGATTGAACTACATTGATTTCCTGCGCGAATTCGGCCGCCATTTCTCGGTCAACCGCATGCTCGGTTTCGATTCGGTGAAAATGCGCCTCGAGCGGGAACAGAATCTGAGCTTCCTCGAATTCAACTACATGATCCTCCAGGCCTATGATTTTCTCGAACTGGCGCGGCGATTCGACTGTAGCCTGCAAATGGGCGGCTCCGACCAGTGGGGCAATATCGTCTCGGGCGTGGATTTGGCCCGGCGCATGGACGAACGCGCCCTGTTCGGGCTGACCTCGCCGCTGATCACCACCGCCTCGGGCGCCAAGATGGGCAAGACCGCCCAGGGCGCGGTATGGCTCAATGAAGAACGGCTCTCGGCCCTCGACTATTGGCAGTACTGGCGCAATACCGAGGATGCCGATGTGGGGCGGTTCCTGCGGCTGTTCACCGACATCGAGCTGGACGAAATATTACGGCTGGAAAAACTGCAGGGCAGCGAGATCAACGAGGCCAAGAAAACCCTCGCCACCGAGGCCACGGCGCTGTGCCGCGGCCGGGAGCAAGCGGAGGCGGCGCTGGAAACCGCGCGCCAGACCTTTGAGGAGGGCGAGACCGCCGAGGGCCTGCCCTGTTTCTCCATCCCCCGGGGTGAATTGGAATCGGGACTCCCCGCCTTTGAGATTCTATGCCGCACCGAACTTGCAACAAGCAACGGCGAGGCGCGGCGGCTGATTAAGGGCGGCGGCGCCCGCGTCAACGACCAGGTGATGGCGAGCGAAACCCAGGCCGTGAGCCTGGACGATGTGAGCGATGACGGCGTGATCAAGATTTCCGCCGGCAAGAAACGCCACGCCCTGATCTGCGTCGAAGATTAGGTTCCGGACTCATAATTTCCGGGGAATTTCGCGGGCCATTTCCACGCCGTCCGATTGCGGCGCACCCCAGAGACGGCAAGAGACCGGACGTAATCGGAGTTGGCGCTGAGGTCCGCTTATGACCCATTTAGGGCCGACGTACCCTGGCCCAAAGCGGACATTTTAGAACCATGTTCTGGTCTCTGATCCGAGATTTGCGCCACCGCCCTACTCATTGCAAAGCATGTTGGAAGGCAAGCAGAGGCCGCCAGCCTGCTTAAGGAGGCGGTAAATCTCCTCGGCTTCCTCCCACTCTTCATCGGAACTGCCCATACCAAAAATCGGATCATCCGACAGGTATAAGAGGGATAAATTGGCGTTGTAGAGCGGCGTGTATCCGTTACCGTCCTTGAGGTTCACGTTGGCGCCGTGGCTCAGCAGCAGCCGTACGGATTTAGAGAAGCCTCCCCAGGCTGCTCTGTTGAGGGGCGTCGAGCTCTTGGTGATGGTCTTGCCGGTATCCTCGTCCACATAACTGCTCGTATAGGAACAGTTGACGCTCACCCCGGAGGCGATCAGCGCCTCCGCCCGGACGCTGTCGCCCTCGAACGCCGCCTTGGCCAGGGCCTCGCATTGGCCGTTAGCCCGCGCCACCGGGGGGCCGAGGATTGCGCCGACGAACATCAAGGCGAAAAAGACGGGGGCTGTGCGCATGCGAAAATTCCTTACCCGTAATATTCTCTTCGCTTTACCCGGCTTTGACAATGAGGGTCTGACCCGCCCCCACGAAGAACACCACTTTTTAGGTTAGACTCGATGTCGAGGGAGGGTCCGCTTATGGCTAGTTGCAGACATCGCGAAGAGGCGGCTATTCCGTTTCGCCGGCCGCGTCGGGGGTGGCCTCGCCTGCCGTATCGCCGGCGGTATCTTTGGGAATGGAGGCCGCGCCGAAGGGGTCCGCCGTTGACTGCAACGAAGGTTCGCCTTTCTTTTCGCCGCTGTCATATTCCGAGCCGCCCCCGAATATGCCGAACAGGTTGCGCAACACGCCCGGAGTCAGGGCGGCCAGGGGATTGATGGAAACATCGGGGTGGCCGATGGGGCCGCTGGTATGGAAGGTGGCGGCGAACATGCCGCCGCCCTTTTCCTCGCCGGTGAGAAGCTGGCCCAGGATCGGTATCTTGCCCCAGATGCTGTTGAGGAGATAGGCCGGTACCAGGGTGCCGTCGAGTTCGGAAACATCCTTGGAGAAATCCAGCACGCCCTTGAAGGTAAGGCCCACGGACGATCCGAAGGCTTCGCCGTCATGGATACGCACCAGCTTGTTCTCGTAGGTGAAGGGGGCGGAGAATTTTTCGAAGGCGATTCCTTTTTCTCCTTTCATCTGGGACGCAATCCCGGTCAGCGAGGCCAGAGTCAGCATGCGGGCGAGAACCGGCGCCTTGATGATATTGTAATTGGAAATTTCCAGATCACCGGAAAAGGGCCGCGACTCCTTGGAATCGTCGATCTTTCCGGAAAGCTCCAGCGTCCCGCCCCCCATATTGGGATAGGAATCGAGCCGCCGCAGCAATTCCCCGGCATTGTCGCTGGTGAGTGTTAGGCGGCGGTTCCGGCCTTCGGGCAAAATGCGGAAAACCGCATGGCCTTCCCCTCCTATATCTGCATCGAGAAAAATGGTGCGCCAGGAATCGTCCTGGTTCTGCAACAGGCCCGAAACGCTGTCGAAGCCCCCGTCGGGCTTGACCCAGAGCCGGTCCACATGAACCGACAGGGAAAGCGGCGGCGACGGTTTTTCGTCGGGATCGTCTTCGTCGAAGAGATGACTCACATCGAGCGCGGGGCCGCTCAACGTAATGTCATAGCCACCGTCGGAACGAAATCCCACGGTGGATTTGAAATCGTTGCGGCCGGTCTTGAGCCGGTCGAAAGTGATGTTCTGGAGTTCCTTGCCGTCAGGCGTGAATACCGCCTCCCCGCCCACATCAAGGTCTTCGGCGGTAATGGAGAAGGAGCGCATTTTCGTCAGGCGTTGGTCTTCCAGGGCCAGGGAGACCCGCGCCGTCCCCGGAGACTCGGGAGGCTTGGTCCATTCCAGAAGCGCGAGATCGAGCGAGGCGTTGTTGAGATTGGCGGCAATAGAGAGATCGCCCCTGGAACCGTCGAGTTCGGTCCAGATCAACTCCACGCCCACCGGGCCGGTAAGATAAGGCCGGGTATCGAGACCAAGCCGGCGCCGCGCCTCTTCGTCGAGGGTGGACGTCACCGTGTAGCGGCTGATGAAGGGGGCGTCGTCGGTGAAATGTTCGATCCCCGCAAGTTGCGCCGGAACGCCCTCGAAAACGGCGCTGCCCTCAACATCCATGGTTTCCTTCGTCACCTTGATGGAGAGGTCGCCCTGGGTCACGTCCTTGCCCTGAACCAGCCCCGGCAGAGTCACGTCCACAAGATTGGCGGCCGCCGAGATGGTCACCAGGGGCATGTCGAGATCGGTCCTTAAGGGGAAGTCGAACACCGCCCGTCCCGCCATTTCCCCGCCCACCTTTTGCGGATCGATGCCGAGATAGCGGGCCGCGCCCAGCGGTTCCTCGTCGAGGATGGAGAGCAGATCGCGGGCGGTGCCGCGCACCACCGCCTCGACCCGGGCCTTTTCAATATCGGTGTCGAGATCCCACAGGTTAACGATGCTGTCCTCGATGGCGAGCGGGCCGATGCGGCCGCTGGAGACATTAAAATCTATGCGGTTGTCAGTGAAAATAGCCGTCCCCGCCAGTTCCGAGGCCGGCGGCATGGGCGAGAGAAAGTCTATGGAAAGCCCGTTGAACCCCAGCTTCCCCGTCACCGACTTCATGTTTACGGCGGAAAAATCGCCGCCTGGAAGATGCATAGAAAAAGTGGCCCGGGCTTCCCGGATAGCCCCCAGCGACATATGTGTCGTCACCCAGTTGCGCGAGGGGCCGCCCAGGGATTTAGGCCAGTAGCGTTCGAATTCGTCGAACAGAAGGTGGTTCACCACGGCGTCCACATGGAGCCGCGCATCCTCGCCGTCGGGCAGAAGCTCCCCGCTCGCGTTCAAGGTGGTGCCGCCCACATCAATGAAAACATCGTCGAGGAAGAGCTTCGCCATGTCGTTTTCGAAGCGCCCCCGCAGCGCCGCCTGTTGCACCGCCACGCCGTCATCATAGAGGCCCGGCACCACAAGAGTTCCCGCCGCGCCCGAGAAATCAAATCCGAAAAAGGGAATCCGTCCGTCGAGGTCCATGCTCACGGTCAACGTGCCGCTGACGGGAAGGGCGGCGTGTCTCAGGGGTGCGAGAAGCGCTGCCCTGGCCGCCAGAAGACCGGGATTGATCTCGGAGAAAGAAGCCCCCAGATCGACCCGTCCCGCCGCCGTGTCATAGGCGAATTCGAGGTCGAAGTGGGCCTCCTGCAGCTCTCCGGTCCCGACTCCCGTCGTGGCGTCCTGTTTGTCGTCGCTGACATCGAGATCGAGCGCCACCTCCCCCTGGATGCCGGTTTCGTTACGGGTCAGGATGATATCCGTGTTGTTGGCCCGCCAGGTGGTTTCAAGCCGCCGGTCATCCACCACCACCGAGGAATTGAGAATGCTGACCCGGGTCAGGTATCCCATGGAGCGTTCGTTGTTGAGAGGGGAAAGCAGGTCGGTGAGAACCCGGTGCAGGATGTCGTCGCCCTCGCCTTCGCCGAGATCAAGTTCAAACTTTCCTTCCCGGGACAAGAAAACGTCGATTCTCGGCCTCAGCACGTCGATGCTGGTGGGCGCAACCATCCCCCGCAGCATGGCGCGCACGCTCAAGGAAACTGATAGTTCCGGAACCGCGGCGAGAATGTCCCCCTCGGGCCCAATCGCCTTGACGCCCACCAGGCGGATATCCAGAGTCCGTTCCCAGCCCGCCCAGGTAAGCACCGTATCTTCGAGCTCGAAACGGAACGACCCGTCCTCGGCGCGCAGGGCGTCCTGGAGATAGGGGGTGAGGAAGGCCAAAGAGACCGGTTCTCCGGCCAGACGCCATGAAAGCAGGGCGACCAGTATGGCCGCCCCGGCAAGCGCGGAACCGAAAATATCCAGAATAAATTTCGTCGTTCGGCGAAACACTTCTAATGGTGCTCTTTAGCGGCCTTGACCAACGGGGCCTCTTCACGCAGTTTGCGGCAAAACGGGGGATTACGAAAGAATGATTTCCTCTCCTTTTATAGCCGATCCCGGCCGTCTGCCGAAAGCGGCGGATTTGGACCGCGCCGCGCGCGGAGTCGAACGCTGGCTGGAAACGGCCGCGCGCCTTGATGACGGCGAGTTGGCGGCATTTGCCAGAACCTGGGCCGAAGATCCGGCGGGGCGGCAATTCCTCGACGCGCTGTTGGGGAACTCGCCTTTTCTCGGCAATGCCCTGGTGGCGGAAATGGCCTTCGCCCGGGAATTTCTCGAAACCGGGCCGGATGCGGCATTCGCGGGCCTTTTATCGGGTTTGACGGAGCGGCTGGCCGGCGAGACCAGCGAAACCAATGATGCCGTCATCATGGCGGCGTTGCGCCGGACCAAGCGCCGCGCCGCTTTGTTGATCGCGGCAGCCGACATCGCCGGGCTGTGGACCCTGGAAGCGGTCACCGGAGCGCTCAGCGATTTTGCCGAACGGGCGCTGGGCTTGGCGCTGGCGTATCTGTTACGCCGCGCCGCCGACCAGGGCCAGATCGCCCTGGCGGACAGGGCGGCCCCGGAAACCGGTTGCGGATATTTCGTTCTCGCCTTGGGCAAGCTCGGTGGGCGGGAACTCAATTATTCCAGCGATATCGATCTGGTGGTTCTCTATGACGAGGACAAGGCCCCCTATACGGGGAAAAAATCGGCCCGTGATTTCTTCCCCCGCCTGACCCGCGATCTGGTGCGACTCCTTCAGGAGAGGACCGAGGACGGCTATGTGTTCCGCACCGATCTGAGGCTGCGCCCCGACCCCGGCTCGACGCCGCTGGCGATTTCGGTACATGCGGCGGAAAGCTATTACGAGGGCACCGGCCAGAACTGGGAGCGGGCGGCCATGATCAAGGCCCGCAATGTGGCCGGCGACGCGGTCGCCGCGGCGGCGTTCATCGAGCGTCTGCGGCCCTTCCTGTGGCGCCGCAATCTCGACTTCGCCGCCATCGAGGACATCCATTCCATCAAGCGCCAGATTGACACCTATCGCGGCCACAAGGACATCAAGACCGGCGGCCAGAACATCAAGCTCGGCCCCGGCGGTATCCGTGAAATCGAATTTTTCGCCCAGACCCAGCAATTGATCCGCGGCGGCCGCGATCCCGAGCTGCGGGTTTCGGCCACCTGCGAGGCGCTGGCGGTGCTGTGCGAGAAAGGCCATATCACGGCCCAGACCCGCGACGGGCTGGTCGCGGCCTATGCCTTCCTGCGCCGGGTGGAGCACCGTCTGCAGATGGTGGACGACCGCCAGACCCATACCATCCCCGAAGAAACGCAAAGCTGGCACGCCCTGGCCACCTTTCTGGGGTATGACGAGGCGCAGCAGTTCGAGAGCGAGCTGCACGCCCACCTTACGTTTGTGAGCACCCTCTACGGTGAATTGTTCAGTGAATCACCGGCGCTGGGCGGACCCGGCAATCTGGTCTTTACCGGCGGCGAGGACGACCCGGCGACGCTGGCCACCCTGGAGGAAATGGGATTCCGCGACGGCGCCAACATTGCCGGCGTGGTGCGTAACTGGCACCGCGGACGCTATCCCGCCATCCGCAGCGAACGCGCCCGCCAGCTTCTTACCGAGCTCATGCCGGCCATTCTCTCGGCTTTGGCCGATACCGCCGATCCCGATCTCGCCTTCATGAAATTCAACGAGTTCCTGTCGCGCCTGCCCGCCGGGGTCCAGCTGTTTTCGCTGTTCCAGGCCAATCCCGGGCTGCTCGGTCTGATGGCCGAAATCATGGGCAACGCGCCGCGTCTGGCCGACCGTCTGAGCCGCCGCCCGATCCTTCTCGACGGCGTTCTGGCAGCCGATTTCTTCGATCCCCTGCCCGATGCGGAAACCCTGAAAAAGGAAGCCGAACGGGCGCTGGAACTGGCCACCGATTTCGAGGGCGTTCTCAACACCACCCGGCGCTGGTCTAAGGACCGCAAGTTCCAGCTCGGCGTCCAGATGCTGCGCAACCGCACCGACGCCGAAGCCACGGCCACATCTTTTTCGGATATCGGCGATATCCTGTTCAATCTGCTCCAGCCCCGGGTGGAGGAAGCCTTCGCCGAGCAGTATGGTGCCATTCCCGGCGCCGGCATGGCGGTCATCGCCATGGGCAAGCTGGGCAGCCGCGAAATGACCGTGGCCTCGGATGTGGACATGATCTTCGTCTATTCCGACACCCCCGACGACGCCGTCTCCACCGGCGCCAAGCCGCTGATGCCCGCGGTATATTTCTCACGCATGGCGCAGCGCCTGATCAATGCCCTGACCGCCCCCACCGCCGAGGGTGAGCTCTATGAGGTGGACATGCGGCTGCGGCCTTCCGGCGCGTCGGGCCCCATCGCCTGTAGTCTCGACGCCTTTCGCAAGTATCAGAGCGACTCCGCCTGGGTGTGGGAACATATGGCGCTGACCCGCGCCCGCGCCGTGACCGGGGAAGAATCTCTGCGCAACCAGATCGGCGAGGCCATTCGTGACGTCCTGACCCAGCCCCGTGACCCCGGCACCCTGGCAGCCGAGGTCGCCGACATGCGCCGGCGCATCGCCGACAGCTTTCCAGGGACCAGCCCCTGGGACATCAAATACACCCCCGGCGGCATGATCGACGTGGAATTCATCACCCAGTATCTGCAGCTGCGCCACGCCCATGATCATCCTCATATCCTCAGCCCCAACACCGTGACGGCGCTGGGCAATATGGCGCGGGAAGGACTGTTGGAGAGCGGCGAGGCCGAGGATTTGATGGCCGCGGCCCGGTTCTGGCACCGCCTGCAGGGATTGCTGCGCCTGTGCTTTAAGGAAACCCCCACCACGGAAGGGATGAGCCGGGGGCTGAGGACGGCGCTTTCCTTCGCCGGCGGCGCGGTTGACTTCGACGCCCTGACAACAAAGATGGAGTCCACGGCCGCACGGGTGGGTGATCTATACGAAGCCATCATCGGCGCGCCCGGACGCGATCAACCCCTGACCAAGGAGATTCCCAACCCATGACCATCAAGCCCGGTGACAGCGCCCCCGACTTCACCCTGGCCAGCGACGGCGGCGGCGAGGTATCCCTCTCCGCCCTGCGCGGAAAAAAGGTGATCCTGTATTTCTATCCCAAGGACTTAACGCCGGGCTGTACCACGGAATCCTGTGATTTCCGCGATGCCCTGCCCGACTTTGAAGGAACGGACGCTACCGTTATCGGGCTGTCCCGTGACAGCGCCGCCAGACACGACAAGTTCAAGGCCAAATACGACCTCAACTTCCCGCTCGCCGCCGACGAAGAAGGAACCGTATGCGAGGCCTATGGGGTGTGGGTGGAGAAGAGCATGTACGGCCGTAAATATATGGGCATCGAACGCTCCACTTTCCTTGTGGACGGTGACGGCGTGGTGCGCCAGGTCTGGCGCAAGGTCAAGGTCAGGGGCCATGCCGAGGACGTGCTGCAAGAGGCCAAGGGGCTTTAGAGCTGGTCAGGATTAACTCGACCTTAACGCGATTTGGTACGTAATGGCGTCCCCACGATACAATCGCCAAATACCGGAAAAACACAGCATGACGAACGATGGAGCCAAGAAAACACGGCCGGACCAGGACGAAGACCTCATGGCCGGGCTGCGCGTGGAGTTTCTCGAAGACACGGCGGAATCGCTACGCGATCTCCAGCACGCCCTCGACTCGGCATTGGGCGGCAAAAAGCCGGCGGCGGAATTTCTCATGGAGACCCGCCGGGTAGCGCTGCTGCTCAAAGGGCAGGCCGCCAATGTGGGCGCGCACCTGATCACCGTCGTGGCCCACCGCCTTGAGGATTACCTGACTAATGTGGAGGAGTTGGACGAGCGCGCCGGCGCCGACCTTCAGGTCTTTCTCGACACTCTGACCGACATTGCCGAAGGCAAGACCGAGCTCGACGCCAACCCCGCCGTTATCGTCCGCAACCTTCCAGCCAAACCGGGATTCGATTTCGATCTCGCCGATCTCGAAGTCCGCGACGTGGAGGTCATGCTGGTGATGCTGCGCGGTGCGGCTACTCGTTTCGTGGAACGCGAACTGCAGCAATGCGGCTATCGCATCACCAACGTCGCCTCGACCTTCGAGGCCCTGCCCATGATCATCCACACCAAGCCCAACATGATCGTCATCTCGGCGGTGCTACCCGATCTCAGCGGTATCGACCTTGCCATCGCCCTCGCCTCGATGCCGGAAACCCGGAACACACCGGTGGCCCTGATCACCAGTTTCAACCGCGATCACGAAAGCCTGCACCTTCTTCCCGCCAATATCCCGGTGATCCAGAAGGGGCCGTCCTTCGGCGACGATCTGGTGGAGGCCCTCAACAACGCTTTCCTGCTCTAGAGCGGGTCAGGATTGATAGGGATCACTTTGATGGCGGCGAATCGGTTCATTCGGGTAGGCGCGGCGGGCGGCGCGATGTGGGGGCATCGGGCAAGCGCCGCAACGCTTCCGAGGGGCCGATCCGCCCCACCTTCGGCCGGGTGCTTTGGCCCCGTGGCGTCGTTACGCTCCTCATCCGATGCGCAGGCATCGCATTTCGAAGCGCGCCTCGTCACGGGACAAAATCATCCCGGTCAAATGATTCCTATCAATCCTGAACCGCTCTAACCTGCGTGACGTCACAAAGTTTGTGACAGCGGCCCCTGATATCCTATCCTCGGGACCATGATCAAATCATCCAACGGCACAGTGGAGCAGACCCTCGCCGAGGCGCTGGAACATTTCCGCGCCGGGCGCCACGGGGAATGTGAGCGTCTGTGCCGCGAGGTTCCCAGCGGCGACACCGTTCAGAACGCCGAAGTTCTGCATTTACTGGGGGCGGCCCTCGATGCTCAGGGGCGCTATGCCGAGGCCCTGGAGCCGCTACAACGGGCCCTGGGTCTGGCCCCCGAACGGGCCGATTTTCTCGTTACCCTGGGCAATGTCTGCGGCCATCTCGGCGCCGACGAGGACGCCGTCACCCTCTATGGTCAGGCGCTGGTTCTTGAGGCCGATTCACCGGAGACTGCGGGGACTGTGCGGAATCTGGGCCAGGCTCTGCGGCGGCTGGAGGAATACGAGGACTCGGCGGCGTGTCTGCGCGAGGCCCTGCAACGTCACCCCGGGGACGCCGGCCTTCACGCCGCGCTGGCCGCCACGCTGGGCGAAATGGAAGAGTTCGACGAGGCCCATGAGCATTACGGACGGGCCCTGAAGCTGGACCCCGGCAATGGCGAAGCCCACGGCAATCTCGGCAATCTGCTGCGTGATCTGGGCCGCATTGACGAGGCCCTGGATCACTACGCCCGAGCGGTGACGCTGTTGGGATCGGACAGCATCGGCGCCACCGGCGCCAAGGTCAACCGGGCGCTGGCGCTGATTCTCGCGGGGCGCTACGGCGAAGGCTGGGACGCCTATGAGCGCCGCCTCGACCAGCCCGATTTTTTGCCTCCCGGTGATCTGCCGCCGCGCTGGGACGGCGAACCCCTGGAAGGGAAATCCATCCTTGTCCATGACGAACAGGGAATCGGCGATGTCATCATGTTCGCCACCTGTCTGCCCGACCTTGTGGCCACCGGAGCGCGGGTGGTCCTGATTTGCGAAAAGCGTCTCGAAACCTTGTTTGCCCGGTCCTTTCCTTCCGCGCGCGTAATCCCCCATCACGGCCAGCGTTTCGAGGGCGTAAAACCCGGTGACGCGGATTTCTCCCTTCCCATCGGCAGCCTGCCGCGGCATTTCCGCCGCGACGAGGCAGATTTTCCACAGCAGAACCGTATCCTCCAGCCCGATCCCGCCAAGACGGCAACCTGGCGTGGGCGCTTCGCGGAATTGGGGCCGGGACTCAAGATCGGCATGTCCTGGCGCGGCGGCGTTAAACCCTGGGACAAACGCCGGCGCACCACCCGGCTCGAGGAATGGCTGCCCTTGTTCCGGGTTCCGGGCACGCGGTTCATCAGTTTCCAGCATGGCGACACGGCCGAGGAACGGGAGGCTCTGAAAACCGAGCATGGAGTCGTGGTCGAGGATTTTACCGAAGGCGATGACAGCTTCGATGATTTCGCCGCCCGGATAGACGCCCTCGATCTGGTTATTTCCATGGCCAATACGACGGTGCATGTGGCAAGCGCCCTGGGCAAGCCGGTCTGGTCCCTGATACCCCGGGTGCCGGGATGGCGCTGGGGTTTCCACGGATCCACCTCGCCCTGGTATCCCAGCATGACCATGCTGAGACAGGAAGGCGGCCAGGGCTGGACCGCCGCTCTCGAAGACGCCGCCGCCATGCTGGCCGATTTTGCCGCCGGAGATGGAGCGTCTTCCTGAAAGCTGGCGAGGAGCGGGCATCAAAAAACCCTCCTGGAAGGGAGGGCGCTGGTAAGGGGGCAGAAACGTGAGAGGAGCGGGCTAGGCGGCCTCGTGCTGGCCGGCTCTGGCCTCTTCGGATTCCACAAGGAGGTCGGTGGTGTTGCGAACGTTGTTGATGAGCACCCGAACCAGCGCGCCCATGAACACATCGGCATCGGCCATTTTTTCCTCGAACACGTGGCGGGGAATGACGGTGCAGGTGGTTTCCCTAGTCGCTATCGCCGTGGCCATGCGGCGGGTATCTTCGATGGGCGCCATTTCGCCGAACAGGCCGTTCTTGCCCACGACCCCCAGCACCACCTTTTTACCGCCCACGTTCCTGGAAATCTCCACTTCGCCGGCGGTGACGATATAGGCGCAGACGCCCAGCTTGCCTTCCCTGAAGATGACGGCGTTGGGTGAAAAGGTCTGGATCTCCACACCCACGCCGCTGAACTTTGATGTACCGTTTACCATGTTCCCACCCTCATCCGTTGCCAGATACCTCAGAACAGGGACGAGAATACCCTTTCCCGGAGTGGGGAGATGTGACCCACGTCACAACCGTGGTGAAATGATGTAAATCACATACATGTTTTATGTGAACATGGCGCTAACACCCTGTAATAAAAGGGAAAACTTTTCGGGAATTTTCCGGTGATTTTCCGGTGATTTTCCGGAAAACCGCGCCGCTGGGCTCCGCGCCGGGGAATGCCTGAAGATTCGCGGGGATTCGGGGGATTCGGGAGGAAAGTTACGCCGTGTCAGAGGCCTGATTTTTACCCGGGCCGCCGCCCGGCCCGCCACCCGCAAGAGCGGCCTCGAGAAATTCGTCGATGCCGCCGTCGAGCACACCCTGGGTATTGCCCTTTTCCACGCCGGTACGCAGATCCTTGACCATCTGATAGGGGTGGAGGACGTAGGAGCGGATCTGGTGGCCCCAGCCGATTTCCGTCTTGGCCTCGCGTTCGGCCTGGGCGGCGTCCTCGCGCTTTTGCAGTTCCAGCTCGTAGAGACGGGCGCGCATCATATCCATGGCCGCCGCCCGGTTGCGGTGCTGGGAACGGTCGTTCTGGCATTGCACCACAATGCCCGTGGGCAGATGGGTAAGGCGGATGGCGCTGTCGGTCTTGTTCACGTGCTGGCCGCCGGCGCCCGAAGCGCGATAGGTATCCACCCGCAGGTCCTTATCGGCGATTTCCACCTCGATGGCGTCGTCAATCACCGGATAGACGCCCACCGAGGCGAAGCTGGTGTGGCGCCGCGACTGGGAATCGAAGGGCGAGATACGCACCAGACGGTGAACCCCGGACTCGGTCTTGAGCCAACCATAGGCGTTATCGCCGTTAACCCGCACGGTGGCCGATTTCAGCCCCGCTTCCTCGCCCGCGCTTTCCTCCAGCCATTCCACCTTGTAGCCGCGCGCCTCGGCCCAGCGCAGATACATGCGCAACACCATTTCGGCCCAGTCCTGGGCTTCGGTGCCGCCGGCCCCGGCATGGACCTCGAGGTAACAGTCATTGCCGTCGGCCTCGCCCGAGAGCAGGCTTTCCAACTGGCGCTTGGCCGCCACCCTGGCCAGGGCCTGCAGGGCCTTTTCGGCCTCGGCCTCCATATCCGCGTCGCCTTCCTCGGCGGCCATTTCCAGCAATTCGCAGGTATCGGAAAACTCACTTTCCATGCCGCGAAAACCGTCTATGGCGGATTCCAGCCGGGTCCGTTCGCGCATCACCTTCTGGGCCTGGGCCTGGTCGTTCCACAGATCTGGGTCTTCGGCCCGGGCGTTCAGCTCGGCCAGTTTTTGTTCCGCTGTGTCGGGGTCAAAGGCGCCTCCTCAGCAGTTCCAGTGACTGCTTGATCTCGGTAACGATGGAGTCGAGTTCGGCGCGCATGATTTTTCCTTTGGAGGCGAAACAGGCGGCGGGAAATTAATACAACCCCCCTGGCCCGGCAACAGGAGAATCCGCCACCGCGTTCAGGGCATTGCCGTCAATCACCGAACCCACGCCTTGCCCCGGCGAAGGTTCGGTCCCCGGCTTGAAGGCCTCGAGGATCACGCGTTTGTCCCCGGGAGCGGCGGGAAGGCCGGTGGTGGCGTTGACCCGCACCAGACGGATGCCGGGGGGCACCCGGAAGGGAATGCCCGGCCTGCCTTCCAGAGCAGCTTCCATGAAATCGCGGAACATGGGCGCGGCCACGCTCGATCCGGTTTCGCGGCCCAGGGTTTTCGGCTGGTCGAAGCCCACATAGACGCCCACGGCGAGATCGGGGGAAAACCCCACGAACCAGGTATCGAAGCTTTTGTTGGTGGTTCCCGTCTTGCCCGCCAGCGGTTTGCCCACCGCCTTGATGCGGCGTCCGGTGCCGCGCTCCACCACGCCCTGGAGCATGGACACCACCTGGTAAGCGCTGGTGGAGTCTACCACCCGGGTACGGTTGTCGGGAGGCTCCGGCACCGCCAGATCGGCGTTCCAGAAAGCCGTGGTGCAGCCTTCACAGGGACGGTCGTCGTGACGATAGATGGTGCGGCCGATGCGATTCTGGATACGGTCGATGAAGCTGGGGGTGATGCGCTTGCCGCCGTTGACGAGTTGGGCGTAGGCGGTGGTGAGGTCAAGCAGGGTGGTCTCGCCCGCGCCCAGGGCCATGGCGAGCTGGGACGGCATATTGTCCATGACGCCGAAGCGCCCCGCGGTATCCACCACCCTGTCCATGCCGATGGTCTGGGCCAGCCGCACCGTCATCAGGTTGCGTGATTTCTCGATACCCAGGCGCATGGGGCTGGGGCCGTAGAATTTCTTGGTGTAGTTGGCGGGCTTCCATTTGCCCAGCCCCGGCCCCTGGTTGATGACGAAGGGCGCGTCGAGAATCAGGGTGGACGGCGTGAACCCCTGTTCCAGCGCCGCCAGATAGACGAAAGGCTTGAATGCCGATCCGGGCTGGCGCTTGGCCTGGGTGACGCGGTTGAACTCGCTCATGGAAAAATCATAGCCCCCCGACATGGCGAACACGCGCCCGGTATGGGGATCGAGCGCCACGAGGCCACCGCCGATCTCTGGAATCTGCCGCAGGGCATAGGTGTTGGGGGGATAGGAGACCGGATCTTCGTCTTTCGATTGCGGCGTCGAGGAGGTGACCTTCTCCACCGCGATCACATCGCCGATGGCCAGCACCTCGCCGGCGCGGCGCACCGACGGTCCCCGCTTGCCGCCCTTCAGGGCTTCGCGCGCCCATCTCACCTCGGCCAGCGGAATGGCGCCCAGCGCGCCGGACGGGAAACCGATATCCACGCTTTTGTCCGACACCGCCAGAACCACCGCGCGCTTCCAGTCCATCATACCCGGCGGCACCGCCACGGCGGCCACCTGACGCGCCCAGTTGACGCCGGGATTGATGTTTGTGAGGGGTCCGCGCCAGCCGTGGCGGCGGTCATAGGTGCGCAGGCCGGCGCGCAGGATATCATCGGCGATCCCCTGGAGACGCGGGTCCACCGAGGTGCGCACCGAAAGGCCGCCCTCGTACAAGCCTTTATAGCCGTACCGTTCGAGGATTCTGCGCCGCACTTCCTCAAGGAAATATTCAGCCCTTGCGAATTGCGTGTCCTCGCGCCGGCGCACCTGCAAGGGCGTGGTCTTGGCCTCCAGCGCCTCGCCGGGGGTGATATGGCCGTCGTCGAACATGCGGTTGATGACCCAGTTGCGGCGCGCCAGCGCCGCCTTGGGATAGCGGAAGGGATGATAGTTGTTGGGCGCCTTGGGCAAGGCCGCGAGATAGGCCACCTCGGCGATGGAAAGCTCGCCCAGGGACTTGTTGAAATAGTTGAGCGCGGCGGCGGCCACCCCGTAGGATCCCAGACCGAGATAAATCTCGTTGAGATAGAGTTCGAGGATGCGGTCCTTGGTGAACGCCCTCTCGATGCGGAAGGCGAGAATGGCTTCCTTGATCTTGCGCTCGATGGAGACCTCGTTGGTGAGCAGGAAATTCTTGGCCACCTGTTGAGTGATGGTGGAGGCGCCCTTGAGCCGGCGCTGGCTTCCCATATTGGCGAGATTGGTGACCATGGCCCGTACCACGCCCAGGAAATCAATTCCCGGATGGCTGTAGAAATTCTTGTCCTCGGCGGAGAGGAAGGCGTTGATCACCCGTTTCTGCATGGCGGAAATGGGAACGAAGACCCGCTTCTCCACCGCGTATTCGGCGATCAGGCGGCCGTCACCGGCATGGACACGGGTCACCGTGGGGGGATCGTAATCGGCCAGCTGTTTGTAGTCGGGCAGGCCGCGCCCGAAATGATAGAGCACGTACAACCCGCCACCCACACCGAGCATGGTGAGAACCAGAAGAAAGGAGAACAGGAATCCGATTGCTCTGAACATATCCGCGTCACCGTGGACCAAAACACCCGCCGAAACCACCCCCGAAAGGCCGTGCCGTGCATGGATGCGGGCGGTGATGATGCTAATAAGGGAATGCGGCAGGTTTATGACCGGTTTATGACCTGTAACAGGTTCAGGACCGGCGCATATTATCCTTCCAGGCGAAGAATTTATCCACGGCCGCGACGATGGCCGCGCCCAGCTTGCCGCGATATTTGGGATCGCGCAGCAGGCGTTCCTCCCCGGCGTTGGAGAGGTAGCCCAGCTCCACCAGCACCGAGGGAATATCGGGCGCCTTGAGCACCGCGAAGCCGGCGAAACGGTGGGTCTTGTGCAGCACTTTGACCTTGCGGCGAATATCCGTAATCAGAAGGTTGGCGAAATGAGCCGACAGGTTCATGGTTTCGCGCTGGGCCAGATCAATGAGGATATTCGTCACCTCCGGCGTCTCGTAGGTGAGGTCGATGCCGGCGATCACATCCGATTTGTTTTCCGACTTTGCCAATGCCGCGGCCTCTTTATCCGACGCGGTCTCGGACAGGGTATAGACGGAAAGCCCCCGGATGCTCCGGTTCTTGATGCTGTCGGCGTGCAGCGAAATGAAGAGGTCGCCGTCGGCCTGGCGCGCCTTGGCGAGACGGCCGCGCAGACGGATGAAGATATCCCGGTTGCGCGTCAGCACCACCCTGTAGCGGCCCGTGGCCTCGAACTTCTTCTTCAGTTCCTTGGCCATGGCCAGGGTGATGGCCTTTTCAAAACGCCCGCTTTTTCCGGTGGCGCCGGGGTCCACGCCGCCGTGACCGGGGTCGAGGACGATGGTGCGCTTGCCGGGCTTGCGCGGCGGCTTGGGCGTTCCCGGCGCAAGATCACCGGAACCCGGCGCCAGTGGAAGCAGCGCCACATCCCCGGCGGAAGATGAAGGCGGCGGGGCCGTGGGCAGCGGCGGGGACGCGGAGGGTGCGGGAGGCGGCCGCGGCCTGGATTTCTGGGCTTTCAGAAAAGCCGCCGGGCTCACCTTTTCGAGATCGAGCACAAGGCGGGGGCCAGAGCCGCCATTCGATTCCAGAACGAAAGCCTTCTTCACCGTCACCGGGCCTTCCACATCGAACACAAGACGGGAATTCCCCGCCTTGAAGAGGCCATAGCGGAACTGTTTCACCACCCCCGCCACGCTTGAAATCTTGGGGATGTCCCAGGCTATTTCCGGCAGGTCCACCACCACGCGGTAGGGATCTGACAGGGTGAAGACGCTGAATTGCACTTTATCGCTAAGGTCGAGAACCACCCGCGTCAGGGTCTTGGAACGATCGCCGAAGCGCACCCCCGTTACGGTGGCGGCGGTCGCGGCGGGCGCGGCGGCGGCACTGGAGAAGACGCCGGAAGTGGTGCCGGAGAACGTGACGGTAAGGGTGACCAAGAGTGCCGCGCCGAAGAGACTCGCCGCCAAGAGATGCCGTCCGAACCGGGCCGCTGAATTCCACATCTAGAGGATTTTCATCCTTTTCTAACTATATCTGCCCATTGTTTAACATAGATTTCCCGCCGCCACCATATTCCAGCATGAAGAAAAGAAGGGCGTCACACAATATCGTGTTGTGGAACCGCCATGCGGTGAGTATGTTGAACTCACGAACGAGCCGCAGCCGGCGCCGATCCGCATTCGGGTTTTCCCCAGGCGGAGAGGAGGTTGGCAAGGCGGTAACATAACTTAGTCTGGAGCCCCCCGGCACTTGCCGGATGCGCGGTTTCCTTGGCGCGGCCTCCCTGGTTTTTCCCTTTGGAGAACCATGTGTATGAGGCGCCGTTGACGGGAAACGTTCCGGTATCGGATGGCTTCTTAAAGATAACAAAGAACAATGGCGCGCCGCCGCCCGATGCGCATTCCGGGCAGAAGCAGGTCGCGCCTGTGGAGAATATAGCCTCATGGCTAAAAGGATGCTGATTGACGCGTCCCAGCCCGAAGAAACCCGGGTGGTCGTGCTCAGCGGAAATACTCTCGAAGATTTTGACTTCGAGAGTTCCGCGAAAAAATCCCTCAAAGGTAATATCTATCTAGCGAAAGTGGTGCGGGTCGAGCCGTCGTTGCAGGCGGCCTTCGTCGATTTCGGAGGCTCACGGCACGGATTCCTCGCCTTTAACGAAATCCATCCCGACTATTACAAGATTCCGGTCGCCGACCGCGAGGCCCTTATCGCCGAAGAAGCGCGAATGGCCCCGGATGTGGATGTGGATGTGGACGCCGATACGTCTTCGCAATCTTCCCCGGACATGGCCGGGGATATGGCGGAAGAAATGCCGGAGACCTCAGAATCCCCTGCCGGAGATGACGGGGATGAGGCCGATACCGGCGACGAAGCCGATGCCGGAAAAAAACCAAAATCCACTAAAAAATCCACTAAAAAATCCACTAAAAAGGCTGCGAAGGAATCTGTGGCCCTGAGTGGCGGCGTCAAGGACGAAGCCATCACCGAGGCTCCCGCGAACGACGTGGATGAAAAAGACGCGGATAAAAAAGAAGAAGAAGATAAGTCCGCAAAGGCCGCAGACAACAACAACGACGACACCCACGAGGACGACAAGGACGAGGAACTCGCGGATCTGGAAACCGTGGGCGGCGACACCGACGAGGACATGGCGCCGAAACGGGCCCCGGCAACGCGGCGCTATAAAATCCAGGAAGTCATCAAGCGCGGTCAGGTTGTTCTGGTCCAGGTGGCCAAGGAAGAACGCGGCACCAAGGGAGCCGCCCTGACCACACGCATATCACTGGCCGGACGCTATTGCGTGCTGATGCCCAACATGGCTCGGGGCGGCGGAATCTCGCGCAAAATTGCTAATCTCGCAGATCGCCGCAAGCTCAGAACCATCCTCGACGGATTGTCCATCCCCGATGGCATCGCCGTCATCGTGCGCACCGCGGGGCGCGAGCGCACCAAGGCCGAAATCAAGCGCGACTATGAATATCTCATGCGTTTGTGGAGCGAAATCCGCGACGCCACCCTGCAATCCTCGGCGCCGTCCCTGGTCCATGAAGAGGCCAACATCATCAAGCGCGCCATCCGCGACCTTTATTCGCGCGACATGGAAGAGGTGCTGATAGACAGCGAAGACGGCTATCGCCTGGCCAAGGAATCCATGCGCATGCTCACGCCCAGCCACGCCAAGCGGGTAAAGCGCTATCGCGACGGCGACGTCCCCCTGTTCAGCCGCTTTGACGTGGAAGACCAGATCGACGCCATCCACAGTCACACCATGCGGCTCAAGTCCGGGGGCTATATCGTCATTGACCAGACCGAGGCGCTGGTGGCCATCGATGTCAATTCCGGGCGCTCCACCCGTGAACGCAATATCGAGGAAACCGCGCTCAAGACCAATCTCGAAGCCGCCGACGAAGTGGCCCGTCAATTACGGCTGCGTGATTTCGCCGGCCTCATCGTCATCGACTTCATCGATATGGACGAACATCGCAACCGCTCGAAGGTGGAAAAGCGCATCAAGGAAGCGCTCAAGACCGACCGCGCCCGCATCCAGATCGGCCGCATCAGCGGGTTCGGCCTGTTGGAGATGTCGCGCCAGCGGCTCCGCCCCAGCCTCCATGAAATCAGCACCCAGACCTGTCCCCATTGCGGCGGCAGGGGTGTTGTGCGCTCGGTGGAATCCACGGCGCTTCACGTCTTGCGCGCCATAGAGAAGGAAAGTCCACGCAGCCGCGACGGACAGCTGTCCGTCCATGTGCCGCCCGAGGTGGACCTTTATATCCTCAACCAGAAGCGCGATATCCTGAGCGCCATCGAGGCCCGCCACGGTATCCGCGTTATGGTTCACCATGACGCAACCCTGGTCCCGCCCGACTTCCGCATCGAAGGCGCCACCGCCGCAAAGACCACCGGCAAAGCCGGCGCAAGGGAGGAGGCCAAAGACAAATCCTCCGCGCCACGGCGGCGGGGACGGCGCCGCACCAAGGACAGCGAGGAGGCCTCCGCGGACGCAACCGCTCAGGCTGCCGCCCCGGCCGGAGGAGAATCCGGCGACAGGGACGACCAGGAGGACAAACCTGTCCGCAAGCGCCGCCGGCGCGGTAAGCGCGGCGGCAGGCGGCATTCGCGCAAAAGCGCCGCCACAGAAACATCGATGGAAACGCAAACCGGAACGACCGCTACGGACTCCGGGCCGGAGGCGGTTTCCGTAACCCCGGAACCCACGGAAGAGGCCGCCCCAGAAAAGGTAAAAACGGAAGAGGGCGAGAAAGCCGCCGCCAAGCCACGGAAGCGCGCGCCGCGCCGCACCAGAAAACCCGCCAAGAGCGCAGCCGAAAAGAAAGCCACAGAGAAGGCCACAGAGAAGGCCACAGAGAAAGAGACTGCAAAAGAGAAGGCTGTGGAGGACGTCCCCGTCACCGCTGCTGCTGCCGGGGCGCCACCGGCCGACGACAAGCCAAAACGCCGGGGCTGGTGGAACTCACTGATGGAATAGGATCAGCGGAAGCGTGATCAGCGCTTCCAGTCTTTATGATCAGCGCTTCCAGTCTTTACGATCAACGCTTCCAGCATTTGAGCCGCGCTACCGCTTCTTCCATGGCAGCCGCCGGACCGGCGAAAGACAGGCGGATGGCGCGATGGCCCGAGACGGGGTCGAAATCCGTTCCCGGCGTCGTCGCCACCCCGGTCTCGGCCAGCATACGATGGCAGAAATCATGGCTGTCATTGGTCAATTCAGAAACATCCGCATAGAGATAAAACGCCCCGTCGGAGGGCGCCATGCGGTCGAATCCGGCACCCGGCAGGCCGTCGAGCAGAATCTCACGATTGCGGGCATAGGTGGCCACGCTGGCGTCGAGCTCTCCGATACAGTCGAAGACGCTCATGGCCGCGTTCTGGGACAGGCAGGGCGGGGAAATAAACAGGTTCTGGGACAGGCTTTCCACCGCCCGCAACAGATCATCGGGCACCACCATCCAGCCCAGACGCCAGCCCGGCATGGCAAAATATTTCGAGAAGCTGTTAATGACGATGGCCTCATCGCCGAAGGACAGGGCCGAGACCGCATCCGTCCCGAAGGTAATGCCGTGATAAATCTCGTCCGAGACGAGGCGGATGCCCTGGTCCCGGCAGTGATCGGCGATGGCGCGGAATTCCTCGGCCGGCAAAACGGTGCCGGTGGGGTTGGAGGGGCTGGCGATAATCAACCCGTCGAGGGGGGCGTCCACTTTTTCCAGCATCTCCACTGTGGGCTGGAACCGGGTTTCCGCTCCCACCGGGAGCGCCACCGTTTCCACCCCCAGCGCGGTCAGAATGTTGCGGTAGGCGGGATAGCCGGGCATGGCCAGGGCCACCCGGTCCCCCACATCGAAAGCGGCGAGAAAGGCCAGCACGAAAGCCCCCGAAGACCCCGTGGTGACGGCGATGCGGCCCGGCGCCACGGCGATGCCCTCGCGCGCCTGGTAATAGGCGGCGATGCGTTCCCGCAAGGGGGGAATGCCCAGTGACTCGGTATAGCCCGGCAGATTTTTGTCCAGCAGTTCGTGAGCCCGCTCCACCACAAGCCCCGGCGTGGGCGCGCTGGGCTCCCCCAGTTCGAGATGGAGCACATCGCCGCCATCGGCCACGCGCTGGTTGGCGAAGCGCAGCATTTCCATGACGATGAAGGGGGAGATTTCCCCCCGGCGCGAGCTTTTCAGCGCCATAATGCCTCTTTTCGGCCTTTTTGACCTGTTATGGGGTTCATTGACGACACGGGATTTACTCCCTACTTAAGACGAGACTTAATGACGAGAAACCTCAGGACGATCCTTTTGCGCAAGCCTTTCCTTTTCCGCTCCACAGTCTTTCTTGCCGCCATGATGACCGCGCTTGTGGTCTTTGCCGGCGATGCCCGCGCGCTTATCCGCGATGAAGAGATTGAAACTACCATCCGTTCCTGGAGCACGCCAATCTTCAACGCCGCCGATCTCAACCCCGATTCGGTGGCGGTCTATATCGTACCCGACACCGCCCTCAACGCCTTCGTTTCCGGAGGACAGAATATTTTTCTCACATCCGGCCTGCTGATGCGCAGCGAGACCGCCGGCCAGGTGAAGGGTGTCATCGCCCATGAGACCGGTCATATCGCGGGGGGGCATCTGGCCCGCCTCCAGGAGGCCCTGAAACACGCCCAGCTCGAATCCATCATCGCCATGGTGCTGGGCGCCGGGATCATCGCCACCGGCACGGAACAGTCCGGCGCCGGTGGAGTCGCCGTCATTACGGGAGGACAGGAGGTGGCCGGACGCAACCTGTTGAAATATACCCGCGGCCAGGAAGCCGCCGCCGATCAGGCCGCCATGTCCTATCTCGACCGTACCGGACAGTCGTCGAAGGGCATGGAGGATTTCATGCGCATCCTGGCCCAGCACGAAGCCATCTATGTGGGCAAGGGCGATCCCTATATGCGGTCCCATCCCATGACCCGGGACCGCGTCGAGGTGATCGGCAACCACGTGGCCAATTCGCGGCTTTCCCACGTGCCGGAGCCGGAGCGGGATGTTCTTGCCCATGCCCGCATGCGGGCCAAGCTGTTGGCCTTTATCGAGCCCCTGGACCGTACCCTGAAGGAATACCCCGAGAGCGACACCTCCCTGCCCGCCCGCTACGCCCGGGCCATCGCCTATTACCGCAAGGCCAACCTCGCCCGCGCCCTGCCGCTCGTCGACGGCCTCATCGCCGAACACCCCGACGATCCCTATTTTCACGAACTGCGGGGCCAGATGCTGTTCGAGAACGGACATGTGGCCGCGGCCGTGCAATCCTATAAGGTAGCGTTGGGGCTGAAACCCGGCAGCGCGCTGTTTCTCACCATGCTGGGCCAGGCCCAGCTGGAACTCAACGATCCGGCCCAGACCCGGGCCGCCACCGCCCATCTGGTGGAAGCGGTGAAGCTGGAAAAGGAAAATGCCGCGTCCTGGAACTTCCTCGCCATCGCCTATGGCCGTCAGGGAGAGATTGGACTTTCGTCCCTGGCACTGGCTGAAAAGTTCCTCATCCACGGCCAGAACAAGGATGCCCGTGCCCAGGCCAAGCGGGCGGAAAAGGCACTGCCCCACGGATCGCCGGGCTGGCTGAGGGCCCAGGACATCATCACCGTCGCCAAGAAATAAGTGAGGAAAAATCTATCGTGAACCGCCCCCTGATCGCCGTCGCCGCCCTTTCCCTGGCCGCCCTTATCCTGTCCGCCGTGGCGTTGTTGCGCGGCGGCATGGACTCTGTACCGCCGGGCGAAACCGCCGCTACCGAGGAGATGATCCGCACCCTGCTGCGCGAGCATCCGGAAATCGTCGGCGAGGCCCTGCAGGCGGTGATGGAGAAACGCCGCCTCGCCGAGGAAGAACGCCAGCGGCTCAACATCAGGGTCAAGGCCAGGGAGCTTAATGAGGATCCCGGCTCGGTGGTGGGAGGGAACCCCGCGGGCGACATCTCCATGGTGGAGTTTTTCGATTACAACTGTCCCTATTGCAGAAGTTCCCACGAAAGCGTCAGCACCATGGTGGCCGAGGACGGCAACATCCGCTTCGTCTATAAGGAATATCCCATCCTCGGCGACAGTTCGGTGATTGCCGCGAGCGCCGCCCTGGCGGCGCGCAAACAGGACAAATATATCGCCTTTCATAACGCCCTGATGACCCATAAGGGCCGCCTCAACAAGGTGGCGGTGATGGCGGTAGCCGAAGCGACCGGACTCGACGTGGCGCGGTTGAAACGGGATATGACAGACCCCGAAATCGCCGCCATCCTCAGCCGCACCAGAACCCTGGCCGGAGCGCTGGAGATCACCGGCACCCCGGCCTATGTGATCGGCGACCGGCTGGTTCCCGGCGCCGTCGACGCCGCCAGCTTCAAGGCCCTTATCGCCGAGCTGCGCAAGGACAAGGAAGACTCATGAGGGGGATGGCCCGTTGCACCCGCGCGTCCCCGTGATATAACCCTGTGAAGAAAGTAGGTTTTTCACAGAACCAACAGAACCGTGAAACTGTTTTCGGGAGAACCGCGCCTCAGCGCAGGCGCCCATGACAGGTACCATGTCCGCCACCATCCTGATCCTCAACGGCCCCAATCTCAATCTTCTTGGAAGCCGCGAGCCCGACGTCTATGGCAGTGAAACCCTTGCCGAGATCGAGGCCTCCTGCCGCGACCACGCCAAGGGGCTGGGGCTGGAAATTGATTTCTGCCAGTCCAACGACGAAGGTGAGATGGTGAACATCATCCAGGAGGCGCAGACGGGCTGCGCCGGGCTGATCATCAACGCCGGCGCCTTTACCCATACGTCGGTGGCCATTCTCGACGCCCTTCTGGCCCTTGAACAGCCGGTGGTGGAAGTGCATCTGTCCAACCTTTTCCAGCGCGAAAGCTTTCGCCATCATTCATTTGTCAGCCAGGCCGCCCGAGGTATGATCTGCGGGTTTCGCGGCCAGGGCTATGTTCTGGCCCTGGATGCGCTGGCGCGGATTCTCAAGGATAAAAACGAGGCTTAAATGGCGAAGTTCAAATTCGACGATGATCTTGTCCGTTCCCTCGCCAAGCTGTTGGAGGAAACCGGACTCACCGAGATCGAGTTCGAGGCCGAGGGACAACGCGTCCGTGTCGCCCGCGGCGGCGGGGTCACCACCGAAGCGACGGCCCAACCCCAAGCAGCGCCGGCAAAACCAGAAGCCGCCACAGAGACAGGAGAGACGGGTGAAATCGATGCGGAACACCTTCCCGGCGCCGTCACCTCGCCCATGGTGGGCACCGCCTATACCGCGCCGGAGCCAGGCGCGCCGCCCTTCGTTTCGGTGGGCGATACGGTGCGCGAGGGCCAGACCGTGCTCATTGTCGAAGCCATGAAGACCATGAATCCCATACCCGCCCCCCATGGCGGCAAGGTGATGCGGATTCTCGTGGAGAATGGGGACCCCGTGGAATTCGGCGAAGCCCTGATGGCCATTGAATAAGACGCCCCCCGGGAATGGTCCAGGAACCGCTCTAGAGAGAGTGATCGCGGATGTTTGAAAAAATTCTCATCGCCAATCGTGGTGAAGTCGCCCTGCGTATTCACCGCGCCTGCCGGGAAATGGGCATCCGCACCGTGGCCGTCCATTCCGAGGCCGACGCCGACGCCATGCATGTGCGCCTGGCCGATGAAAGCGTCTGCATCGGTCCCGCCGCGGCGCGGGGCAGCTATCTCAACATCCCGGCCATCCTGACGGCGGCCACCATCACCAATGCCGACGCCATTCATCCCGGCGTCGGGTTTCTTTCGGAAAACGCCCATTTCGCCCAAATGGTGGCCGAACACGACATCACTTTCATTGGTCCGGCGCCCGAACACATGACCGTCATGGGCGATAAGATCGCCGCCAAGGCGGCCATGAAGAAAACCGGGATACCCGTGGTCCCCGGTTCCGACGGGCCGGTAGTGGAGGAAGACGAGGCCCTTAAAACGGCGGCGAAAATCGGTTATCCGGTGATCGTCAAGGCCGCGGCCGGGGGCGGCGGACGGGGCATGAAGGTTGCCCATGACGATGAGACCCTGCGCCAGGCGCTTCCCATGGCGCGGGCCGAGGCCAAGGCCAATTTCGGCGACGACACGCTGTACCTGGAAAAATTCCTGGAAACGCCGCGCCATATCGAAATCCAGATTCTCGCCGACAACCACGGTAATGTGATTCACCTTGGGGAACGAGACTGTTCGCTGCAGCGCCGCCATCAGAAGGTGATCGAGGAGGCGCCCTCGCCGGCTCTCAACGCCGCCACCAGGGACAAGATCGGTGCCCGCTGCGTCAAGGCCATGAAGAAGCTGGGCTATCGCAGCGTCGGCACCATCGAGTTCCTGTACGAAAACGGGAAATTCTATTTCATCGAGATGAATACCCGCCTTCAGGTGGAACATCCCATCACCGAGATGATCAGCGGCATCGACCTGGCGCGCGAACAGATCCGTGTCGCCGCCGGGGCCAAGCTCGACGTGACGCAGAAGAACATCCAGCTGGCCGGTCATGCCATCGAGTGCCGGATTAACGCCGAGAACCCCGAGACCTTTGCGCCGTCACCGGGCACCATCACCGACTATCACGCGCCGGGCGGGCTCGATGTGCGGGTGGATTCCGCCCTCTATTCCGGATACCGGGTGCCGCCTCATTACGACAGCCTCATCGCCAAGCTGATCGTACGCGGCCGCAGCCGCAACGAATGCCTGATGCGGCTGCGGCGCGCTCTCGAGGAATTCGTCATCGGCGGCATCGAGACCACGATCCCGCTTCACCAAAGGCTGATCACGGAAAGTGATTTCATCAATGGCGACTATGACATCCACTGGCTGGAGAACCTGCTCGATTCCGAGGCTTGAGTCTGGGGGGCTTGAGTCTGGGGGGCCGGCCCCATGAAGACGCTGACTCCGGAAATCCTTCTGCGTGCCTATGCCGCCGGTATTTTTCCCATGTCGGAGGGCCGCGACGATCCGGAACTGTTCTGGGTCGACCCCGAAAACCGTGGAATCATCCCCCTCGACGGCTTTCACGTTCCCCGCCGCCTGCAACGCCGCCTGCGCAACAATCCTTTCGAGATCAGGTGTGACACCGCCTTCGCCCAGGTCATGGAAAGCTGCGCGGAGGAAGCGGAAGACCGCGAGAGCACCTGGATCAACCAGATCATTATCGACCTCTATACCACCCTGCACGGCATGGGGCGCGCCCACAGCGTGGAGTGCTGGGAGGGGGAAACTCTGGTGGGAGGGCTTTACGGCATCGCCCTGGACGGCGTCTTTTTCGGAGAGAGCATGTTTTCCCGCGCCACCGACGCCAGCAAGGTGGTGCTGGTGCATCTGGCGGCGCGCCTGCGCCAGGGCGGCTTCACCCTGCTCGACGTCCAGTTCGTCACCGAACACTTAAAACAGTTCGGGGCCATAGAAGTGCCGCGTAACGAGTATCACCTGCTTCTGAGCGAAGCGCTGGAGGTGAATGCCAAATTCCCGGTGCAACTGACGGCGGGCGTGGAATCGCTGTGGGAATGACTCTTTACGGAAGTGATTCTTTATGGAAGTGATTCTGGGGGGGGGAATGATTACCGGGGCAGCCGCATTTTCGGACCGATGCGCGACAGACAGTCGATGACCCAGATATCGTAAACCGGGTGTTCCAGCGCCGAAAGCGCGGGGCTGGAGGCGAACATCCAGCCTTGGAACAGGGTCTCCGGCGCCTCGCCGGGCTTGATATCGCGAATCTGGAGAAAGGCGGCGCTTTCGGGGGGTTCCTCCGGCGGCCGCTTGCGGCAGGTACGGGCGACAATTTCCAGGGTGCCGAAGTGAACCGTTCTGTTGGTGGGCGCGCGGAAGGTGGAAATACGCGCCGTCACCTTGTCGAGACCCTGTAACAGAGCCACGTCGCCCACCATATCCGCCGCCAGGGACGGAGAGGAAACCCAGAAGCCCGCCACCACCGCAAGCATCCTGGCCCCGGCCAGGGTATGAGCCCCGGCCCCGGCCAGGGTATGAGCCAAGGCGCGGCCGCGCCGTTTAACGGCCAAGCTAACGACCGGAACGCGGAATGGGTTATTTTTTGTGATAGGGGTTTTCCAGCCGTTCGACAAGTTCATTGATGACCTGTCTGAACTGGGCCTCGTCACAACCCATGAGGATCGCATCCTCCAGCGCGTCCTGGCACATCTGGCGGATTTCCTCGAGATTCTGATTGAGCACCTTGATCTTCTCGAGACAGGACACGGAATCGCCTTCGGGCGTACGCCAGACCTTCGCCCCCCGGGGGTCGGTCCCCGGAATAACGCCACGCCCCGTCGTTTTCCTGTCCCCATCTGTCATGGCCGCATTACCTGCAGTACCCAAAGGAGTGGAAGATGGTCACGATGCGGCAAGAACGTGGCCGCAATATGGCTGGCGGAAAGCGGCGGCGGCATATCAGCCCCCATTTAAGGGCTAGTCGTCCTTATCGTCACCGCCCGAGGCGAGGAAAATGATGTCGCCCACCTGATCCTCCAGCGAGCGGAAGTCCTTGGTTTTGGTGATGGCGCCGCCATTAGCTATATAGGTCTTTGCGCTGCCCGGTTCGAGACGCACGTATTTGCCGCCGAGAATGCCTTCGCTGCCGATGGCGGCAACGGTGTCGGCGGGCAGTTTGATGCCGCCCTCGATGGACATGGTGACCACGGCGTCGAAGGTATCGGTGTCGAGTTTCTCGTCGGTGACGGCCCCCACCTTGATGCCGTTGAGGCGCACGTCACTGCCTTCTTGCAGCCCCCCGATCTTGAAGAAGATGGCCGTGACCGTATAGCCCTCCGCCACCTTGACCTGGGCCGTATTGTAGACAAAGACGACGAAAAAACCCGCCACCAGAAGAACCACGGTACCCATCACCGCCTCGACTATGTTTCTGTGCATCCCTGCTCCTTCGTCTTTGTCATGGGGTGCCCGGTGAATCCGATAACAAGAGGGCGCCCTGTTCCCGTTATTTCTTCTCGTCCCGTTTTTTGGCCACTTTTTCGCCCTGGGCGATGATCTGTTCCAGAAGATCGGCCACCACCAGGGAATCCTGGGTGACGCGAATGGCGCCGCCGGAGGGAATGAACTCTTCGGCGCCGCCGGGTTCGAGATTGATGTATTTGGTGCCGAACAGGCCGTCGGTCTGGACCGCGGCCGAGGTGTCGGTGGGCAATCGCACATGATCGGCGATCTGGAGGGTGAGAACGGCGCGGTAATGCTCGCTGAGCTTCTCGCCCACCACGCTGCCCACCTCGATTCCGCCGAGGCGCACCTCGGCGCCCCCGGGAAGCCCGTCAATTTTGCCGAAAGCCGCGCTCACTCGATAACCGGCCTCGGACTGGGTGTGAATGTCCTGAAGGCTGGAGACAAACCCCACGAACAGAGCGAACGCCACCACCACGCCCGCGCCCACCAGCTGTTCCTTGGTCTCTTCGGTCATGATGCCCAAGCGCCCCGGCGCGGAAAATATGACCCCAACGCGCCCCGGCGCGGAAAACATAAGGGCAGCGGATAGGGGTTCATTGCGGCCTCCACGGTTCGTAGTCGCCGGTGGCGGGTGCGCGCTTGCCACCGCCCAGCACATGGCCGGGAGGATAATAGGCCTCGCGGGTTCCGGTGAGATTGGGCTGATGCGGTTTACGCCATTGCGGCCGGGGACGCGGCATTTCCACCGGCGGGGTATCGCTGGTGTGGTGGAGCCATTCATGCCATTCCGGCGGCACACGGCTGGCCTCTCTCTCGCCTTCATACATGACCCAGCGCTGTTCGCGGCCGTTATTGGCCCGGCGCCGGGCGCCGCCGCGACGGCGATAATAGCGGTTCCCGGCCTCGTCACGGCCGACCCGCTCACCGAAAATCCAGGTGTACAGAATGGTGCCGGTAATCATAGAATCACGCTGAAAAGAATCACGCTGAAAAACCCGTTCTATCCCGTTCCATATGGTGCGGCGGGAGCCCAGAGAGGAGGCATTTGCACCGCGAATTTCCCACAATGGGAATATGACACCTGCTCTGGCCCGCGTCCAGCCCCGCTGCCACGGAGAAAAGCCAGAGAAAAAGCGGAGAAGAGGCGGGGGAAGGCATGAGCGACCGCGTGGGGCAAAAGACCCATTTTTACCTCATATAGTTAATTTTTTCCCCTTAAACACAAAATCTTGTTGCCTTGGCCCATCCCTTTGTGGATAGATGTTGTGGGGTAATTATATCCGTCCACTACATATTGAGGCGGTGGTTTTTCCCACGGGGAGGGGGACGGATCCTTTTGTGTCTTTGACGAATTTTCGATCTGGCACCGGGTTCTTCCCAAACGGCCGCATTCCAGGGATGGCCGAGTAAGGAAACGATTAAGAGTTTTGGAAGGAGGGGGGAATGAGGGTTACGCGGCGATTCACTCAGGAGGGGCGTTCTGCCTATGAAGGCGTTACGTTCAAGACCACATCGAGTGATATTCGCAATCCTGACGGCTCAATCGTCTTCGAGCTCGATGAACTCGAGGTTCCCGCCGATTGGTCGCAGGTGGCCTGTGACGTTCTCGCCCAGAAGTATTTCCGTAAGGCCGGCGTGCCAGAGAACAGGGTTCCGGTTGAGGAAAACACCGTTCCCTCATGGCTGTGGCGGCACGAGGCAGCCCCGAAAAGTCCCTGCGGCGGCGAGACCAGCGCCAAACGGGTATTCGACCGCATGTGCGGCACCTGGACCTATTGGGGCTGGAAAGGCGGTTATTTCGACAGCGAAGACGACGCCCGCGCCTATTACGACGAAATGCGTTACATGCTGTGCCGTCAGATGGGTGCGCCCAATTCGCCGCAATGGTTCAATACCGGCCTGCATTGGGCCTATGGCATCGACGGCCCGGCCCAGGGACACCACTATGTGGACTTCCGCAGCGGCGAACTGACCGAGTCCCAATCGGCTTACGAACACCCCCAGCCCCACGCCTGTTTCATCCAGAGCGTCAACGATGATCTGGTCAATGAAGGCGGGATCATGGATTTGTGGACGCGCGAGGCGCGCCTGTTCAAATACGGATCGGGAACCGGCAGCAATTTTTCATCCCTGCGCGGCGGCGACGAATCTCTTTCGGGCGGCGGCAAATCATCCGGCCTCATGAGCTTTCTCAAGATCGGCGACCGCGCCGCCGGCGCCATTAAGTCCGGCGGCACCACGCGGCGCGCGGCGAAGATGGTCTGTGTAGACATTGACCATCCCGATATCGAGGAATTCATCAACTGGAAGACCGTGGAAGAACAGAAGGTGGCGGCGCTGGTCACCGGGTCCAAGACCATCAACCTTCATCTCAACGCCATTCTTAAGGCCTGTCACACCGGGCCCATGGACAGCGACGAGGATGCCGAGGGCCGTTTTGACGTCAAACGCAACCCGGCGCTGAAGAAAGCGGTTTCAGGCGCGCGCAAGGCCCTGGTCCCGGAAAACTATATCCAGCGGATCATCCAGTTCGCCTCCCAGGGATTCACCGAAATCGACTTCCGTACCTATGACACCGACTGGGATTCCGACGCTTATCTCACCGTATCCGGCCAGAACGCCAATAATTCCATCCGCGTCACCGACGAGTTCCTCGAAGCCGTGGAAACGGACGCGGACTGGACCCTGACCCGGCGTACCGATGGCGAAGCGCACCGGACCCTTCGCGCCCGCGACCTGTGGGAACAAATCGGCCATGCCGCCTGGTCCTGCGCCGATCCCGGATTACAGTTCGACACCACCATAAACGACTGGCACACCTGCCCGGAATCCGGCCGCATCAATGCCTCGAACCCGTGTTCGGAATACATGTTCCTGGACGATACGGCCTGTAACCTGGCGTCACTGAATTTACTAACGTTCCGCCGCGAGGACGGATCCTTCGACACAGAAGGATTCGAGCACGCAACCCGGCTGTGGACCATCACGTTGGAAATCTCGGTCCTGATGGCACAGTTCCCCTCGCGGCGGATCGCCCAACTCTCCTTCGATTACCGGACCTTAGGTCTGGGGTTTGCCAATATCGGAGGGCTGTTGATGGCCTCGGGCTTCTCTTATGACAGCGACGAGGGCCGCGCCACCTGCGCCGCCATCAGTGCGCTCATGACCGGAGTCGCCTATGAAACCTCCGCCGAAATCGCCGGCGAAATGGGTGCCTTTCCCAGCCATGACGAAAACCGCGACTCCATGCTGCGGGTGGTCAACAACCACCGCATGGCCGCCCACGGCCTCGCCGACGGGTATGACGGACTGTCGATTATTCCGGTGCCCTTGCGCGCCGAGGACTGTCCCTTCGAGGGACTGGCCAGGGCGGCAGCCGAATCCTGGGACCGCGCCAGCAGCGAGGGCGAGGCCAATGGCTTCCGCAACGCCCAGGTTACGGTGGTGGCACCCACCGGGACCATCGGTCTGGTCATGGATTGTGACACCACCGGAATCGAGCCCGATTTCGCCATCGTCAAGTTCAAGAAACTGGCCGGCGGTGGACATTTCAGAATCATCAACCGCACCGTGGAAACGGCGCTGGGCACCCTGGGCTATTCCTCCGACCAGATACGCGACATCAGCGAATACGCCGTCGGCCGCGGCACCCTGTACCAGGCCCCGGGAATCGGTTTCGACGCGCTGCGCGAAAAGGGCTTCACCGACACGGCCATCGAGGCTCTTGAGGCGGCGCTCGCCAATGCCTTCGACATCAAGTTCGCTTTTAACAAATGGACTCTGGGCGAGACCTTCTGCACCGAGGCTCTCGGGCTTTCCAAAGAGGCGTTGGATGATCCCGCCTTCGACATGCTGCGCGCACTGGATTTTTCGCGCGAGGACATCGAAGCCGCCAACGCCTTTTGCTGTGGCGCCATGACGGTGGAAGGCGCGCCCCACCTCAAGGACGAGCATCTTCCCGTATTCGACTGCGCCAATCCCTGTGGGCGGATGGGTAAGCGTTTCCTGTCCGTGGAGAGCCATATCCGCATGATGGCGGCCTCCCAGCCGTTTATCACCGGGGCCATTTCAAAGACCATCAACATGCCGGGCAGCGCCGCCGTGGAGGAGTGCAAGGATGCCTATATGCTGTCCTGGAAGCTGGGACTGAAGGCCAACGCCCTGTACCGCGACGGCTCCAAGCTGTCCCAGCCCTTAAGCTCCTCGGTTGAGGACAGCGAAACCGACGACGCCAGGGAGGCCGACAGCATCGCCGCGATGGCTGCCGAGGCTGCCCCACGTATCGTCGAGCGGGTGGTGGAAAAGATCGCCGCCAACCACCAGGAACGGGCGCGCCTGCCGGGACGGCGCAAGGGCTATACCCAGAAAGCCATCGTCGGCGGCCACAAGGTATATCTGCGCACCGGCGAATACGAGGACGGCAATCTCGGTGAAATCTTCATCGACATGCACAAGGAAGGTGCGGCGTTCCGCAGTCTCATGAACAATTTCGCCATCGCCATTTCCATCGGCCTGCAGTACGGGGTGCCGCTGGAGGAATACGTTGATTCCTTCACCTTCACCCGTTTCGAGCCCTCGGGCATGGTGGAAGGCAACGAGGTCATCAAGATGGCGACCTCGGTCCTGGACTATATTTTCCGCGAACTTGCGGTTTCCTATCTCGGACGCAACGATCTTGGCCATGCCGAACCGGAAGAGTATTTCGACAGTATCGGCGGCGGCACCGCCGAAGGTATGCCCGTCGGATCGGAAGACGTGGTGCGCCGCGTCGCCAGCACCGGCTATATGCGAAACAACCTTTATGTTCTCAACCAGAATGAAAGCGGACGCGCGGAAACCGTTGCATCCGCCACAGCCCTGACCGGCGTCGGCACCGCCGAAGCTGTCGCTGTCAGTGCCGTAATCACCGAGCAAGTCGACTCCACCCACAATCGCGTCATTGAGGCGCGGATGCAGGGCTATGAAGGCGACGCGTGCGGAGATTGCGGTAACTTCACGCTGGTCCGCAATGGCACATGCCTTAAATGCGTGACCTGCGGTTCGACGAGCGGGTGCTCCTAAGCCCCGCTTTGCATTGTCCTCCCTAAACTTCGGGGGTGCGGCGGCGGAGCCCCCCGGTTTTTTTCTTGTGACAAAGGGAGGTGTACTTAACGGGGTGTGATTAAGGGAAGGGGAGAAAAAAGAGGGGGGAAGAAAATGTGGAGAGGAGTCTACCACCTGACGGTTACCGGGGATGCCGCCGATGGGCGCAGTCTTCTGGCGTTGGATAAGGGCCAGGTCAAGAGCCTGGACCATCATGATTTTGTCTGTACCGGCACCTATGCCCACGACCCCGCCAGCGGCGGACTCGACCTCGATCTGATCCTTGTGGTTCCGGTCTTTCCGCCCGAACCCTGTGATCTTATGGAGGACGGCCTGCCGCGGGGGTTAAGCCATATGCTGAGCCTGGAAAGCCGGCTTTCGGCCAAGGAGGAAGGCGGCAGCACCAACGTCAGGACCGATCTCGGAACCCTGACCCTGAGTCTCGAAAAAGCCGCCTGAGGGCCGCACGAGACCTATAGAGATTCGTAGAGGCCAGTGAGACCGCCTGTCCTAGAGATAGGGCGTGATGTCCACCTCGTCGAGCTGGGAGGGGTGGAGGAACTGTTCGGCATAGACCTTGTAGACGCCGCTTTTCAGGAACAGGCGGAAGAGCTCGGGATCGATGTGCTGGTCCTTGTCCATGAAACCCATGATCTTGATCGCCTCGCTCAGCGTCTTGGCCTTTTTGTAGGGGCGGTCGCGGGCGGTCAGCGCCTCGAAGATATCGGCGATGGCCATCATACGCGCCGGAAGCGACATGTCTTCACGGCCGAGCTTCTTAGGATAGCCCGTGCCCACCATGGTCTCGTGATGGGCGCCGGCGTATTCGGGCACCCGTTTCATATGCCTGGGAAACGGCAGCCGGTTGAGCATGCGGATGGTCTGGACGATGTGATCGTTGATCTTGTAGCGGTCCTCGTCGGTGAGCGTGCCCCGGGAAATGCATAAATTGTAGATCTCGCCGAGATTGAACTTCTGAGCGGGCACCTCCATGCGGAAACCTTCATCCTCGGAAGCCGGGACATCGTCCCCGCCCCAGGGGATGATGTGATCGGAGCGGTCGGCGAGGAGAGTTTCGGCCACAGGTAACGCCTCGTGGGGAATGTCCGCAAGACGCCGTTCTTCCTCCTGGGAAAGGCCGAGACGGTTATCGAGGGTGCGCGTCCAGCCACGGGCTCCGACCTCCTTGATGCGCGCCACCTTGTCCTCGTCGAGAAACTCCCCGCCCACATTGCATTCGGCGATGAAAGCGTAATCCTCATCGAGGGCGGCGATTTCCTTCTTGAGCTGAGATTCGAGCTTTTTCTTATCTTCTTTTCCCGCGAGCTGGGCCTTGAGACAGGCAATTTCCGCATCCCGTTTGAGAACCTCGAAACGGGTGCGGATTTCATGCATGCGGTTATAGATGGTTTCCAGCTTGGTGGCCTTGTCCACCACGTATTCGGGCGTGGTTACCTTGCCGCAGTCATGGAGCCAGGCCGCGATATGCAGCTCGTAGAGTTCCTCTTCGTTGGGGTCGAAATCCTTGAACGAGGCTTCGTCGGAATCCCGCGCGGCTTCGGCCATCATCAGCGTCAGCTCCGGCACGCGCTGGCAGTGGCCGCCGGTATAAGGCGACTTGGCGTCAATGGCCGCCGCCATGAGCTCGATGAAGGATTCGAGAAGTTTTTTCTGGGCCTCGATCAGCTGTTGGTTATCTAGAGCCACGGCGGCCTGGGAAGTAAGAGCCTGGATCAGGGGCTCCACCTCGTCGTCGAAGGCGATGGTGACGCCCTCGGCATCCTTGGCGTTAATCAGCTGAAGGACACCGATGACCTCGCCGCTGTAGTTCTTTAAGGGAACCGTGAGGAAGGATTTGGACCGGTAGCCGGTGCCTTCGTCGAATTTCCGCGTGCCCGAAAAGTCGAATTCTTTTTCCTCATAGGCGTCGATGATATTACTGATCTCCCCGGTCAGCGCCACATGGGTCGCCACATTGGCGTGGTTGGGCTCGCCGCTTTCCTCGTCATAGAGAGCCAGCGGCGGAAAGGAAATTTTCTTCTCCGAGGTGCCGCCCATGGCGATGTTGAGGGAATCGTTGCGGATGATGGCGAATTCCAGCCGGTCGCCCATGATGCGCCTGTGTTCCAGGTCGCGGCGGTCGTCGCCGCCACGCCTGTCATCGGGCACGCGCCTCTCCTCGGCCTGGCGCCTGTTTTCCTCGCTGCGTCTTTCCTCTTCCACGCGGCGGACGCTCTCGAGGCGGCGTTCATCGCCGATGCGCCGGCTGGCGTCCATTCTGCGGAGTTTGTGGCGCCGGGTGTCGTCAGTGTCACCCGCTTCCTCATGCCGGCGTTCCTCCTTTTGCCGCAGATACAAGGTTCCGCCGTCGGCATTGGCCAGATCCTTGGCCTCGAGCAGGATTTTCTCCATCAGACGGTCGAAATTGGTCTCCGCCGAAAGGGCGATGCCGATCTCGATCAGCCGGGCGGCACGGTTTTGCCCCCCCTTGCCGGAAGTGAACTGTTTCTTGGGCATGACTCCTCCCCAGGTGTCCCGCCATGAGCGCCGAATAAAGCGCTACGAGGCCTTTAGATTGGTTCTATGGTTAAAAAGACTATAACGATTTTTCCCGCCACGGGAAGTACGGGCTGGAATTACCGCCACCGTGGGGTACCGGAGGAAACCGAGGGAGCGGAAGAAATCCCAAAATTTTCTACAGAGTTTTCTAGAGGATTTTCTAGAGTTTCCCGGTCATGGCGTAGGTCAGTACCTGGACCACCTGTTCGGGGGTCTCGGCCACCGCAAGGGCCGCGCCGTCCACCTCCTTCAGGGCATGGTTGAGGTTTGGGTCATGCAGGGTAATCATGGGCTTGCCCAGGGCGGCGGCCATGCCCGCGTCGAAGGCGGCGTTCCATTGTTTGTATTTATCCCCGAAGCGCACCACCACCATATCGGCGCGCCGGATCAGGGTCTGGGTGCGGATGGCGTTGACCCCGGCTCCCTTGCGGTCCTTCCAGAAATCGTTCTCTTCCGCGCCGAGGATGGCGACACCGCAATTATCGCTGTCATCGTGATTGGTTACCGGGGAGACAAAATCGGCGTCAAGGCCCGCGGCCCGTGCGCCTTCGATGATGCGCTCGCGCCAATCGCTGTGAATCTCGCCGGAGAGATAAACCGTCCATTCCTGCTGTGACATGGGTGCCGTTCCCGTTCCTGAATAATTTCATCCCCGGTTTAGAGGATGTGGCGGTGGCGATCAAATCTTAATCTTTTCACAACAGGTTTTATGTTTGATTTACGGGGCATAACCGTGATGGACCCGTGGCCCGGGATGGCGATAGAATGACTCCCAGGATGCCGATCCCTAAGATGCCGATCCCCAAGATACCGATCCTGGGAAAATTGGTCCTGAGATGCCGGCTAATCTGTAGCAGCGAGGCGAAGACATGGCGGAAGAAAAAGAAGACTATCAGTCTCTCATTCAGATAAAACATTTCTTCGATGAGTTGGAACAGGGAATCCAGCTCGCCAACCGTGAAATCATCCACAACCGGATCGACACACTGACCAAGGAGAAAATTCTCGGTTTCGCCGTGATCGTCGGCCGCCTGCGCGGACGCTACCTGGAAGCCGCCTTCAATCTCAGCGCCTCGGAAGACGGCGACCCGCCCGACATGTCGAAAATCGAGGAGCTGCAAGGCAAGCGGCTGATGTTCGAGGAAGCCAAGCAAGCCTTCGCGGATATTCGCTACGCCATCGAGAAAGGCTATATCGACGTGGACTGGGGGCCCGGGAACAACAAGGCCGACTAGAACGGTTCAGGGCTAACCCTCCATCTCCACCACCACGCGCCCGCGCACCTGACCTTCGAGAATTCGGCGGCCCAGTTCCGGCACCTCTTCGAGCCGGGCGCTCTGAATCATATTTTCCAGCTTTTCCAACGGCAAGTCCGCGGCCAGACGCGTCCAGGCCCGCCTGCGGCGCTCCATGGCAAGCTGGACGCTGTCGATCCCCAAAAGATTGACCCCGCGCAGGAGAAACGGAATGACGGTGGTGGCGAGTTCGCGCCCGCCCACCAGGCCGGTGGCGGCAACGCTGGCGCCGTGTTTGAGGCTCGCCAGGATGGTCGCCAGCGTGGTTCCGCCCACCGCATCCACGGCCGCCGCCCAGCGTTCGGGAAGAAGGGTTTTTTGCGGCGGCGTGGAAAGCTCGGTCCGGTCCATAATATGGGCCGCGCCCAGCGTCTTCAGATAGTCATGGGTATCGGCGCGGCCGGTGGAGGCCGTTACCTCGTAGCCCAGAGCGGCGAGAACGGCCACGGCGATACTGCCGACGCCGCCGGCCGCCCCGGTTACCAGCACCTCGCACTCTCCTTCACCCTTGCCGGGGGCAAGGCCGTGTTCTTCCAGAACGATCACCGCCTCCATGGCGGTGAGGCCCGCGGTGCCGATGGCCATGGCCTGGCGCGGGGTCAGTGAAGTTGGCAGGGCCACCAGCCAGTCGGCACGCAGCCGCGCAAAACCGGCAAACCCGCCCCAGGCCCTCTCGCCGATGCCGTATCCCCCGGCGATCACCTTGTCGCCCGGCTTCCACAGGGGAGACTCCGATTGCGTCACCTCACCGGCAAGGTCAACACCGGGAATATGGGGATAACGGCGCACCACCTTGCCCAGCCCGGCCATGGCCAGGCCATCCTTATAATTGAGGGTGGAACAGGCGATGCGCACCGTGACGTCGGCTCCCTCCGGCGCCGCGGCCATGAGTTCGGCCTCGCTGACCTCGCCGATACGGGAGGTTACCTCCTCACCTTCCCGCTCCAGGATGAGGGCGCGGAAAGGGTTCACGGATTCTCCCGAAAGCGCACGGGCTCGCCACGGGGATCGCCCTGGATCTCGTCCTCGCGCATGACCACATGGCCACGGATAATGGTGGCCGACGGCCAGCCCTTCACGGCCATGCCGTCGAAGGGCGTCCAGCCCGCCTTGCTGGCGATCCAGTCGTTGCCGATGGTGCGTTCCGCCTTCAGGTCCACAAGGGTGAAATCGGCATCGAAACCCGGCGCAATGCTGCCCTTTCCGTCAATGCCGTAGAGTCGCGCCGCACCGGCGCTGGTGAGGTCTATGAGGCGCTCCAGCGACAGCCGTCCGGCGTTCATATGGTCGAGCAGCAGCGGCAACAGGGTCTGGACCCCGGTCATGCCCGCGGGCGACTCGGGATAGGGCCGGGCTTTTTCCTCCAGCGTATGGGGTGCGTGATCGGACCCCACCACGTCCACCAGGCCGTCGGCCACGGCCTGCCACAAAGCCTCGCGGTGACGGGCCTCGCGGATCGGCGGATTCATCTGGGCAAGGGTGCCAAGCCGGTCATAACAGTCGGGCGCGGCCAGGGTCAGATGCTGGGGCGTTACCTCGACGGTGGCAATGTCCCGGTGTTTCGCCAGCACCTCCATTTCCTCGGCCGTGGTTACATGGAGCACATGTACCTGCCGTCCCGTCTCGGTGGCCAGGGCCAGCAACCGCCGGGTGGAGAGCAGCGCCGTCTCCACGTCGCGCCATTCGGGGTGGAGATGAACGGTGGCGCCGTCGACCTCCACCAGGGGACGGCGTTCACGCAGGCGGGATTCATCCTCGCTGTGGATGGCGACACGGCGCGAGCCGTTTTCCAGCACCGCGCGCAGCACCTTGTCATCATCCACCAGAAGACTACCGGTGGAAGAACCCATGAACACCTTGACCCCGGCGCATCCGGGAAGCCGTTCCAGCCGCGCCAGATCGCCCGCATTTGTTTCCGCCGCGCCCATGAAAAAGGCGTGATCGCACCAGGCCCGGCCACGAGCCCGCGCCAGCTTGTCGGCAAGGTCTTCCGCGGTAAGGGTGGAGGGGTTGGTGTTGGGCATCTCGAAGATGCTGGTGACGCCGCCCAGAACTGCCCCGGCGGTTCCGCTCGCCAGGTCTTCCTTATGCTCGAGCCCGGGTTCGCGGAAATGCACCTGGGTGTCGATGACACCGGATAACACATGCAGGCCGGTGGCGTCGAAGCGCGCGGGCGCCTCGGCGGTGGAAAAGTCGCCCAGCGCCGACACCTTGCCCCCGGCCACGCCGATATCGGCGTCCACAATGCCGCCCTGGGCGGCCACCCGGCCGCCGTGAATGATTAAGTCGTAACGTTCGGTCATATCCCTCTACGCACCATGCCGGGACACAGGCCAAAAGAAAAGGCCCAGTTGGCCCTTGGTCTGAGTTTCGGTATAAGCTGCCCCCCATGAGACACGCAATCCTTAGCATTGTGATGGCGGCGAGTCTTTTGTCGGCCTGTGCCTGGATGGGGCCGGATGTCCGCGTGGACCCGGCACAGAGCCACATGGAAGCCAGGGCCATGCTGGGTATCGACATGTATGGCCGCGGCGAATTCCTGGAAGCTCTGGACGCCATCCGTCCCTGGGCCGAACAGGGCCATTCCTCGGGTATGGTGCTGATCGCCGGCATGTATTACCAGGGCCGCGGCGTGGCCAAGAACAATATCAATGCCTATATGTGGGCCGAGTTGGGCGTTATCTACGCCAAGGACGACGAGGAATACGGCAAGGCCATCAAGTTCCGTAACGAGATTGCCTCAAGCATGACGGCGCAAGCAATCAACCAGGCCCGCCGCCGCACCAAGGACTGGCAGCCGGGCATGCCCCTGCCTCCCGAGGAGGAGACGGATGGTGTTCCGGGCGGAAAAACTGGAAACGGGGAAATGCCCGTGGGAGAGGAAATATGAATCGCGGCATGATCCTCATCGGAGTGCTGTTGGTGGTGTTCATGATCACCATGATCTATCAGCAACGACAAGGGGTGGAGCGGCCATGGACCCAATGTAAGGAAAGCATGGTGACGCAGATGCTCACCGGCGAATGCACGCCCTCCCAGTTCTCCGGCTCCCCCATGCACGGGCCATTGGGGGACATGCCGCAGGGTGAAACGCCGCAGGTGGAAACTCCCGGAAGCGAAATCCCCCGGGAGGAAATACCCCAAACCGGTGGCTATGAAGGCGGTCAACTGGAGGATATGTAAAGAGCCGTCAGCCCTTCGCGCCCAAGCTCTCGAAAACGCCGCCCTGAGGAGGCAGCCCCTGGATGTGGGCGCGGTGCCACAGGGCATAGAAGAGCAGCGTCCACGCCGCATGACCTGCACGCTTGCGCCCGGCCCTGGCAAAGAGCGCCGTCACCGCACTTTTGTCACAGAGCGCCGCCACGCCCTGTTGTTGCGCCACCAGAGGCCCCAGCCGCGCGCCCTCACGCGCAATCCATTCGCCCACCGGTACCGTGAAGCCGCGCTTGCGCGCGAAAGGCTTGGCCTCGGGCAGATGTTGGTCGAGCCAGCGCCGTAAAATCCATTTTCCCAGACCTTTACGTATTTTCAGGGAATCAGGCAGCCGGAATACGGCATGAGCCACTTCGCGGTCGAGGAAAGGCGTGCGGCCCTCCACCCCGTGATGCATGAGACAGCGGTCGAGCTTAGCGAGCAGGTCGTTGGGAAGCCAATCGGCGCAGTCGGTGGCCTGGGCGGTCTGTAGTTTCGAGCGCGACCCGTCCTGGGCGTGAATTTCCGCCGCGGCGATGCCGTCGCGCCAGCCGCCGGGTTCCCGATTGAAAACGCCCAGCCCATCGAAAATACCACGCGCCCGCATGACCCGCCCGCCAAGCCAGAAGGGACGTAAGACGCTACGGTATCTGCCGTAACCGGCCAACAGTTCGTCCCCGCCTTCACCGCTGAGCACCACCTTGAGTCCTTCCCCGGCGGCGCTATGGGCTAGTTTATAGGTGGGCAGAACGGCGTAATCGGCCGCCGGATCATCCATCGCCGAGGCCAGACGCGGCAGCAGGCCCCAGAAATCGTCCTCGCTGAATTCCACTTCCACATGCTCGGCCCCGGTGAGTTTCGCCAGGTGGCGCGCGTGATCGCGTTCGTCCGCGGCGGCGCTTCCGGGAAAGCCCACCGTGAAGGCCCGCACCGGCGTCTCGTTGACCCGCGCCATCATGGCCAGCAAAGCAGAAGAATCGATGCCGCCGGAGAGAAACATGCCGTAAGGCACGTCGGCGCGCTGGTGGAGGCGCACGCTGTCTTCCAGCGCGGTATCCAGCCTTTCCAGCGCGGGGCCTTCCTCTATTTCCTCCGGCGGGCCTTCGGGAAGCGCGCTCTGACGCCGGCGCGCCACGATACGTCCGCCCTCAACCACCAGTGTTTCTCCGGGGAGAACCCGCATTACCCCCGCCAACGGCGTCTCGCGACCGGTGGAGAACTGGAGCTGTAACAGCTCGTCGCGGGCAGCGGCGTGTTCGGCCGCGCTCACCAGACCCGCGGCAATCAGCGCCTGGGGCTCCGAGGCAAAAGCCAGCCCCTTCCCTGTCTCCGCGTAATAAAGCGGTTTGATGCCGAAGGGGTCGCGGCTCAGTACCAACCGTCCGCGCGCCGGATCGTGCAGGGCGATAGCGTACATGCCGCGCAGATGATCCGCATAATCGAGCTCATGGCGCCGATAGAGGGGCAACGGCGTCTCGCAGTCGGAGCCGGTGGCGAAGGCCACGCCACTCAGAGAGTCGCGTAGTTCCACATAGTTATAGATTTCGCCATTGGCCACCAGCGCCAGACCGCCATCGCCGTACAGGGGCTGGTCACCGGATTCGAGATCGATAATGGCGAGGCGGGTATGAACCATGCCCAGATTACCCGCCACATGCCGCCCGCCGCCGTCGGGGCCGCGATGGGCCAGCGCCGCGGCCATGGCATCGAGAATGGCGGGCTCGGCGGAGGCACCGTCCGGAGTCATGAGACCGGCGATACCGCACATTAGAGAGCGACCTTCTTGAAGAATCTCATATAGCGGCCCACCACCACGGATTCGGTAAAATCCTTTTCGTAGCGCTTGCGCCCGCCCGTAACGAGGTTGCGGATCAGTCCCGGGTTCATACGCAGCCGCTTGATGGCCTCGGCCAAGGCGCGCGGATCATCCACCGGCACCAGAAGGCCGCTGCGGTCGTGGCGGATCAGAGCCCCCGGCCCCTCGCTCTGGGTGGCGATCACCGGCACATCGTGGGCCCAGCCTTCGATCACCACATTGCCCAGAGGCTCGTGGCGCGAGGGACAGATAAGCATGTCCGCCGCCCCGAACAGGGGCGTGGGATCCTCGCACCAGCCCAGGAAACGAACACGGGGCCGCACCCCCACCTGTACTGTCAGTTCCTCGAGTTCGGCCCGCAGCGGACCCTCGCCCGCGAGCCAGAGATAGGCATGGGGCAGATCGGCCATGGCCCGGACCAGCACGTCATAGCCCTTGTTTTCGTGGAGCCGCCCCAGGGCCAGGATCAGCGGCGCTTCCTCCGGCGTGGTGTGGATGGCGCGGGGCAGAGGCTCGGCATCGCTTGAGGTGACGAAATTGGGCAGATAATGGGCGCGGTCCTCCGGCCAGCCGGAGTCCACTATATAGCGGACGATATCCTTGGTGTTGCCGATGAGGTGGTCGCAGGCCTGATAGTTCTTCATTTTGTAATAACCGCCGAGCCGCCCCACATGAACGAACGTCCCCTTTGTGGGCGGGCAGAAGCGGGTGGCCCGGTTCATCCAGGTCAGCACCACCTGGGGCTTGAGAAGCCCGACGTTGAAGTTGAAACCGAAGCGGGTGCGAATATCCATCATGCCGCCGAAAGGAAGCTCCACCGGCTCTATCCCCCGTGCGCGAAGAAGCTCGGCGCGAGCGGGATTGCGGCGGATCAGCACCTCCTGCTCCAGCCCGGCATCGTGCAATGCCGGAATCAGGCGCTCGAAGAACGCCTCAGCGCCGCCATGTTCGGCCCCGGCCATCGCCTGCAATATTCTGGTCATGGCAGAATCTCCTCAAAAGCCGCCGCCGCCTCGTCCCAGCCCCAGCTCCGCTGACACTTTAACGATTCTTCGTGGCAGCCGCGCCATAGATCGTCATCACGCAGCAGGGCCACCCCATGGCGGACGAAGTCGGCATCATCGCGGGCCACCGCACCGGTGACGCCGTCCACCACCCGTTCCGCCACGCACCCGATGTCCTGGACCACCGCCGGAACGCCCACCGCCTGCGCCTCGCCCACGGCAAGACAAAAGGTCTCCCCCACATCGCCGCGATAGAGAAGAACCCGCGAATTGGCCAGTTCCGCGGCCAGTTCCGGCTTCGCCACCGGATCACGCAGTATCACCCCGCAATCACTTAAGCCACGCGCCTTTTCCAGTACCGGGGCCATGCGCCCGGCATTGGCGTCGCCCACCGCGCCATAGGTGCGGATGCCCGAAAAGATATGGAGTTCGGCATCGGGCACCTGGGGCCGGATGTCCGCTACCCAGAGATCGAGCAGCCAGTCGAGGGAACGCATGGGATTGGAGGTAAACACCACCCGTGGCGGTGGCGGGGTCTTGGCGGAGGTGGCGGTGCGGAAGACTTCGTCGATGCCGTAGGGGATCACGTGACGGTCGCCCGTAGGCACCCAGAAGGGACAGGAGGCGGCATGGTGACGGCCCGAAAACACGATCTCCGGCCGCCATTTCAGCAACGGCCATAGATAACGCAGTTTCAGCAGATAGCGCGCCGGGTTGTGAATCCAGAACACCCGCCGCCGCGCCCGGGGCAGCAGGGGAATGAGGTTATGCCCGCGATTGGCAATATAGAGGTCGGCATCATCGGGGAATTCACCGGAGTCGAGGGCAGAAGCCAGCGGCGCCCAGTCCACACCGCGATAGCTCAGGGGAGTGTCACAGTTGTTGCGCACGAGAACCTCGTGCCCGCGCGCCGCCAGGGCATGGGCGAGGCCGATAAAGGCGGATTCCGCGCCGCCAATGGGGGCATTCTCGGGCGTACGGCCATCGAAGCGGATGCCGTCATCGGCCATGACAATACGCGCCATCAGTGGTCCCCGGACTCGTCGCCCGAATCCTTGCCCCCAGAATCCTTGCCCCCGGAATCCTCGCCGTGACGGGCCTTGAGATAAGAGAGGATGGGAAAGAGACCCGCCAGAAGGGCAACCAGGAACCCCAGTTCGCCCTCGCGGTAACCGCGCCGGCCCACATAGCATTTCCAGAAGCGGGAAAAAATCCGCCGCAGATTGGCGCCGAAGCTGCCGAGATCACCGGAATCGCGCATATCCAGGGCGCGCGCCGTTGAATAGCTGTCGAGGCGCTTGACCATGTCGGAAATATCGCGGTCCACGAAATGCTGAAGCCGGTGTTTCAGGGCCGCGCCTTCCTTGCCGTCGAGAGAGAGAGAGGGATGCACCCGCTGTGCTCCCACCTGTTTCACGCCCTTGCGGGTGAGGCCGGGAAAGGCGGAACGGCCGAAGGACGCGCCCCAGCCATAACGCACCAGCCGGTCGCCCACGTAATTGTCTACCGGGATCAGATGCCAGTCGGCCTGGGAGGTGGTGATGACTTGGCGGATTTCCACCGCCAGTTCCGTGGTCACCCACTCGTCGGCGTCCACTTCCAGAACCCAGTCACCCTTGCAGGCGGCGAAGCCCGCATTGCGGCGGTCGCCCTCGAGTTCCCACGACCCTTCCACCAAGCGGCCGGTATAGCGCGCGGCAATGTCCTTGGTGCCGTCGCTGCAGTCGTCGAGCACCACCACGATCTCGTCGGCGAAGGCCAAACGATCAAGGCAGTCCACGATCCGGTCTTCCTCGTCATGGGCCACCACCAGCGCCGAAAGTCTGCAGTTGCTCATGGCGTGCTCGCCCCCGGCATTGCGCCGCTTTCACCTGTCATGGAACCCCCCGTCATCGGCGCTATGCTAAACGAAAGTGCGGGATCACGAAACACCGGCGCCGTCATGGCCGCCCTTTCCACAGCGCGCCCACAGATCGACAGCAGCCGTGATAACGGCATCCACGGAAAGACCGCCCATCAATGTTCCCGTGGTGCGATGGTTGAAATCGGGCGCCTCCACCAGTTCCCGGTAGCTCTCCCGGGTGCGCACCACCGCCGCGCGCGGGCCGGAGGGCGCGTAGTGGAGGTCCTGGCTGGGGCCGAACAGGCCCAGAGTGGGAAGCCCGGCGGCGGCGGCCATATGCATGAGGCCTGAATCGTTGCCGATATAGAAATCACAGCGTTCGAGACAGGCATAGGCGGTTGGCAGATCCACACCCCCCATCAGGTCGAGGCATTGCGCCTGCGGCACCGATTCAATGATCGGCGTGGCCGCCACGCGTTCGTTCTCGGCGCCGAACAGGGCCACCCGCGCGCCGGGGAAAAGCCCGTCGGCGGCGGTGAGGCAGGCGATAAGTTCGACGAAATTCTCGGGCAACCATTGTTTGCCGATCCAGTTGGCGGTGGGACCGATGCCGAGAACGAAGTCTCCCTTTGGCACCAGACCCTGCGCCACTTCTTTGGTTTCGGGGGAAACCTGGAGGCGCGGCAGAGGCGGTTCGTCGAGCCGCAGCACCTGGGCGATTTCCTGTAAACGGTGCAGGGTGGTGGTGCGGCGTTTGCCGCGGAAGATTCTGCGCCGCAGAGTGGGCAGGAACCAGGCGATGCCGGTGCCCCGTAAATCCACCACCAGATACCACCAGGACAGGACGCAGCGCAGCCATAACAGCACCCAATGGCCGACTCCGGCGAATTTACGCAGGGCAATGACCCGCACCACATTGGGCATGGCCGCGAACAGGGGCGCGGGAACCTCGCCGCAGGCCACCGTGATGCGGCAATCGGGATAACGCTCCGCGAGATGGGCCAGAATCCCGGTGGACAGAACCGCGTCGCCGATACGGGTGGCGGTGATGAAAAGGATGTTTTTCATGGCCCTGAGTTATAAGCGGCAACGCCCCGCCACGCAAAGCCGCCCTTGCCAAACCTATCCTCCTCCCCTAACTGATACGGGAGCGTATCTAAGCCGTATGGAGCCCACATGACCGATACAAGCGCCATCCTTCTCGAAAACAGAGGCATTCTCGCCGTAAGCGGCGGCGATGCGCGGGAGTTCCTTCAGGGGCTGGTGTCCAACGACCTGGGCAAGGTTTCGCCCACACAGGCGGTCTACGCCGCCCTGTTGACGCCCCAGGGGCGCTATCTCCATGATTTCTTCATTACGGAGGTAGATGGCGTATTTCTTCTCGACTGTGAAGCGGAACGTAGCGCCGACCTCTTGAAGCGCTTGAAGGTCTACACCCTGCGTTCGGAGGTGAGCCTCGCCGACGCGTCTGCCGACTATGCGGCGGTCGTCTTTATGGGTGACGGCGCGGGTGAAACGCTGGGGCTTTCGGGAACTCCGGGAGAAGCCATGGCTTTTGGCGGCGGTCTGGCCTACACCGATCCGCGTCTGGCGGCACTGGGCGCGCGCGTTCTGGTGCCCCGCGACGGGGCTGAATCGGCCCTGGAGGCCGCCGGGTTTTCCCTCGGCAAGACGGAGGATTACGAACGGCTGCGGCTGGAACTGGGGGTTCCCGACGGATCGCGCGACATGGAGGTGGAAAAGGCCCTGTTGCTGGAGAACGGGTTCGACGAGCTGCATGGCGTGGACTGGGAGAAAGGCTGTTACATGGGGCAGGAATTGACCGCCCGCACCAAGCACCGCGGGCTGGTGAGGAAGCGCCTGATGCCGGTGGCCGTGGACGGCCCCCTTCCCGCCCCCGGCACGCCGGTAATGCTGGGAGAGGCGGAAGTGGGAACCGTGGCTTCGGGGCTGGGAGATCACGCGCTGGCCATGTTGCGGCTCGAGGCGGTGGAGAATGCGCAGGCGCAAGGTGAAACGCTGAGCGCCGGAGAGGCGCGTCTGACGCCGCAGCAGCCGGACTGGATGAAAATCGAAACGGCGGAAGAGGGGTAACGTCCCTCAGCGGGTGCGGATGCGGCCAGAAACCTTGGGCGAGACCGTGCCGTGGCGGGAGAGGTAAATCATAAGCGCCTGGGCCATGGTCAGGCCGGTGGCTTTCTCGTCACGGCCCCGGGCCAGCATTTTGTAGCCATTGCCACCCTGGTACATGTAGTCGTTCACCGCCACCCTGTAGCCGCGATCCGGATCGAGGGGCTTGCCGCCCACCTCCACCGAGATCACGCGCCGGCCCTTTGGGGCATGGGGGTCATAGACGAAATCCAGCCCCGAGACCTGGAGAAAACGCCCCGACATATCCGCCACCTTTGATACCCCGTTTTCCAGCGCCGCGCGCAGTTGCGCCCCGGTGAGAGTCAGTGACAACACCTTGGAGGGGAAAGGCAGGATCGAGAGAATGTCTTTTCGGGTCAGTTCGCCCGGCCCCAAAACGCGGTCGCCCCTGAGGGAGCCGCCGTTGAACAGGGCGATCTCGGCGTCCACGGCGGCGGCCATGGAATCGGCCACCAGATCACCGAGATTGGACTCGCCGCCGCGCACCACGGCGCGGCGTCCATCCAGCGCCACCGTGGTCTTCCCCACCAGCGCCGAGAGATCGTCTTTCAGCGTATCCTCATAGACCGCCACCTTGGCGGCGATGGCGGGTTCGGCGGCGACGCCACGGGTCGGGATCATGCGCCAGGAGGGCGTCACGGAAATCGTTTCCGCGCCTTTTTCGTCCCTCCCCCTGGTCACCTCCAGTTCCACCACGCCAAGGTAATGGGCGTCGAAACCGGCCTTGTGGATGAGCACGCCGTTTTCAAAATAGGTAATGGGGATATGATCATGGCCGCCGAGGATGAGGTCAATGCCCGCCACCTCGTGGGCAAGTTGGAGGTCACCCTTGATATGAAGGTGAGTCAGGGCGACGGATGATCTCCGCCCCGGCAGCGCGCAGGGACGCCACCGCCTTGGTGGCGGCGGCCGCCACCGAGACGAAGGTGATGTCCGGCCCCGGAGAAGAGAGCGTCGCCGTTTTCGGCGTCAGGATGCCGAAAAACCCTACCGTCACGTCCCCGGCCCGCACCAGATGGGTATCCTTCAGCCCCAGGGCGGGGGTGCTGCCGCCACGGGTGATCACATTGCTGCCGAGCCAGGGAAACTTCGATTCGCTGAAACGAGCGGCCGCCACGTCGGGTCCGAAGTCGAATTCATGATTGCCCACCACCGCCACATCCATACCGATGGCGTTCATCAGCGCCACCATCTGTTTGCCCTTGAAGCTGGCCGAGAGCAGGGAGGGCGAGAACAGGTCGCCGCCGAAAGTGGTGATGGCCCGGGGGTGTTTCGCCCGCTCGGCGGCAAGCAGGGTCATGAGCGGGGCGAAACCGCCCTGCCCGTCCTGGGGTGCGATTTGATAGATGTCGTTCACATGGAGGAAAGTGAGGCGGGCGGAGTCGCCTGCCCGTGCCGGAGGCGCGAAGAGAAAAACAGCCGGGGAGACGCAGAGGAGGACGGCCACCAACAGGGAAATCCACCATCCGCGCCGTGTCATGGGTCTATCCCTCGATCTTGGAGAAATCGGCCACCGCGCCCATGACCCCGCCGATATGGGAGAGCAGTTTGAGCCGGTTGGCGCGCAGGCTTACATCCTCGCAATTGACGGTCACATGGTCAAAGAAAGCATCCACGGGAGCGCGTAGCGCCGCCATTGCGGTCATGGCGGCGGTGAAATCCTCGGCCTTGAGTTTGGCCGTGCTTTCCTTTTCCACCGCACCCAGGGCCTCATGGAGGGTTTTTTCTTCATCCGCTTCGAGACGCTTCGCCTCCACCTTGCCACCATGGGAGGCGCCGTCCTTCTTTTCCTCAATGGCGACGATATTCACCGCGCGGTTATAGGCGGTGAGCAGATTGGCCCCATCATCGCTTTCGAGAAAGCCGGAGAGAGCACCCACGCGGGCCATGAGACGCACCAGATCGTCCTCACCGCCCAACGCGAAAACGGCGGAGATGAGGTCGTGACGTACACCCTTTTCCTTCAAATGAACCTTGAGCCGGTCGGCGAAGAAGGCGAGCAGATCGTCGGGGTCTAAATTCACCCCCTTGCCGTAGAGGGAAGCGGCCTTGGCGAAGACCGTGGCCAGGGGAACGCGCAGATCGTTTTCCAGAATCAGGCGGATGACGCCGAGCGCGGCGCGGCGCAGGGCAAAGGGGTCTTTGGAGCCGGTGGGGGTCTCGCCGATGGCGAAGAAACCCACCAGGGTATCTATCTTGTCGGCCAGGGCCACGGCCATGCTGAGCGGTGCGGCGGGGCAGTCATCGGACGGCCCGGCGGGGGCGTAATGGTCGGCGATGGCCTCGCAGACCGGAGCCGGTTCGCCGTCATGGAAGGCGTAGTAACGGCCCATGACCCCCTGAAGCTCGGGGAATTCGCCCACCATGCCGGTGACCAGATCGGCCTTGGCGAGACGTCCGGCGCGGGTGGCCTGTTTCGCATCGGCACCGGGGATAGAGGCGGCAATCTCACCGGCCAGCTTGCCCAGACGTTCGGCCTTCTCAGCCAGAGAGCCCAGCTTGGCATGAAACACCACATCCCCCAGCGCGGCGACGCGGGTCTCCAGCTTGTCTTTGCGATCCTTGTCCCAGAAGAAGCGGGCGTCGGACAGGCGCGCCCGCAAGACACGCTCGTTACCGGCGATGATGGCCGCGCCCTTGTCATCGGGTTTCGCGTCCGCCACTACGATGAAGCGGGGGGCGAGGTTGCCCTTGGCGTCGAGCAGGGAGAAATATTTCTGGTGATGGCGCATGGAGGTGGTGAGCACCTCCGGCGGCAAATCCATGAAGTCGGCGTCGATGGAGCCCATGAGCGCCACCGGCCATTCCACCAGCCCCGTCACCTCACCCAGCAGAGCGTCGTCATGCCACAGAGTGAGCTTTTCCTGGGCGGCGAGATTTTCAGCGGCACGCAGGATGGTCTCGCGGCGGCGCGGCGGATCGAGCATGACCGAGGCCCGTTCGAGCTGTTCCTCATAGTCGGCGAAATTGGTGACGGTAATGGAGCCGGGGCTGAGAAAACGATGACCATAAGTTTCAAAATTCGCCGGGAAAACTTCACCAGACTCAAGGTTCAGCCCTATAGCCATTTCACCTAAGAGGCAGGAAACCCGATGAACGGGCCTTATCCACTGAGCTGTCCCATTTCCCCAACGCATTGACTTGGGCCAGGGAAAATTTCGGATAACTTTAACAAGCAACCCTCCCAAAATTACATGCGAAGGCATGCCCTTTTTCTCAGCAACGGCGAAATAGAACTGGTTGCCCTTGATATCGCGGATTTCGCACTGGTCGGGGGAGTCATAGCCCACCGATTTAAGGAACCCCTGCATGGCCTGGTCCGGCGCGCCCAGCCGTGGGCCCTTCTTTTCTTCCACAACGTCGGGCTGGGTCACAGGCAAGCCGTCCACCACCAGGGCCAGACGGCGCGGCGTGGCGAAGGCGCGCGCGGAATCGAAGGAAAGCCCCGCCGTCTTCAGGCCGTCAGTGATGAGGCGTTTCAAATCCTCCGCCGCGCGCTTCTGCATGCGGGCGGGGATTTCCTCGCTTAAAATTTCCAGCAGAAGTTCGGCCATGATCTAGGCCGTCTCCCCATTTTTAAGCCAGGCTTCGCAGCTGCCCTTGGCCAGCTCGCGCACGCGGCCGATATAGGCGGCGCGCTCGGTGACGGAAATGACGCCGCGGGCGTCGAGCAGATTAAACAGGTGACTGGCCTTGATGCATTGGTCGAAGGCGGGCAGCGCCAACCCGGCCTTGAGAAGGGTCTGGCATTCCTTCTCAGCATCCTTGAAGTGGCGGGTGAGCGCCTTGGTGTCCGCCAGTTCGAAATTATAGGTGGAGAATTCCTTTTCGTTGCGCAGGAAGACGTCGCCATAGGTGACGCCGTCATCGTTCCAGCGCAGGTCGAATACGTTCTCCACGCCCTGCACATACATGGCCAGCCGTTCCAGCCCGTAGGTGAACTCCACCGAGACCGGGTCACAATCGATGCCGCCCACCTGCTGGAAATAGGTGAACTGGGTCACTTCCATGCCATCCACCCAGACCTCCCAGCCCAGACCCGAGGCCCCCAGGGTGGGGCTTTCCCAGTCATCCTCCACGAAGCGGATATCGTGGCGGGCGGGATCGATACCCAGTACCTCAAGGCTTTGCAGATAGGTCTCCTGGGCGTCATCGGGCGAAGGTTTGAGGATCACCTGGAACTGGTAATAGTGCTGGAGGCGGTTGGGGTTCTCGCCATAGCGGCCATCGGAAGGACGGCGGCAGGGCTGCACATAGGCGGCGCGCCACGGTTCCGTCCCTAGGGCGCGCAGACAGGTGGCGGGATGGAAGGTGCCGGCCCCCATTTCTCCGTCATAGGGTTGGAGCAGGACGCAGCCCTGAGCGGTCCAGAAATTCTGCAGAGTCAGGATCAGGCTCTGGAAACTGTTGGAGGTGCCGGGTTTCTTGGGAGCCATGAAATTGCCGCCATAAGGGGCCAGAGGGGAGAGGATGGAACCGGGAAAAACCTACTGGCCGCATGGGTTGCGGTCAAGCAATGGTCACGGCCCGACCGGGCGCTAGCCGGGTTTGAGAAAAGGGCAGTCCTCGCGCTCGCAAGGGTCGCGGAATTCCGCCGGACGATACACCCCGCATACGGCACAGGCCGTCATGTCCTCGGCCTCGGTCTCGGGCACGGGTGGCGGGGCGGCCTGGCGCGCCTCCTCGTCACGGTCGCGCTTGATACTGATCCAGAGAAAGATCAGCGGAATGGCGATAAGCAGAAGTTCGGAAAAGGAAAGGCCAAACATCAGGATGTTCTATAGATCATAATTCGAGCCCCCGGCCCCCGCGCAACACGGCTTGCGCCTCCGGCGTGAAAGCGCCGTCAGCGCCATCCATATGCAGAACCAGACCCGGCGCCATGCGCAGAGGCGCGGACGACCCCTTGCGCGCGCTCACCAGCACTCTTTTGGCGGCCTTGCCCGCGCGCGGCCACAGCGGAAAGACCACGATCCCGCCCGCCTGTTCCTCCAGCGCGGAAAGCAGCTCGCCGAGACGATCTGCGCGGTGGATGAAGGTGATGCCGCCGCCCTTGGCCGCCATGGAGAGCGCGAAGAAAACCCAGTCCCCGAGCCGGGCCGCGCCTTCCACGTTGGCCTCACGCTTGATGGTATCGGGCGGGGGATCAGCGCTATTGGCCTCGAGAAAGGGCGGATTCACCGCCACCTGATGGAAACTTCCCGGTTCGAGGCCGCGGGGCGGGTCGAGAATATCCCCCGCCACCACCCGTACCCGGTCCTGGAGGCCGTTACGGAGTGCATTTTCCCGGCCCAGCGCCGCCAGATCCTGACGGTATTCCAGCCCGGTCACGGTGACACCCGCCACCCGCCGCGCCAGACATAAGCCCACCGCCCCCACCCCGCATCCTGCGTCGAGCACGAGCTCGCCGGGCCGCGCCGCCACCGCGGCGGCCAGGAACACCGGATCAATGGCGGCGCGATAGCCGTCCACGGGCTGGCGCAGGATCACCGTGCCATCGAGCAGGGAATCCTCGCTCACCGCTTCGTTTTTAAGGGCCGACACAGCACACATCCCGTCCGTCCTCTAGAGCATATCTTTCCCATACGAAATCATTTGACCGGAATAATTTTACGCCGGGACCAGGCGCGCTTCGCATGACGATACGGGATATCGGCAAAGAAGCGCAACGACGCCACGGCGTAAAAGAACCCGGCCGGGGGTGGGGTAAATCGGTCCCTCGAATGCGTTGCGACGCTTACCCGATATCCAAATATCGCGTTGCGCGCCGCGTCTGTCCGAATGAACCGATTTACGCCCATCAAACGTTTCCGTATGGGAAAGATATGCTCTATGCATTTCCGTCGGCGAAGACCACGTCCCTGTCGCGGGCGCCCGCCTCATCAAGAAGGCGGCAGGCGCGCGCATGGTCGCAGTTGGCCACCATGAGACGGCGCGGCAGAGCGCCGATACTGCCCTCGAGGATACTGGTATGGGCGTCGAAGACGATGGCCTCGATATTCTCCCCGGCAAGCATGGCCGAGGCCCAGGAGAGAATGACGGGATTATTGGTGCGGAACAGTTCCTTCATAGGCTCTTCACTATTTTCATTTATATGTGTCTGTGCTGTCTCTGTGGTGTCTCGGCCGAAGCGGCAGGATGCCGCAGGAGCCATGCTTGGCCTTGACCGCAAGGGTCAGGATTCTATGCTGGCGGGAGACCAAGCGCCCGTCAAGGAAAGGTGCGCGGGGCCGGTTATTCCGGTCCTTTCAGGAGGACATGTTCGTGGCCGTTATTATCAACCTCGATCAGGAGAGAAACCGGCCGACCGAGACCGCGCTTGACTGCCTGACGGAGATGGTGAACGACGACCTGGTCCGGGTCAACGAGATCATCCTGCAACACATGGAAAGCCCGGTGGCGCTGATCCCGCAGCTGGCCGGGCATATCATCGCCGCCGGTGGCAAGCGGCTGCGGCCCTTGCTGACCCTGGCCTCGGCGCGGCTGTGCGGCTATGAGGGCCGTCATCACCTGGGCCTGGCCGCCAGCGTTGAGTTCATCCATACCGCCACCCTTCTCCATGACGACGTGGTGGACGACAGCGGCCTGCGCCGGGGACAGGCCGCTGCCAATACGCTGTGGGGCAACAAGGCCAGCGTCCTGGTGGGAGACTTCCTGTTCAGCCGCGCCTTTCAGCTGATGGTGACGGCGAATTCCATGAAGGTTCTGGATATTCTTTCCTCGGCCTCCGCCGTAATTGCCGAAGGCGAAGTCCTGCAACTGTTAACCACCAATGATCCGGAAACCTCCGAGGCCGCCTATCTTGACGTAGTGCGGGCGAAAACGGCAAAGCTGTTCGCCGCCGCCTGCCGCATCGGCGCCGTGGTGGCCACGCGGCCCGCCGAGGAGGAGGACGCACTGGAGAGCTTCGGGCTCAATCTCGGCATCGCCTTCCAGCTTGTGGACGACATGCTGGATTATTCGGCGGCCAGCGACACCCTGGGCAAGACCATCGGCGACGACTTCCGCGAGGGCAAGATGACCCTGCCGGTGATCCTCGCCTATTACCGCGGATCGAAGGCGGAGCGCCAATTCTGGCGCCGCACCCTGGAAGATATGGAACAGGAACCGGGCGACCTGGAAAAGGCCGTGGCCTGTATGAAACGCCACGGCACCCTTGACGATACGGTGGAACGCGCCCGCCATTACGCGGCCCTGGCCCGTGACGCCATGGCGGTCTTTCCGCAGGGAACAATGAAAGAGGCGCTGTTGGACGTGGCCGATTTTTGTGTGGAACGCGCCTATTAAGCCATGCCCGCAGGTCCGGGTTCGCACGCCGCTTGCTTGCAGCCCATCGGCGTTGGCGCTATAACCCCCCCGGCCCGAGTAGGGCCTTGAAGATAACAGCCCGAGTAGGGCCCTGGACACGAGGTTCCCAAGGAACCATCAAGCGCCGTCTTCCACGCGGCGCGGAATATCGGAGTGTAGCTCAGCCTGGTAGAGCACCGTCTTCGGGAGGCGGGGGCCGGAGGTTCGAATCCTCTCACTCCGACCACTTCTATCCCGGGCCATTTTTATCCCAGGCTGTTTTTCATCCTAAAATTTTTATTCCGGGGGTTTTCCAGAAAACCGGAATTGTCACTGTGTGGTTTGCGGAGTGGCGGCCGCGTTGCCGTCGAGATAATGGCGGCGATAGCGCCGGGTAACATTCCCGGTTTCCACCAACAGACACACATCCACGGTGTTGAACTCGTGGTCGATGACGGCGCCCTCCCCCACCAGACCACCCACGCGCAGATAGCCTTTGATGAGAGGCGGCATTTCCCGTAGCGCCTGGCGCATGTCCAGATGGCGTTTTTTCAGAATCTTCATCTCCACATGACGGCCCGGCAGCGCCTTCGGCCGCCAGGATTTGGGCGCCGCGTGGTGGTGGCGCAAAAACGACAGGGCAGCGGCCATCTGTGCGGGATCGGTTCCGGGGAAACTGGCGCAGCCGAACATGAGGCTGATATGGTAAGCCTTGGCATAAGCGGCAAGGCCACCCCACAAACGCTGCATCACCGCCTTGCCGCGATAGCGCGCATCCACACAGGACCGCCCCAGTTCGACTATCTCTCCGGGGTAGTTGGCCAGCGGCGACAGGTCGAATTCACCCGCCGAATAGAAACCGCCGCACATGTCGGCCACCGACCGGCGTAACAGGCGATAGGTGCCCACCACGGAGGGACTCGTCCCGGATGGAGAGGAGGCGCAAGCGGATTTGTCGATCACCAGCAAATGGTCGCAGTATTCGTCGAATCTGTCGAAATCCCGGCCCGCCGCCTTAACATGACCCCCGGGGGGGAGCCCCGTGCCCTCATAAAAGGCGTGATACCTCAGCCGTTGCGCCGCTTTCACTTCGTGCGGGCTTTGCGCCAGACGAACCTCGAAGTCATGGCCCCCGGCGGGGGACGTCTGTGTCCATTCCGTCATATCTTCATCTTATCGTTCCACACAAAAGGGTTCCCGTAATTTTTGGGTATGTTAGCGGCAACGGACGCCAACCATATTGCGGTTCGATGAAACTTTTGTGAAGAGCCGGGCGGATTTCCTAGCCCCGTTTGCGGGAGGGGTCGCCGGAGACTTCCTTTGGAGCCGAAACTTCGTCCGTCAGCCGGTTATGGAGGCGGCTCAGTTCCAGCATATTGCGGACACGGTTCAGGGTCTCGATGCGATTGCTGGGTTTGGTGAGAAAGTCCCTGGCGCCGCATTCGAGGGAACGGTTCATGACCTCGGCGTCGAGATCCGCCGTCATAACCAGGATCGGAAGATAGTCATCGCCCTTGATCTTGCTCAATGCTTCCATGACCTCATACCCGTCCATGCCCGGCATACGGATATCAAGCAGGATCAGGTCGCAGCCCTTGGCCTGGTAATGCGCCGTCACCTGCAGCGAATCGGTGAGAGTCTCCACATTACGGTATCCCCCCTTGGACAGCATCTTTTGCAGAAGCAGGACGTTGATCTCGCTGTCATCCACGACCAGGATGCGGGCATCGGCATATTCAACTGGCAAGTCAGTCATGATGAAGGGTTGCCTTTTCAAGTACTTTTACTAGTTTCGGGATTTCCACGGGTTTGACAAGGTAATCAAAAAAACCAGCCTTCATACCTTTTTCGATATCCCCTTCCATGGCGTTAGCGGAAAGAGCGATGACCGTTGTCGTATCGGTAATTCCATTTTCCTGAAGAATCTGCAGAAGGTCGTAGCCACTGGCGCCGGGAAGATTGATATCCATCAGAATAATCGTGGGTTTTTGCGAAAAAACGGCTTCGAGTCCGGCATCAGCGGTGGTTGCCTCTATCAGTTCGTACTGGGGAAGCCGTGACATGATCTTGCGCATGAAATCCATGTTGGAAGGATTGTCCTCCACGTAAAGCACCGTATGAATACGTTCGCTTTTTCTCCCCCCGAAGCCGAAAACCGTTTCCATGCCCTCCAGAGCTTTCTCAACATGAGAGACCGGCCTTTCGGCTTCGTCAAATTCCGCCCAGAAGGTGGAGCCTTCGCCCGGGGTACTGTCCACCCCGAGTTCTCCTCCCATCATATCCACAAGTTGCCTGGTAATGGTGAGACCGATTCCGGTTCCCTCGATGGAGCCGTTTGCATGGCCCAGCCTCTCGAAGGGGTCAAACAGCCGGGAAATTTTATCTTCCGCGATACCTTCTCCGGTATCCCGGACATTGACGCGGACTTTTCCGCCCTTGCGGTGTTCGACGGAGAGCGTCACGTCACCGCCCTTACGGTTGTACTTAACGGCGTTGGAAAGAAAGTTAAGCAAAACCTGTTTCAGCTTCAGATAATCCGCCCTGAGGAAGGAGCCGTCCTTATCCATTTCCGGGATATGGAGGAGAACATCGTGTTTTTCGGCCAGGCCCGAAATCAGGTTCGTGGTTTCATGGACCAGTTGAAGGATATCCACGTCCTCCACCGATACGTCCACCTTGCCGCTTTCCACCTTGGAAAGATCCAGAACGTCGTTAATAAGCGTCAGAAGGTGATTGCCCGAGGCAATAATCTGTTCCACGGATTCCGTCTGGTCCTGATTTAAGGGGGCTTCGTCATCGGCCTCCAGAACCTGTGCGAAGCCAAGAATGGAATTGAGCGGAGTCCGCAGCTCGTGACTCATGGAAGAGAGAAACTGTGATTTGGCCTGATTCGCGGTCTCGGCTTCGACCATGGCGGCCTCGATCCTTTGTTCATCCTCCTTGCGCCGGGAAATATCGTGCATGATACCCACAAACATTTTCTTCCCCCTGAATTCCAGAGGGGATATGGAAAGTTCGATGGGGAACAGACGGCCGTCCTTGTGCTGTCCCCACAGATCCCTGACCCGATTGATAATTCGTGGCCCATGGATTTCCGAATCACGGACGAACTTGTCATGGTCGGAACGCTCGTGCTCGGGCACCAGCATGGAAACATTATGGCCAATCAGATCCCTGGCGTCGTAGCCGAATATCCGCGCCACGGCGGGGTTGGCGTCTTGCATGGTTCCTTCCGCGTCTATGGTGACGATACCTTCGGCCGTGTTTTCGATAATAGCATCGAGGCGTTCCTGTTTTTCCTCGGCGATGTCCTCAAGATTCTGGCGCTCGGAAAGATCCCTGATAATGCCCGTGAAAAAGCGGTGGCCGCCGCTTTGCCACTCGGAAAGGGAAACCTCCAGGGGAATTTCGCCACCGTCCTTTCGTAACCCGGTGAGTTCCATCAGCTGGGAGTTCTCCGGGAGACCATGATCGATGGCTCGGTGAAATCCTTCCATATGAGGATTACGGAGATGTTCGGGAATGATCACATCGAGGGAATGGCCCAGAGCCTCGACGCCGGTATATCCGAAAATGCGTTCCGCGCTTTCATTCCAGAAAATAATTTCACTCTGATCGTTGGCGGTAATAATGGCGTCCTTCGCCGTCTGAGCCACCTTGCGAAACCGGTTCTCGCTCTCGCCCAGGCGCAACACATGCCGGGAGAGTTCACGGAAACGCCGGGCCCGCGACAAAATATTGTTAATCAGTTCCTGTGGAGAACAGCTCTTTTCCAGGAAGTCATCGCCACCGCTGCGCAGAGCCGTCAGGCGGCGATCTTCCCCTCCGAAGGCAGTCAGAAATATAATGGGAATATCGAGAAACGCCGGTTGCTGGCGAATAACCTCCGCCAGCTCGAAGCCATCGCATTGCGGCATGTTGATATCCAGTAAAATAACGTCGGGCCGCAGATTCCAGGCCTCGTTCACGGCTTTCATGGGGTCCGTGGCCGTCACCACTCTGGCCCCGGTTTGCGCCAGCAGAGACGCGTTGCGTTCATTGACCAGGGGATCATCGTCCACCAGCAGTACCCGGTAGGGATCGCTGGACTCCTGAAACAGGAGATGCATCAGCGTCTCCACCAGGTCCATCACATCCACCGGCTTGACGAAATAGCTGTCGCATCCCGAACGCACCGCGGAAAGGCGGGCCTCGAAATCACCGCGCTGGGAGATGTAGATCACCGGACAGGTGAGCACGCCCTTCTCATGGAGCTCTTCGACGACGCGGACTCCGGCATCCCTGTCTCCGGGAAAAATAATGTCCATAATAACGGCGGCCACGCCCCCCTGGGCGAGACGACGCTCCAGCGCTTCCGCATCGTCCAGACCTTCGCTTTTGAATCCGGCGTGGCGGAGCTGGGTCTCCATTGCGTTCAGGAACGCCTGATCGTCATCAACGATAAGAACGGTTTCGCCGGCATGGGCGCGTGCCTGTTTTTTCGACAGGACATCGAATTCGTGAATATCCGAGATGGCGTCCGAATGGCTCGCCACGATACTGGCCTTTACCCCGGCCATATTCGTCTCAAGCTTTTTGAAGCCTTTCTTTGAAAGAGGCCTTCTCGCCCGGCACAGCGCGTCGCAGGCCTCTTCCACCTGGCGCGCCGCATCTGAAATATCGGACATACTGAACGTCCCGGCGCTTCCCGTCAGCTTGTGCGCCTGGGCCCGCAGTGACTCAACACCCTCAACAATCTGGCCCCACTTTTTCCCGGAAACAATCCCGGAAAAAGAATCTTCCATTTCGTGTAAGCGGGAATCCAGCGTTCCCGCAAAGGCGGAACGCAGGGCATTCAGTTGTTCAATGATATTCTTTTCGCTGCCGGACATGTTGTATGAAGTTTCGATGCCGTGAAATTAAAATTACATTTGTTAAAAGGATCATCTGCTGAATAATAAGTTGTAATTTCTAATAATTATACACCTTACGATAGATAAAAAAGCCCTATCCCCCCTATCCAAGGAGATAAAGATTTAACGGAATTGGATTGGAATTCCGGCCCTTAAGATGCCTTGGAGCCACGCAGACGGATATAACCGGAAATTGGCAGTTTGATCGTTACTTTCAAGTGTAACTTGCACCTGGAGTTCGTTAAGCCCCGGAAACAGGAATGCCTTGCCCACAGTTGAGTGGGAAAAATGGCAAAATTCCCACGCCGGGATCATGGCGGGCGGCTTGCTCTCGGATGCCGGAACGTTCAGGATGTGGGAGCGCTCCGCAGTTTCCTCATCCCACAAGGACTATGGCGATCCAGCCATGAAGCTTTTTTCACGCTTTCTCTCGCCCCTCCTTTGGGGAGCACTTCTTGTCACAACCTCCGCCTGTGGCGTGCTGGAACAGGCGCCACCGCCACAGAGCACGGACGTCCCCACCGCCGCCACCGGCGCCCTTACCGAACTGGCCCTGAACTACGCCACGGGACAAGGAAGGGAAAGAAGCGACGCCAAGGCCATGGAACTGTTCCTGGAGGCCGCGGAACAGGGAGACGGTTTCGCCATGGGACGGCTGGGCGTGGGATACGCCAATGGCTATGGGGTGGAAAAAGACCCCGAGACCGCCACCAAATGGTTCAAAAAAGCCGCGGAGAAAGGCGATCTCAGCGCCATCCGTAACCTCGGGCTGTCCTATCTGGCGGGACGTGGCGTGACCCAGGATTTGGCCCAGGCCCGCCAATGGCTGGGGCTGGCGAGCGAACGCGGCGACACCTTCGCCACCGTGCATCTGGCAAACATGTATCTTGAAGGCCAGGGGGGGGCTCCCGATGACGCCCATGCCGCCGCCTTGCTCCTTCAGGCCGCCAACCGGGGGAACGGCCAGGCCATGTCGGCGCTGGGCACGCTCTACGCCCAGGGGCGCGGCGTCCCCCAGAGTAACGAGGAAAGCCAGAAATGGCTGATGAGGGGAGCCGAACACGGTGATTCCCTTGCCGTCACAAAACTGGCCATGAGCCTGATCACCGGCAGAGGCACACCCGCCAACCAGCCCAAGGGGCTGGCCATGCTGGTCGACGCATCCAACGCCGGAAGTTCCATTGCCTCCATCCTTTTAGGCCAGCTTTATGCGGGCACCCTGGTGCGCGGCGGTGGCTTTATCCCCGTGGATAAAGCCAAGGCGCAGCTCATGTTCCAGCGCGCCGAGGAACAAAAATTGCGGGAACACAGAAAGCCGGGATTGGCCAGCTTTCCCGTGGAGTGGGAACGCGCCACGCCGCCGCCGGAGTAAATGCCGGGGCAAACAACGGAGCCGGTTCCCTGGGACGTTACGGCTTCGGGCTTCCACGATCCAGCTAAAGACGAGAGAACACCGGAGACCCCCGGAGATTCATAGGGAATCACCCCGCCGCCAGCCGTTTGAGGCGGGCCAGCCTGATGGCCGGAGGGGGATGAGAATGATAGAAGGCGGAGTAAAGGGGGTCGGGGGTCAGGGTGCTGGCATTGTCCTGATAGAGTTTTACCAGCGCCTGGGCCAGCATCACCGCATCGCTGTTGACGGCGG